>CAYGMC010000020.1:0-16087 GCA_964351105.1 uncultured Candidatus Saccharibacteria bacterium | reverse complement strand
CCCCAGAGATGTGCGTGGGTGCCTGCCGCGACGGGCGCGTTTTCGGTGGTTCCGAGGACGGTGAGTGCAGAGCCAGCTTCTATGGCATCGCCATGACTTTCGAGCACCAACGTGTCTTTCGGTATTCCTTCAAACAACGGGCTGTCGCCGGTGATATGAAATGTATGTACGCCAAACTCACGCTTTGTTTGCGGGGTAACCTTGGCCCCCACGTGTTTTGCCCACATTTGAAATCCCAAACACACCCCGAGTGTGGGAATCCCCAGATCAAAAATCGCCACATCAAATGGGGGTGGTTCGTTGTGCATCGAAGCGGGGCCGCCGGAGAGAATAATGCCCGCAGGCGCGGCTTTGCGCACATCTTCGGCTCGTACCGATGCGGGATCGGCGACGACGCAGTACACGCCAAGCTTTGCCAATTGTTGGACTATGAGGTGGTCAAATTGACTCCCCATGCTAAACATAAATATGAAATGCTTTGTTTGTCGTACGCGCATCTCCTCGGCGATTCCTTCGAGTGCTTCGGGAGTTGCTTGTTTAAAAATAGACAGCATGGAGTCAAATAATTATACCAAAAAACAAACTGCCCGGCGAACGTTCCGGATCACCGGGCGTTCGTCGGGCGGTTGGCCCTCAATGTTACTTCAGCGCAACTGTGCGCTGTCCGCGGCTCCCTGCCGCAAGCGGCGGAGCCGGCGGTGGGAGAGGGATGGGTAGAGCCGCGAGGCGCTTCTTCTTCTCTCTCGCCTCCTCCCTGAAGAGCGGTTCAGCAATCCCCATTGAGGTCGCCGCGAGAATCTTCATCGGACTGCGATGGTGGTATTTCCCCGCTGTCCATAAATGATCGACAGCCCCCTCATCATTGAGCTGGTGGGCGAAGTCCACCTCGCTCACACGGCCAAGGAGCCGAACTTGGAAGCATGTCTCCGCCGCCAACCGCGCAACCATGTTTCGATTCGCTCGTATGAACTTGCGAAGATCGGGATTGTGACGCCACAGGTGCGCGGCGGCAACCTCCTCGACCTTGCCGTAACACGAGTGCGAATTTGCCGGGAAGACCGGCAGTATCAGAAGAAGAAGTGCGAGACCGACGACAGTCAAGCACTGTCCGAGTTTTTGCGTTACCCTCACGTCACGTTCTCCAGTTGTTGGGACCATCACGGCGAGGTGGGCACATGCCTCCTCCTGCCGCCACAATGCCATTTATTGCATAATTTGGCAAGTGCGTGAAATGTTTTGACACAAAAGCGTGCCCATGACAGATTGCTGGTCGGATTGATCAAAAAGCTCGAGTATCGGACTCGAGCATAGCGGGAGTGCGAACATGTTGAAGTTTGATTTACGGACGGTCTGCGGTTTGCTGCTACTTTTCTTGCTGGCTAGCTGGCCCACACCGGTGGATTCTCAAGCTCCATCGGTCATGGCCGCGGCACCCACTGGTGTGGGTCTGGAGCGCACGACTCCAGCGCATCCGGCACCTGCGGTTATCGTCGTGAGGGTCGAAATGACGGTCAACAACTTTGGGCCGCCCGTTCGCGACGAGCAAGGGCTTGAAATGCCGAACGGTGCTGTTTGTAGCCTGCCGATACTCTCACACGTGAAGCTCCTTGCTCGCGGCAATATCAGACAACAGAATTTTTTCTTTCTTGAAGTTGTCGCGGCCGCTCCCGAATGGGAACGTATGCGCACTCATCACGAACGTTCGTGTCCGGTGGGTACGCATGTGACACTTTCTGACGAGGTTGTCGGAGGTCTCATTCAAGCTGAGTCTGAATGGGCAGAGATGAACGGAGTTTACGATAAAATCTTCCGACGATGATATCAACCGAAACCCCTGGCACGTGCGGCCAGGGGTGCGCTTTTTACACTATTTTTTGAATTACAATTGCTTTATGCAGGAGGGTCACTCTGTTCGTAGAAATTGGTTTGTGTATATAGCGCAAGCGCAGACCGGAGCATATTATGTCGGGATAACTACTGATACTGGCGAACGGATTGCAAAGCATAATCGCGGTGACGGATCCCGTATGGCCATTTTACAGGGGCCGTTTATTTTGAGATATACGTCTCTCCCGTTTCAAACAAAATCGGAAGCTCGACGGAGAGAAGCACAAATCAAAGGCTGGAGTCGGGCAAAAAAGAAAAAGTTGATTTCTGGCGAATGGACATAGCAATACAAGTGCCCTTCGACAAGCTCAGGGTACTTTGACTCGCTTGCCGTGTTTCCGAGCCCCTTTGTTGGTTCCTGTAGGAGGCTTTGGCCGCGTGTTTACACTGAGTGAGCTTGCGAGTCGAAGTGTGGATAACTGCATTGCGGTGCGCTATAGTGGTATATACTCTATTCCAGTGGGATAAAGTGGTAAACGATATGACCAATCTGTTGATCGGCGAATACGAGCACACACTCGACGAAAAGAAGCGTATTTCGCTTCCAAAAGCGTTTCGTGTGCCGCTCGGCAAACGAGTCGTCATGACGAGGGGATTCGACAACTGTCTTTTTATTTTTTCTCGCATAAGCTGGGACAAAATCGCAGAAAAATTGCAGTCGCTTTCTTTTGTCGACACGGATTCGCGCGGATTCAATCGTTGGATGCTCTCGGGCGCGGCGGAAGTCGATGTGGACGATGTGGGACGCATCTTGATATCCGATACGCACAAAGATCATGCAGGCTTGCAGAAAGACGTCGTCTTTGCCGGCATTTCTGACCGGGTCGAGATATGGGACGCACAACGCTGGCATGTCTACAAGACGCGTATCGAAAACGACGCAGAGCGAATGGCGGCCAAGCTTGGGGAGATTGGTGCACTGTAATCCTGTATGAAATTCCGACCTCGGATAGCTGGAAGATCAAACGTCATGCGCACGCGACGATCTAAATCTTCCAGCGATCCGGTGTCAGAACCCCACGCGGCGCGCGCCGAGCGGGGAGAACACCACACAGCAGTTCTTTTACACGAAGCAGTTGATGCACTTGCGCTCAAAAGTACGAGCACGGTCGTTGACGCCACACTCGGTGGCGCAGGCCATGCGCGCGGTATCGTAGAAATATTGGGAGCCGATGGGTTATTCATCGGATTCGATATGGATTCCGATGCAGTTGAGCGCGCCAAAGACGCGCTTGCTCATGCGCGACCAAAGATAGAGCTTATCAACGCCAATTTTCGGCACATGAAAAGCGAGCTCGAGAAACGCGGTATTAATTATATTGATGCAGCACTGTTTGATCTTGGATGGAGTGCGTATCAGCTTGATGCAGGACGCGGATTTTCGTTCTCGAGAAAAGAAGGTCAAGAAGATCTCTTGATGACGTACGCAAAGACCGTTACGCCGCAAACGCTCACCGCCGCGACTATTGTGAATGAATGGAGCGAAGAATCCATCGCCGACATTCTCTTTGGGTGGGGAGATGAACGATATTCGCGCCGGATTGCGCAGGCAATCGTCGAGCAGAGAGCTCACAAACCCTTTGCGACCGCGGGAGAACTTGCAGAAACGATCTATCAAGCAGTGCCGTCTTCGTATGCCCACGGTCGTCTGCATCCTGCGACGAAAAGTTTTCAGGCGTTGCGCATTGCGGTCAATGACGAGCTAGGAGCGCTCACCGCAGGGCTTGAAAGTGCGCGCACCATGCTCAGACACGGTCGGATAGCGGTCATCACATTTCATTCGACCGAAGATCGTGTGGTAAAGCGCATCTTTGCCGAATGGGAGAAAAATGGATGGGGTATCCGTATAACCAAAAAACCGCTCACGTCATCGGAGAGTGAAGTAAAAGAAAATCCACGTGCGCGCAGTGCAAAGCTTCGAGTTTTTGAGATAAAAAAATCATGAAGAAACATTTACATACTATAAGCAAATATCGACCTTCGGCACTGCAGGGGACCCTGCAGCTCGAAGTATCGCGCAAGCGACACGGGCTTGCAGTGGAACATCCGTACGAACGTCGCGCTCTTTCGCTACTCTTTATCATGCTCGCTGTCCTTTTTGTGGGATATCTTTATTTTGTAACCTCTTCCATCCTCCATGTCATGGGCCGCACCGAAGCGGTGCGTGAGATACAAAAGATTGAGAGCACGATCGGTCAGCTTGAAAAAAACTATTTAGCATTATCGCAAAGCGTATCACCAGAAGCTGCTCGAGCGCTTGGTCTTGCTCCAATCGAAGAGACGTCGTATGTGCATCGACTCGGCAATGCCGCGTCCGCACAAGCGCTTGCCGCTAATCGTATTTAAAATTCAAACGAGCGCTGTGCGGTTTTCAAACATACCCTCAAGAGCTGGTACTATGTGAGAATGGAAGCACACGCTCACAAGCAATTGATTCTACGCATACGATTGCTCGGCGGTGTATTCATCGCGTTTGCGCTCTTGCTTGTCGTGCGATTGTATTTCGTACAGATCGTACATGGCGAAGATTATCGTCGCGATGCTCTGGGTCAGTATCAAGAACCCGCGCCAGAAACGCTCCAGCGGGAGTCTATCTTTTTTACCAGTAAGGACGGTACATCGGTAGCCGCGGCCGTCATGCAATCAGGGTGGCGCATTGCCATTAATCCCCAACAAATAAAGGACATCGAAGGCACGTACTCGAAATTGAATGCCATTACGCCGATTGATCGGAAGCTCTTTTTTGGGAATGCAGCAAAGAAATCCGATCCGTACGAAGAAGTGGGATTTCGAGTATCCGATGAAGCAGGCGCAAAGATACGCGCATTGAAAATACCGGGCGTTATTCTTGCGGCCGACCAGTGGCGCTTTTATCCCGGAGGCATTCTAGCGGCTCAAACAGTAGGTTTTGTTGGCTTTAACGATAAAAGCAAGAGCAAAATCGGCGTGTACGGGCTTGAAAAATTGTATGATTCTACGCTCACTCAAAACGCTGCAAGTCGCTACGTTAATCCTTTTGCTGAGATCTTTGCGAATCTTCGATCGGCACTTTCAAGTGATCCTGCGGCGCACCAAGGATCGCTCCTCACCTCTATCGAACCAAAAGTCCAGCAAGAACTTGAGGGAATGCTCGATCGTGTGATGCGGGAGTATACGCCGTATCTTGCGGGTGGTATTGTGATGGATCCTCAAACGGGTGAAATTATTGCGATAGCAGAGCGGCCCACCTTTGACCCCAATACCTATAACACCGTTGACGACCAAAGTGTGTTTGACCAACAGCTGGTCTCCGGAAGATATGAACTCGGCTCCATTATGAAGCCTCTCACCATGGCCGTGGCAATAGATGCAGGTGCAGTGACCGCGAGTACGACCTATAAGGACACCGGTTGTATCGAGCGTTCCACATTTAAAATATGCAACTTTGACCTGAAGGCGCGCGGTGTTACCCCGATGCAACAGATATTGAGCCAGTCGCTCAATCTCGGTGCAACATTCCTCGCCGACACTGTCGGGTATCCCACTCTCACACGATACTTTAGACTGTTCGGACTGGGTGAAAAAAGTGGCATTGATCTGCCCAACGAAGTAGTGGGGAATCTTTCTCCCCTCGGAAACGGAACAGGCCCGGCTATCAACTACGACACGGCGGCATATGGCCAAGGAATCGCTGTATCTCCCATTGCTATGACGCGCGCACTTTCGGCTCTTGCCAACAAGGGTGCTCTGCCATCGCCGCACGTGGTGACTGCTATACGATACGAAAGCGGTATTACGCGATCGGTAACGCTTCCGGCTGGTGTACAAGTTTTGAAACCAGAAACGGTCGAGACCGTAACAAATATGCTTATTACGGTTTTCGACAAGGGATTACTTGAGGGCAAACTCAAAATGGAACACTACACGATAGCGGCAAAAACCGGCACCGCCCAGATCCCCAAGCTGGGCGGTGGATATATTGAAGGTGATACATATCTGCACTCATTTTTTGGATATTTTCCTGCACGCGAGCCCAAATTTATCGTCTTTCTCTTTGCCATAAAACCACACGGGCAAAAGTATGCCTCCGCCACCCTCGCGCGCCCGTTTGCCGATATTGCAAAGTTTTTAATCAATTATTACGAGATTCCGCCAGATCGATAGCTCAAAATTGCTCCGCGGGGTATCATTATGTGCATATGGGTGTACTTACTTCCACAAAAAGTGTCTCTACTCTCAGGGGTTTGGAAAGAAGCAAAAGTGCACATTCAAAATCCAGTGAAGATTTTGTAAATACGATCATTTGTGGAGATGTCATCGAAGTCATGAAAAGAATTCCAGCGGGTTCGATTGATCTTGTGGTAACTTCACCACCGTATAATCTCAAAAATTCAACAGGCAACGGAATGAAAGACGGGCGAGGTGGCAAGTGGGCGAATGCCGCTCTCCAAAAAGGGTATTCTCATCACAACGATAGCATGCCGCACTATGAGTATGTAAAGTGGCAAAGAGAATGCCTCACTGAAATGATGCGGATTATTCCCGATGACGGCGCTATTTTCTACAATCACAAGTGGCGCGTCCAAAATGGAGTATTGCAGGATCGACAGGATATCGTACAGGGTTTTCCTGTCAGGCAGATAATAATTTGGAGACGCAAGGGCGGTTTCAACTTTAATCCTGGCTACTTTGTACCGACGTATGAAGTTATTTATCTCATAGCAAAACCAAAATTTAAACTTGCGCCACAAGCAAACGGATATGGAGATGTATGGGAGTTTACTCAAGAGATGAACAACGAGCATCCGGCGGCCTTCCCTGTGCCGCTCATCGATCGAATCATCTCTGCCACCACCGCCAAAAAAGTGCTCGATCCCTTCATGGGTTCGGGTACTACTGCACTCTCGGCCTTAAATAACGGACGACAATATGTCGGTATTGAAATATCACCAGACTACTGCGAAATGGCCAACGAGCGCATTGCAGATTATCAGACGAAACTGAAGCTTTTTTGAATATGGCAGACAAACCACATACATACACCAAGCAAGAATTGATTAAAAAACTCAAAGAAATCTCTGCAATGGGCTGGATTCCCAACGCTCGGCACGGTAATGCGGGAGGAATTGGTAATACGCTAGAGGATCTACTCGGTGTTAAAGAAAATAATTTGCCCATACCAAACGCGGCAGAATGGGAGCTGAAGACTCAAAGGGCAAACACAACTTCTCTCACCACTCTTTTCCACATAGAACCTTCGCCACGAGCAATTGGTTTTGTTCCGAAAGTATTTCTCCCGATGTATGGATGGGCACACCAAGAAGATGGAAAGAAATATCCTAAGGGCGAAATGAGCTTTCGGCAAACAATACACGGACAATCGCGAAGTGACCGCGGCTTTATGGTGATTATTGATCGCAAAGAGCGCAAAATTCTCATTTCGTTTGACGCGGGAAGCGTGGATATTCGTCACAAAAAATGGCTTGAATCCGTCAAAAAAGGTGCTGGTCTTGCCGAACTTGATCCGCAACCATATTGGGGATTTGATGACCTCGAACACAAAGCGGGAACGAAGTTGCTCAATTCTTTTTACGTTCAAGCAGAAGTCAAGATTGAGAAGAAAAAAGAATTTTATCATTATACAAAAGTGATGATGCTCCAGAAATTCAACTTTGAAGGTTTTCTCAATGCACTTGAAGAGGGGAAAATTCTTGTAGATTTCGACGCTCGAACAGGTCATAATCACGGCACGAAATTTCGTTTACGCCAAGATCACTTGCCCATGCTCTATAAGAAGATCAGTGAAGTTTCATAGGACTAACCACCCTAGCAACTGATTCTGCCGACGCGCGATAGCCGAAAATTGCTCCGCGGGGTATAATCGCTCCATGATTATCACACATCACGAGGGTGCGTGCGTACGCGTGCAGGTGGGGGATACCACGATTGTTTTTTCGCCCGTTTCCAAGAGCTCAAAAAATTTCAAACCGACGAATTTTGGTGCGGACGCTGTCTTTGTCAGCTTGAATCATGCCGATATGAACGGAGCCAAAGAAGCGAGTCGGGGCGATAAAGAGCCGTTCGTTGTCAGTGGCCCCGGTGAATATGAAGTCAAGGAAATTACATCTGCGGGGTTTGCTACTACCTCGAATTACGGAGGAGAAGCGCGCATCAATACAGTGTACGCACTCTTGCTCGACGGTCTTTCTATTCTCTATCTTGGTGCGCTCTCGGGTGCACTTCATTCGGATGTGCTCGAGATGGATTCGCCCGACATTCTTTTTGTACCTATTAGTGGCGAGGGAGTTTTGGACGCATCAGATGCACAAAGGCTCGCGGTCAAACTTGAAGCAAAGATTGTGATACCGATTCTTTACAACGAAAAATCGCTCAAACAATTCCTGAAGGAAGCGGGTGAAGAGGGAGTAAAACCCATCGACAAATTGACAGTAAAGCCGCGCGATGTTGTGGGTAAGGAAGGGGACGTTATCGTTCTTTCCTCGTAATGACAGCAGTTACGATTATGCGCAGAATAGTGGATCATGTGCGAGGGAAATCGAGAGAATACCGAATCATGGTCGCGGGATCGATAGCTATCTTCGTTATTGTTGTCTTTCTCATCAGCTGGGCAGTTTTTTTCTTGCGTGATATACGACAGATTACACAACAGAATTCAGTTTCGAAAGCTACAAGTACGTCTCCTGCAACAACCGTCCCCCGCATAATCGAACCAACACCATTTGACCAAATTACGGCGTCGACTCCGTAGGGCATTGGGGTCGCGCGCGCAGTGGATTTTTTGCTCAGTTTTTGGTATAATTAAGAGATTATGGCCAGTGGAAAAGAGGGGAAAGTGGGAGCAGGCGGAAAGAGCGATGCGGCCACAGCGCATATCAATGTCGTACCTCGTTCGATCTCACTTGAGATGCGCGAGAGCTATCTCGATTACGCAATGTCGGTCATCACCGCGCGCGCCCTTCCTGATGTGCGGGATGGGCTGAAGCCGGTCCACCGACGAATTCTCTTTGCGATGCAAGAAGCGGGACTCACTGCCGGTGGCAAAACAAAAAAATCAGCGACGGTGGTCGGTGATGTGCTCGGAAAATATCACCCGCACGGCGACACATCGGTGTACGATGCTATGGTCAAAATGGCGCAAGATTTCACTATGCGTTATCCGCTCATTATCGGACAAGGCAATTTCGGCTCGATTGACGGCGATGGCGCGGCTGCCTATCGGTATACCGAGGCAAAGATGTCGCGTCTTGCGGCCGAAATGTTGCGAGATATCGAAAAAGATACTGTCGCGTTCCGTCCCAACTACGACAACACCAAGCAGGAGCCGGTGGTATTGCCCGCGGCAGTGCCGAATTTACTTTTAAACGGCACGCTCGGTATCGCTGTGGGCATGGCATCTAATATTCCGCCCCACAATCTGCGCGAAGTATGCGAGGCGGCCATTCATCTCATAGAAAATCCACAAGCCACGACCGACGACCTTCTCAAATTCGTGCAGGGACCGGATTTCCCGACGGGATGTATCGCATTTAACGAAAAAGACATCGCACATGCATACGCCACGGGGCGCGGCGGCGTAGTGGTGCGTGGTAACGCCGAGATCGTCGAGGGCAAAAAAGGCGATTATCAGATTGTCATTACGTCGATTCCGTTCCGTGTCAACAAATCCGATCTCTTGCTCAAAATGGCCGACCTCGTACACGAGAAAAAACTCGAAGGAATCCGGGATATTCGCGATGAGTCCACGAGCGACATTCGTGTCGTGATAGAGCTCAAAAACACCGGCAACGCCCAGACTGTGCTCAATTATCTGTATCGGCATACACAGCTTGAAGAAACATTTCACTACAACGTCGTCGCATTAGTGGATGGCGTACCACAAACGCTCTCACTCAAGGCTATTTTGGAAGCCTTTATTGCACATCGCAAAGAAGTCGTCACGAAACGCACACAATTTGATCTTGCGAAAGCGCAGGATAGAGAACACATTCTCCTCGGGCTCAAAAAAGCACTCGATCATATCGATGAGATTATTGCGCTCATCAAGAAATCAAAAGATGTCGATGATGCGCGCATGGGACTCATGACCAAGTTCAAATTCTCTGAGCGTCAGGCCAATGCGATTCTCGAAATGCGTTTGCAACGTTTGGCGGCGCTTGAGCGCAAGAAAATAGAGGACGAATTAAAAGAAATACAGGCACTCATCGAGGAATTGACCGCTCTCTTGAAGAGCGCAGTCAAAATGATGAATCTCATCAAGAGTGAGATTGCTGAAATGATAACCAAGTATGCAGACGAGCGTCGTACCAAGATCGTAAAACGTGGCGCAAAAATAATGTCGGCCGAGGACTTGGTCGCCGATGAAGATTTCGTGGTCGCGCTCACCGCAGGCGGCTACATCAAACGCACCAATCCGAGCGAATATCGCAGACAAAAACGCGGCGGTGTGGGTGTGGTGGACCTCGATACCAAAGACGAAGATTTCGTAACGCAGTTTCTCACTGCTTCCGCTCACAGCGACCTCCTCTTTTTCTCTGATCGCGGCAAGGTGTATCAGCTCAAGATGTATGAATTGCCAGAAGGAAAACGAGCCACAAAAGGAAAATCAATCATGAATTTTATTTCGCTTGAGCAAAACGAAAAAATAACCTCGATACTATCAATGCCGAAAGAAAAGAAAATTGCCGACGGGCTTTCGCTCGTCATGGCTACCCAAAATGGCACGGTCAAGAAGACATCGGCGGCACAATTTCGCGAAGTGCGGCGAAGCGGCCTGATTGCTATTAATCTCGACGCGGGCGACGCGCTCATTTGTGCGCAATTCGTCTACAAGGGTGATGATGTGGTTTTGACAACCGCAAAAGGTCAGTCAATCCGTTTTGCAGAATCACAAGTGCGCGAGATGGGGCGGCAGGCGGCAGGAGTGCGTGGCATGAAGCTCTCGAAAGGAGATTTCATTGTCGGTGCGGGTGTTGTACCCAAAGGTGCCAAAGATGCCGAGCTTCTCGTACTTTCTTCAACGGGATATGGCAAGAAAACAAAACTTTCCGAGTACAAAACACAAGGCCGTGGTGGATCGGGCATGAAAACAATGTCAATCACAGCAAAAACCAAACAACTCGTTGGAGCAGCTGTCATTGTGGGTGGTGGGGAACTCGTTGCCATGTCTCAAAAGAGTCAGACTATTCGTACTGGTTTAGACGAGATTCCATCACTCGGCCGCGCGACGCAAGGTGTTCGTGTCATGAAATTGTATGAAGGAGACAACGTTGCTTCGTTTGTCGTCTTTCCACAGAGTGAATCTGTCGAGTAAAATTGCGCGGTATACTGCGGTGTATGCAAGCCCATCAACGCGTGGCGCGTTTTGCCCACCCCGTACACAACGTGGGCTTGTTTGGCGTGGAGTCATGGATGATCGTTGCTGATTTTGGCGCGGGATCTGGGCATTATGCCCTCCATTGCGCCAAAACACTTGCTGACACTGGTCGTGTGTATGCAATCGATGTCCAGTCTGATCTTTTGCGTCGAATACAGAATGAAGCAGAGCGACAAGGACTGAAAAATATCGAGACAGTTCTCGGCGACGTAGAGCAACCTCATGGTACAAAGCTTGCCGACGATAGTGTAGACAGAGTAATCATGTCGAATGTACTCTTTCAGCTTGAGCATCCTCGTTCCGCGCTTCTCGAAGCGCGGCGTATTGTGAAGCCATCGGGAAAACTTGTCATAATAGACTGGACAGATTCATTTCGCGGTATGGGACCTACAAAAGAGCATGTCGTAAAGAAAGAAAAAGCGATTGAATACGCCGAAGGAAATCATTTCAAACTCCTCAGTGAATTCACCGCCGGCGCGCATCACTACGGACTCATGTTTGAGCCAATCCCTCGACCACTATCATGAAAAATAATTCACTATTTCAGATTGTATTGCTCGCTGTTTTTGGCTCTCTTGCGATAGCGGGCGTGCTTATATTTGCCTTTGCCGTGGGTGGCGGGCAGGCTACCACGTCTATCGGCAAAGTAGTCATCTGGGGCACCCTTGATGGCAAGGCATTTACCACAGTTCTCGATCAAGCCACGCAGTACAATCAAGATCTTCAGCAGGTTACCTACGTACAAAAAAATGAAACTACGTTCGAACGAGATCTTTTGGAGGCCTTGGCTAAAAATACAGGACCCGACATTTTTGTATTGCGCTCGGATCACGCGTTCAATGAAGAACCAAAGATTATGCCAGTGCCATACACAGATTTGAGTGACGTAACCTTCAAAAGTATGTTCGCAGAAGCGGGCAACGTTTTTTTGGGCCCCGAGGGTGTGAGTGCGTTTCCTTTTGTCATCGATCCTCTCGTTCTCTATTGGAATCGCGATATATTGGCGGGGGCGGGCTATGCCGAAGCGCCGAAATTTTGGGAGGATGTGCGCGAGATGGCACCTCATGTCACGATAAAAAACGGCAGTAGTGAAATTCAAACGGCGACGATTGCACTCGGGACGTATGGGAATATCGGTAATGCTAAATCAATCTTGAGCCTTCTCCTCTTGCAAAAAGGTGTTGAACTCACGGTACGTCAGAATGGAGTACTTTCGCCTGCGCTCTCCGATGGGAGGGCAGGGCTCGAGAAACAGTCGGGGGCAGAAACGCTTGCCTACTACACAAGCTTTGCCGACCCTTCACAATCTCACTACACGTGGAACGGCGCTCTACCCAACGCGCGGAATGTTTTTTCGGCAGGGGATTCAGCACTGTATATCGGTTTTGCGAGCGAAGCCACGCTCATATCGACCATGAATCCCAATCTCAACTATGCGATTGCACCAGTGCCGCAATTCAAAGACGAAGAACGCACGAGCAATTTCGGTCGAGTGTACGCTTTTGCCATCCCACGGGTTGCGAGTAACCCGGCGGGAGCTTTTCTCACTGCGCAGTTGCTCGATTCAGCGACAACATCGCATGCGCTGTCGCGCGCGCTTGGTATACCACCGGCGCGACGTGATCTTCTCTCAGAGCCCTCGCAAGGATATGGTAATCTTTTTAATCGTATGGCACTCATTGCACGCGCATGGATAGATCCCAATCCCGTGCAGACCGAATACCTTTTTCGCGCTATGATTGAGAATGTCGCGTCGGGAGCCTCATCCATTCAAGAATCAATACAACGAGGCGACCAGCAGATGGCGCAAATAATCGAACAATCGGCATTATGAACAAGCGCACACTCATCCCTCTTTTGGCCGCACTCCCCGTGCTCTTTTTCTGTGTTTCCGCATATGCGCAGATTCTCTCCAATCCGCTCACGGCAACAAATATCACACAATTCGTCGCGACCACACTCAAGGTCATCGTTATGATCGCACTCCCTATAATCGGCTTTTTTATCGTGTTGGCAGGCTTTCAGTTCATCTGGGCGCGAGGCAATTCGAGCCAACTCGAGAAAGCAAAAGTCAATTTTATGTGGGTTATCATCGGCTCGGCGCTTGTATTGGGCGCATGGGTATTGGCAAACATGATCGGATCTACACTCTCGCAGATTGTCAGCTGATATGACACGGCCATCTATTTTGTATGGGGCAATTCTGGTGGCGGTATCGATCACCCCGCTTGTTGCCTTGGCCGCACCAAGCGATTTCAAGGGACTTGCCAATTTGATCGTTTCTATAATCCGAGGATTGACGGGCGCCGCGATAGCGATTGGAGTCGTCTACTTTTTGTGGGGTATGGTGAGCGCAATGACCGAGGCTGGCTCGGCAAAGGGATGGGAAAGATTTCGTGGGCAAATTCTGTGGGGCGTCATCACCTTGTTCGTTATGTTTGCGATTTGGGCGATCCTTCGCCTGCTCGGCAATACGCTTTTCGGTACCAATAATTTTCAATCACTCTGATGATACTCCCCACCACAGCACAGGTTTTGAGTTTTTTCAACCTCTTCATTGGCCTCATGTTGGTTGCATCATTTCTCTTGTTCGTCGGAGGCTTCATACAATATTTGGTGCGATTAGGTACATGGCCGACTTATCGAGACGAGGCCATAGAAATGATGCAATGGGGCGTTTCTGTCCTTTTTACGCTCATCGTACTGCTCGCAATCCAACAATTTTTGCTCCGACACCTTATGGTCGCCGTGAGCGGTGTAGCGCTCATATTTGTCGTGTTCGTTGTATGGGTCATCGCCAAAGATCTGATGACACCAAAGCCCAAACCAGAAGAACATTAACCTCCCTCGATTTCTTATCCACAGCATATCGCTTGAGGTACTTGTGATTACCCCCACGTCGGCTATGATGCATGGTACTTACGGGTTAATAATTTTCAGATTTATGCGCAAATTTATCGGCACTTCATCTTTGGCAGTAACCACTCTCGGCCTTCCGTTTTTGGCCCATGCTCAAAACATTCAGGGTGTACTCAATACCTTTGGCAGTATCATAAACATTTTGGTCGTGCTTCTGATCGGTGCAGCCATCGTCGTGTTTTTCTACGGCATGGTCAAATACCTCGTCGGTGGTCCTGAAATGAAGGCTTCCAGCATGACTATGATGATTTATGGCATCGTAACGCTCTTCGTCATGGTATCGATTTGGGGGCTCATTCGTCTTATTGGTTCGACCTTTTTGCCCAATGTTTCCAATGCTCCGATTGCCGCACCATACCAGTACAATCCCGGTATCTAAATCTGCCCGTTGCCCTTATTAGATTTAAGGGGAGCGCAGTAAACTTCCTATGGCGACCGCTTCACAAATGTTGGGGAAAGTCATAGATTTAATACTCAACCCTGCGATATTGGTGATTTTCTCTCTCGGATTCCTCGTTTTTATCTGGGGTCTTGTCCAGTTTCTCGATGCACTAAACAAAGGAGGGAAGAGCGATGACGGCAAACAACACATGCTGTGGGGGATTGTTGGCATGTTTATCATGGTGTCGGTATTCGGCATCATATCGTTCATCACCAATACTTTGGGACTCGGCATCACTCCGCGCGGTACCTATAATCCCGACATGTCGATGTTTAACAAACTGATCACGCCCCCGTACGGCACAAAGCCGTGAGTGCAGTGGGTAGGGCGAGACTTGAACTCGCAACCCTTGCGGGACTAGGTCCTAAGCCTAGCGCGTATACCAATTCCGCCACCTACCCCTATCAAGCGAGTATAGCATTTTGACGTGCTACAATTGAACGACCTTTATCAATTATCTTTTCACCAATATGGCAAAGAAAAAGAAACGCAATTATTCAAAAGTCCCCGGCGGCAAACGCCGCTTAAAACGCAAATAATATCGGCATCACATAAAAAAGTCGGAGCGCTCGCGCGCTCCGTACGTACCACTTTCAATACTGTGCGCACCCGCTCGAAACGGCAAGGATTAACCCTCGGAGAGCGTGAATTGAGTCGGCTCTCGCGTTGAAAGTTTTTTTGCCATTATGCAGGGGACCAACCCAAAACTCCGCTCCGTGGAATACGTAGAGGTTTGGATCGATGAGCGGAGAAAGAAACGAGCCCAATGCACCGCATATACTAACCCCTTCGATTACCTCAGACGGTATAACAGTATCGATTAATGGCTCAAAGGGGTTCACGTTCGGTAATTCGATGAAACGTGTGAATGGCTCATCTGTAGTCCAATGCACACGAAACGTGCTTGATACACTCCAGTCAACGGAAGCATGGTCATCTTTCAGATATATTTTCAACGTCAACGTCAGACTCCTCCCCGATGGTTGTCCTCTCCTCGGAGAAAGATGCCACACCTGGGAATAAATTACAAGTCTTAAAAATAATCAATAAATTCGGTACATCTTACCAATTACCTGTCCGTAGGTTGGATTCGAGGTACATCTTACCAATTACCTGTCCGTAGGTTGGATTCGAGGTACACCTTACCAATTACTATCCGCCCGGTTGGATTCGAACCAACTACCCTTCGCTTAAGAGGCGAGTGCTCTACCAATTGAGCTACGGGCGGAATGAGACGATTCTACAGGATAAAGCACTATTTTGGAATTTGTAGGGGAGAGGAGACTCGGTCAGGAATATTTTCCTTGCCGTCGCAACGAAAATTTCACGACCCTGGCTCGCGGTTCAACTGTTTTGGTGCCGGGGGTGGGCTCGGCCAAGAACACTTTTTATCGCCGTCGCTCAAAAAAGTTTCTCGGCCCTGCTCGCGCGACCCGCGCCATTGCGCGGGTACCCCGCGCTCGCTT
>CAYGMC010000019.1:8680-16517 GCA_964351105.1 uncultured Candidatus Saccharibacteria bacterium | reverse complement strand
ACACACCGCGCAATTTGTTGACCACAAACGTCGCAAGCGCTTCGCCATCTACATCGTCGGCAATGATGACCAAATCTTTTTTGCCCGATTGCGCCACTTTTTCAAGCAATGGGAGAATGTCTTTGATCGTAGAAATCTTTTTGTCTGTAATGAGTATCGGCGCGTCTTTGACTTCCGCTTCCATGCGTTCGGAATTCGTTACCATGTATGCCGAGACGTAGCCTTTGTCGAATTCCATTCCCTCGACGAAGTCGGACTCGATGCCGAGCGATTGCGATTCTTCCACCGTAACAACCCCGTCTTTGCCCACTTTCTCTACCGTGTCAGCGATGGTCTTGCCCAATTCCTCGGATTCTGCGGAAATAGTGGCGACTTGGCGAATTTCTGCTTTGCCTTTCACCTCGCGCGCCATTTTCTTGAGTTCTTCCACCGCATCTTTTGCGGCCGCTTCAATGCCACGGCGCACCATCATCGCATTGGCACCCAGCGCTGTGCGCTTGAGTCCTTCGTGAATAATCGCCTGGGTGAGCACCACGGCAGTCGTGGTGCCGTCGCCGGCTTTGTCGTTGGTCTTGGTGGCTACTTCCTTCACTATTGATGCACCCATGTCTTCAAATTTGTCGGCGAGGGTGATTTCTTTTGCTATTGATACGCCGTCATTCGTAATCGTCGGGCCGCCCCATGATTTACTCAACGCCACATTGCGACCCTTGGGGCCGAGCGTTACTTTCACCGCGTTTGCAACAATGTCGACACCGCGCTTCAGCGCGTTGCGCACATCCTGATCAAAAATTACTTGTTTTGCCATAGTTTTTTCTTAACGAATACAAATCTCTACCTGATAATTGCCAAAATATCTCCCTCTTTTACAAGAAAGTATTCTTCTCCTTCTTCGCCCATGTCTACCTCGTTGTCCCACCCCGCATTAAATATTACTTTTGAGCCGGGTTTGACGGTCATCGGAATGAGATCACCCTCATCACCGTATTTTCCTGGGCCTACCGCAAGGACGATGCCCTGCTTCGACTTTTCTTTCTGCGCCGTATCGGGAATGATAATGCCCGCCGGAGACTTTTTAACAACCGCATCCTCGCGCTTCACGAGCACGCGATCGCCAATCGGCTGGATGTTCATTTTGCTTTTTGTAGCCATAAGTTTCTATATTTTTATCATCTAATAATAGGTTTTAGAGCGGGGTCAATATATACGAAGAAGGATGGTCGGGTCAAGGGGCTTGCGTTTGTATTTCCGTAGTGCTATCTTTGTGGGGCATGGCTCTCCTCCAAGGACTACTGCCCATCGTGCAGATTGTGCTCGCCATTCTTTTGATGGTGGTTATTATCTTGCAGCGAACGGGTGCGTCCCTTGGTGGAGCATTTGGGGCTGATAATTTTGGTTCGGGCTTTCACACGCGCCGCGGACTCGAAAAATCACTCTTTACTGCCACTATCGTGCTCGGTATCTTGTTTGGGCTTTCGGCACTTTTGGCCTTGGTGAGCAATTCAGTGCTTGGCTAGTCAAATGTGGGGCGGCGCAGAAACTGCGCTTATGGGTTCTATAAACGCAACGTATTCCATACATGGAACAGTATTTCGATAATCATGATTACGGAGCAACGCTCAAAAGCGTCGTTTCTCTTTGGAAAGAACGCCTCACCCGACCGCGTCGTTTTTCGTATCTCTCGAAAGCCGAAGATGCTCTCTATCGCTTCACGCCCGGCGAGCGGCTCGTACTCTACCTTTTGACCACCGTGCTCTCTCTGTCGATGCTTGTCATGCTTGCCAATCTCAACGCAGCCGCTTCCCTGGTCGTCCCCACCCAAGGCGGTTCGCTTGTCGAGGGTGCGACAGGCCCCGTACGATTCATTAACCCACTTCTCGCGATTTCACAAGCAGATCAAGATCTTACTGCACTCGTGTATTCAGGTCTTATGCGGACACTTCCCGATGGCACTGTTGTACCAGACCTTGCTGAAGGATATAGCATATCGACCGATGGCCGCACATATACATTTGCACTTCGCCCTGATGCTGTTTTCCACGATGGGACCAAGATTACCGCAGCTGACGTGATATTCACCATCAAAGTGGCACTCGATGAGAGAATCAACTCCCCCCGCCGCGCTGATTGGACCGGTGTAACGCTCTCGGCGCCCGATGCAAAAACGGTCGTCTTTACTCTTCCTCACGCCTACGCTCCGTTTATCGACAATGCAACCCTAGGCATTTTGCCTGAGCATCTTTGGAAAACCATAAGTCCCGAAGAATTTCCATTCAATTCACTCAATACAAACCCTATTGGAAGCGGGCCATACCAAATCTCCGGCGTCGCCACCGATTCGAGCGGAAGTGCCGAGCGATACGATCTTGTATCCTTTTCAAACTACACACTCGGCAAGCCGTACCTCTCGCACATATCGTTTGTTTTCTTTCCAAGTCATGAAGCACTTGTAAAAGCGCTTGGTGTCGGAGAAATAGACGCCGCGGTGGGTATTTCGTCGTCGGACATAGAAAACATAAAGCGAGATGATCTTGCACTAGTACAAGTACCTCTTCCAAGAATTTTTGGTGTGTTTTTTAACCAATCCCATAATTCGGTACTCGCCGATTCGAGCGTCAGAAAAGCGCTTGATGCTGCCTCGGATAAAGACGCGGTCATCACACGAAGTCTTGGTGGTCATGGCGTCCGCGTCGAGGGTCCGATCCCACCCGGACTTTTGGGCAATTCTTCGTCTGTCAACGCAGAGCCACTTCAATCAATCGACATTTCGACGAGCACATCTGACAATAGCGAAAAACTCACCAAAAATGCTCGAGCAATATTGGAAAAAGGTGGGTGGGTATTTGATCCTACCACCCCGCCAGCCGGTGCGTGGAAGAAGGACAAACAAACGCTCTCGCTCTCGCTTTCGACCGCAGATCAACCCGAACTTGTTTCGACAGCGAAACAACTTGCGGCAGATTGGAGGGCGGCGGGCATCGTCGTGTCCTTGCAAATTTATCCCCTCGCCCAACTCAATACCAATGTCATTCGCCCGAGACTCTACGACGCACTGCTCTTTGGCCAAGTCGTCGGACCCGAACTCGACCTCTATGCTTTTTGGCATTCGAGTCAGCGCAATGACCCAGGTCTTAATCTTTCGATGTATGCGAATGCCCGAGCAGACGCGCTCCTTTCTGAAGCACGCGGAACGACAGACAAGCGTAAGCGCAATGCACTGTACGAAGAATTTGCTTCGCTTGTCGTCAAAGATAATCCTGCTGTTTTCCTTTATTCGCCAGATTTTCTCTACATCGTTCCGCGTAGCATTCTCGGAATCTCTTTGGGAGCGCTCACGCTTCCTGCAGATCGATTTGCGGGAGTGCATATGTGGTACACCGATACAGAATACGTGTGGGCAATGTTTGCCAAATCATCTCGCTGATGCGTATTAATCATATTATTAAGTACCGTTAAAATCAGAGTTATGAATCCACCACCGAACCGCCCGAATACCAGCCCTCATTCACCGCGTCCTCCACACGGACCTCACTCTCGTCCAGCAGGTCGACCCGATGCCCGCCCTGGCCAAATGCGCCGTCGCTCTTTTGGCGGCCAAGCGCGCGCGCCACGCAGACCTTCCAAACTCCGCCTTGAGCACAGCGACTCATCCGAGCGTAAAGTGCGTGACACGATTCCACCACTTGCCCCCGACACGGTGCGCGTCATTCCCTTTGGCGGTGTCGAGGAAATTGGTCGCAACATGGTCGCGGTAGAGTTCAACAACGATATTTTTATCATCGATTGTGGCTTTCAGTTTTCAGAAGTCGACACACCGGGCATTGATTATATCTTACCCAACACAAGCTACCTCGAAGAACGACGCGATAAAATTCGCGGCATCATCATCACCCACGGACATCTCGACCACGTGGGCGGCATTCCCTACATCGTGGAGCGTATCGGCAATCCCACGATTTACACCCGCAAACTCACCGCAGAAATCATCAAGAAACGCCAAGAAGAATTTACGCAATCACCTCTCACGATACGCGAGGTAGAGCGCGGTGAGTCGATCAAGCTCGGCTCGACGACACTTCGCTTTTTCAACGTAACGCACACCGTACCCGATTCAATGGGTGTCATTATCGAAACGCCGTGGGGTGATGTGGTACACACGGGCGACATCAAGCTCGATCACGACAACGGCGTCCCGACAGAAGACGAGGTGCGCGAATTCTCGATATTCAAAGATCGCAAAGTTCTCCTCCTCATGATGGATTCTACCAACGTCGATCGCCAAGGCTTTTCGATATCCGAGCGCGTCGTTTTTCATGCACTCGAAGAGATTATCAGCCGCACCAAAGGGCGCATCGTTTTGGGTACATTCGCTTCCCAGCTTGAGCGTCTTATCCACATCGTGCGCGTGTCGGAAGAAATGGGGCGTAAGATCGTCGTTGATGGACGTTCTATGAAGACCAATCTTGATATCGCACGCAATCTCGGCCTGCTCAAATTCAAAGACGGCACCTTCATCCAGACGGAAAACATCGGTGAATATCCGCCTGAAAAAATAATCGTGCTCGCGACCGGCGCGCAGGGCGACGAATTTGCTTCGCTCATGCGCATCGCCAACAAAAATCACAAATACATCGTGCTCACCCCCAAAGACACCATTGTCCTCTCCTCTTCGGTCATCCCGGGTAATGAGCGCGCGGTGCAAAAGATGAAAGACAATCTCTCGCGCCAAGGCGCGCACATCATCACGTACCAAACGAGCGATGTGCACGCTTCGGGACACGGCAATAGAGAAGAGGCATTGTGGCTTCACCAGCAAATACACCCGAAATTCTTTATTCCCGTACACGGCTACCACTATATGTTGCGCGTGCATTGCGATGTCGCGGTGGAAGCGGGCTGTGCGCCGGAAAATGCGGTGGTACCGGACAATTCTTCGATTTTCGAGATAAAAAACGGCGAGAAAATCGTACGCCTCGCTGAAAAAGCGCCTTCCGAACTTCGCGTGGTGGAAGGTCACAGCGTCACAGAACTCTCCGACGTCTTGATGCGCGATAGAAAAGCTCTCGGACAAGAAGGATTCTGCGTCGTCGTCGCGACGGTAGACAGGCGCACGGGCAAACTCCACAAATCACCCGATATCATCTCGCGTGGTTTCGTGTATTTGCGCGACAACAAAGACCTCATGGATCAGACGCGCCTCATCATCCGCAAAAGCGTCGAGACATCGATGCGCAGTCCACGAGGACCCGACCTCGACATTGCCCGCGACGACTTGGCCGAAAGCGTTTCCCGTTTCCTCCTCCAGCGCACCCTCAAACGCCCCATTGTAATTCCGGTGATTGTTAGCATTTGACATTCTCCCCCCCCCCCTCACGTAAAATCGCGTCTGCACAATAGCGTGCATGGGGAACAAGCCAATGCCCAACAACGATCCCGTTCTCGACTTCGAACGCTTCTGTCGTCGGCAGAATAACTTCTTTCTGCACTTCGTCGGGAAACCCGGTGAGGAACATGAGGTGGGCGATATTTATCGCAACAAGAAGGGTGGCGCGTACGGAGAATGTCTCGAGCGAAATCCTGAATTCGGCGTAATTTCGTCTCGATTGCGGAATTATTCGGGGGAGTTGTTGGCTCCCGAACATATGGGACTTCTCTACCGAGCGTACCAGATGATGCACCCGCATGCGGATAACAACTGGGACATGTTCCGCTGACACCTGAGACTCCATGGGCTCATACAAGCCCGCTAATGGCGCCGAGCGAAAGTCGCTCCGGCGCCTTTCGTTTTATGCAATCCCCCACTTTCGGCCCAAGGCCGATCCGCCTCGGGCGGACCCTTTCACCTCGACAATAAGTCCATCCCGCCCTCTTGTTATATTCTCAAAATCTTTGCGGATGATTTGACGAAGTATTCGATCGCCGACTCTCTTTGCTCGAAAACATCGAGGGTTCGTGCAATGGAGATATTGCCGAATGTACATAACACGCACTTGAGATTTGACGCGTCGCTCGCGATTCGCAACGCAAACTGTTTGTCCTTGGTCACCAATAGAGCTACGTCGTTGGAAACGCACCAATTCAAAATCTCGGAGTCGGTAGCATCCGGAGCGAGAACGTCTCGAACGCAAACACCTTCAAATCCAGAAAGAATCTCAACAATGTGCGGTGGCAAATTATTGTCGAGCAGGATGCGTTTCATGGCTTTCTTCGAGCGACGCAGTGACGTTCAACATATTGGCGGCATACTCGATCGCGGAAATAACTTTCTCTTTCGTGAGTTCGGGAAAGGTGTGGACGATCGTGTCGACGCTGTCTCCGGCGGAAATATACCCGAGTATATCCGTGACACTTATTCGAGTACCGGCAATACACGGGGCCCCGAATCGAATGTCATTTTGCATCACAATGCTCTTGCTCATTTGGGCATTATATAGCAAACCAGCGAGAGACACAAACGAAAAAATTATTCCACGCAACAGACCTCGATGTCGCGCGTGAAGATTTGGCCGACGCTGTCGCCCAATTCCTCCTCCAGCGCACTCTCAAACGCCCGATTGTGATTCCAGTGATTGTGAGCATTTGACATTTCCCCCCCCCTCACGTAGAATCGCGCCTGCACAATAGCGTGCATGGAGGTGCAAATGAATCTCGTCCTTGACATCAAAGTGGATGACGTAACCACGGCAAAAACCATCGTTGCCGCCCTCAACGGACTCTTCGGTCTCACGTCGGTCGGCATCTACATCGACAACGCGACGGTTGAGAACCACAGCGATGACGAGCCCGAGCTGGAACTCATTGTCAATGGGGACCCCGTCGGGGAGTGACTTCATCCCGACCGCGAGATCCCGGCCCCAATGACTCGGCGGCCGGGATTTCACTTTTTATGCAATCATCCACTTTCGGCCTAAGGCCGATCTGGCTCGGGCGGACCCTTTCACCTCGACAATCAACCCATCCCGCTCCAATCCCTTTAACGCTTCCCCAATCTTCTTTTCTGAAAATTCGATGAGGTCTGACCTCATCGGATTTTCAGAACCAACCCCAAGAAATCGTAAGACAGCGCCGCGGATTTGGCGCAGTGAGCCCTCAAACTTTGACTGCTTGGCGTACTGCGCGCTCTTGCGCGCGGGGTTTTTGTGGAGCTTTTTGATATGCGCTCCATAATCCATCAGCGCCCAGTGCCATTCTCGCGAATCCTGCCCCTTCACCGCCCTTTGAGCATATTCCAATATCTCGCTATCGAGAATTATAGGAATATTGGAGAAGAAGTGGTGAATGAATGCGGCACGAATGTTGGTTTCGATCAAAACGTCTGGCTCGTTCCATGCAAAGACGCGCACGGCGTGTGCGGTGTAATCGCCTACTCCAGGGAGGGTACGGAGGGCGGCAAAGTCCCTCGGGACTTTGCCGCCCTGCTCTTCAACGACTATTTTTGCCGCGTCGCGTAAGAATTTTGCCCGTCTGTTGTACCCCATACCACTCCACACACGCAAAACGTCTGCAAGCGGAGCTTTTGCCAATGCGCCAACAGTCGGAAACTTTTTCAAAAATTCCTTATATTTTTCTACCGCCCGCGACACTTGAGTCTGCTGGAGCATTATTTCTGAAACCAAAATCCGATACGGATTCTTTGTCTTTCGCCACGGCAAATTGTGCCGTCCATTCTCTTTCCAATATTTCCACACGGTGGAGCGGAAAGAACGTAGACGTGCGGCAGGCAGGCGTTTTGGAACATCGCCCCCTTCGTCAACGACCTTCATAAGCGGCAGTATTGTTTTTGCCGTGTCTCGCAGGCTGACGAGCCGAGAGTCAACGCTGGCGCAGTAGCGCCCGA
>CAYGMC010000019.1:0-8670 GCA_964351105.1 uncultured Candidatus Saccharibacteria bacterium | reverse complement strand
CCACCACCTTCCACTTCATGCGCTTGGCGTGACGATATAATTTTTGATTTGGATTGAAACAAATGGGCCTCGCGACAAGCTCGAGAAACGGCACGTCGCTTTCGGTATCGCCCACGCCTATTGAATGTGCGAGCGTTAGGCCTTCTTTTTCTACTGCGCGTTTCAATATATTGGCTTTGTTGGCGATCAAATGTTCTTCGACCACGTTGCCTGTAAAAAGATCTTGCGGGCCCGTTTCGTAGATGATGCCATACGTCTTGTCAAAACCGAGGCGCGGGCAAAATTTGTCTAAAACAGTTTTTGGCGAATGCGACACGGCAAGAAGAAAATAATCTTTTGACTTGAGCTCTTTGAGCAAATCCCGCGTATATCGATAGGTATGTTTCCAGTGACTATCCACCACCTGTTTTGCACAATCGGCGAGCGTTCCGTAGTGGACACCTTTCAGGTGCGCGCGAAACGACTTCACGACTGCATCAATATAATTCTGATAATCTCCTTCACGATCCAACCACATCTCTTCTTGATGTTCGAAAATATTTCGCGCACTCCCGGGAAACGCGCCACTTTCGATGAGTGCTTCCACCATCTCTACGAGTAGGCTTGAACGGAAAATAGTCCCGTCGACATCAAATACCGCAACTTTTCGTTTCGATTCCATTCCTCCATACTACTCCCCTGAGCTTTTGTATGAAAGTAGGCAACACATGCGTATCGTATCCAAAAAAGCGGTACCGTGGGACACGTTTGAAAACTCCGCGGGGCGGGATATTTTTTCGACGAGGATTGTTTGAGCAAAGCGAGTTTCCGAGTAGGAAAAATATCCCGCCCCGTGAGCGTTTGGGTTTTCAAACATGGTCTAGTATCCTTTGGGGTAATGGTGCACCGAGTAAAGGATATGCTGTACTTCCCCATCGCGTGGTACTTCGCGCTCTTCGCTCGTATTCGTCTCATGCGCTGGAAACCGCGCATCGTGGTCATCACCGGCTCCAACGGCAAGACGACGGCACTCCACATGGTAGAGGTGAGACTCGGCACGTCTGCGCGTTACTCGCATCACCGCAATAGCTCGTTTGGAATACCGTTTGACATTCTCGACCTTGAAGATGCGTCCCGATCACACTTTGCGTGGTTCAAGCTCGCCTTCCAAGCACCATTCCATGCTTTCTATCGGGTGCCATCGGAAAAAATCTACGTGGTGGAAGCCGACTGCGACCGGCCAGGAGAAGGAAAATTTTTGAGTGAGTTGCTCAAACCAGAAGTCGTCGTATGGCTCGACTGCGCCCGTACCCACAGTGTGCGATTCGAACATCGTGTACACGACGGAACCTTTACGAATGTAGACGACGCCATCGCATACGAATATGGATACTTCCTGCAACAGGCCAAACACCTCTGTATCATCAACGCCGACGACGCACGCATTGTGCGCCAGATGAGCCGTTCACGCGCCAAACGTTTGGGCATTACCGAGCGTGATCTGCAAACCTACAGTGTGTCGACCGCGGGAACAGAATTCGGATTATACGGGGCGCGGTACTCATTTATGCATTTGCTCCCCAAGGAAGTATTTCGCGCTATTGCCGCATCCGCTTCCGTTGCGCAATACTTTGGCATCCAACCGACCAATGATGTATCTCGTTTCTCGCCACCTCCGGGGCGTAGTTCGATACTACGCGGGATCAAAAATACGATTCTTATCGATAGCTCGTACAATATCAACGTCGCCTCATTAAATGCTATTCTCTCAATGGTCGAGCAATTATCCGGTACCAAATGGATGATTTTTGGCGACATGACCGAGCAAGGCACCTACGAAGCCGAAGAGCACGAAAGAGCTGCGCTCCTCGTGGCACAAGCTGGTTTTGATCGAGTATTCCTCGTCGGGCCACGTTCACGAAATCACGTGCTTCCGATCTTGCGAGAACACGGAGTACCGACCGAGTCGTATCTAGATCCTGCCGAAGTACGTGACGCTCTGCCACATGCGATTGAAGGCGGAGAGATTCTCGTATTCAAAGGTGCACGATTTTTGGAGGCAATCGTCGAAGAAATGCTTGCTGATAAAAAAGATGCAAAAAAACTATGCCGTCGCGAAGACGTGTGGCACGCGCGACGAGCACAATGGGGACTATGAAATTATTTATCTTACACGGATGGACATACGACGCACTGACTACGTGGCGACCGCTTCTCACTATGCTCACCACGCGCAATGTTGATTTTGAGTTTCTCAAAATTCCCGGCCTCACCGACGGCACTGACCCCGTGTGGACCGTCGACGATTACGTCGAGTGGCTTCGCGTACAGACCGCTGTGTACGACAATGTTATGCTTTACGGTCATTCAAATGGCGGGCGGATTTCGCTTGCCTTTGCCGCAAAATATCCCGACAAGGTCGCGCGGCTCATACTCGAAGATAGCGCGGGTATTCCGCCTTCGGGCGTGCGTCGGATGAAACGCGATTTTTTCAGACTACTCGCCAAGATCGGTGGAAAGTTTATCCGCTCGGAGGGTGCGCGTGCATTGGTGTACAAGATCATACGGGAGAACGACTACCAGCAAGCAAGTCCGAATATGCGCACGACCATGACCAATCTCGTCTCGGTGGACTTGACGTCGTATCTGCCCAAAATTCTCACGCCGACACTCATCATTTGGGGCAAAAGAGACAAGACGACACCGTTTAAAAACGGACTCTTCATGAACAGAAAAATCCGCAATTCTCGCCTTCTCGTCATCCCTGACGCGCGTCATTCGCCCCACATCACGCATCCGCAAAAAGTGGCCGACGCGGTCGTTGATTTTATTGCATGACTATTTTCAATTCGTTGGGTTCGAATTACACATTCTCTTCTGCTGTGCGGATATTGATCACAGAGGGAAGTGCAAGCACGCGTCGCGAACTTATCGAATACCTCGAGCAGAGATATGGAGGAAAAGCAGTGTTGGTATACAAGGGGCGTGATGCTCTTTTGCTTGGGCTTAAATCTATCATTGGTAGCGAAAAAAATACTGCGGTCGCTATCAACGGATTCACCTGTGTTGCGCTCTATGACGCCGTCGTGCGTGCAGGTGCTACACCGATACTCTTGGATATTGCAGGAGATGCGCTCGATTTTTCTCCCGAATCGCTACGAGGCGCGCTCAATACTCACAAAAACATCAAAGCCGTCGTTGTCCAAAATACGCTTGGATTCCCGTGCCGTGGGCGCGAGATCGCTGATCTGTGCAAAGAACGGGGCGTTGCACTGGTGGAAGATCTCGCGCACTCGATAGGCGCTCGTTATGTATCGGGCGAAGAAGCGGGTACGGTGGGTGATTTTGTAATCCTCTCTTTCAGTCAGGACAAAGTCGTCGATAGCGTTTCGGGCGGCGCTTTGATTATTCGCAACAAAAACTTGAGAAGTGTTGAGGGTCCCACACAGACACCTTCTTGGTCTCGTCAATTAAAGGAACGTATCTACCCAATCATTACGTGGAAAATACGCGCATCATACGCATTTGGTATTGGAAAGTTTTATCATGCCGTGGTGCGTGCATGTAATCTCTTGCCTCGGCCACTCGATGAAAACGAGCCGTGCACCATGCCACCGCGGCAAACATCGATCGCACTCTCGGGACTCAATACACTTGAGCGGGTCGCGGAACATCGTCGACTCATCGCGCATGTGTATGCACAGACTCTTGATACTCGCATATTCATTCCCGCGGCAATCTCCACTGTCGATGCTTCAGCAAACCTGCGCTTCCCTATTTTGGTGGAAAACCGCGACGCGCTGATCGCATACCTGCGTACATGCGGAATTCATGTGAGCGACATTTGGTATGATGCGCCGATTGCGCCCAAAAAATATCGAGAGAAAATACCGTATGTAGCAGGGACGTGCCCGCACGCAGAAAAAGTAGCAGATACGATGGTGAATCTACCAACACACATCAATGTATCTCCTACACAAGCAAAAAACATCGCGGAGGAAGTGAATCGTTTCATTGCGCAAAATTATGGAACTCATTCCTGAAGATATCAACGACAAAAAAATCTGGGAGGATTTTTTGCACGCGCAAAAACCGCATAGTTTTCTGCACGCATGGAAATGGGGCGAGGTACATTCGGCAAACGGCTCAAAAGTATTCCGTATTGGCGTCTGGCGGGGAGATGATCTGCTCGCTATTGCCCTGCTTATAAAAGTGGTCGCGCGACGTGGGTCTTTTATCCTCATTCCGCATGGTCCAGTCATCGCCCACGGAGAAAATGCGTTAATCTTTACGCGTGCAATTCTCGCACGCGCCGCGGCGGTGGCCACCGTGGAAGAATGTACCTTTTTACGCGTATGCTCGGTCTTGCCGAGAACGGCAGATAGCAAAGCCATCTATCGCTCAATGGGCTTTCGAAATGCTCCTATCCACATGCATCCCGAGCTCGCGTGGATGCTCGATATTTCAAAATCCGAGGAAGATTTGCTCCGTGAGATGCGCAAAACGACACGCTATCTGATCAAAAAAACGGAGAAAGAGGGCGTGGAAATAGTATGCAGTACGAATTCTGACGACATCGAACAATTTTGGCCTGTGTATGAGGCTACCGCACAGAGACAACATTTCACGCCGTTTAGCAAAAAAGATCTGCGAAAAGAATTTGAGCTCTTCGCGGCCGATGCAGGAGCCGCGCTTTTCTTTGGCAAGGTGGGCGAAAAGGTGGTCGCGGCCGCGATGATTATTTTTTATAACGGTCAAGCCTTTTATCATCATTCGGGTTCGCTTTCAGATGGTAGCGGTTCCAACGTCTCCTACCTCTTGCAGTGGCGCGTCATCCAAGAAGCCAAACGCCGCGGCTGTACCCTCTACAATTTCTGGGGCATTTCACCCGACGATAAGCCTAAACACCCGTGGGCCGGACTTTCGCTTTTCAAAAAAGGCTTCGGCGGCTTTGCCGAAGAATACCTCCCCGCGCAAGACAAACCCCTTACCGCAAAATATTGGCTGAATTTCGCTGTTGAAACAACCCGCCGCATCAAACGCGGGTTTTAATAAGATGTTGATATCATACTGGTATGTCTCTTGAGAACTCATTTCAAAAGCCAAACACTCAACCTCATCCGAAACATGTCCCGGAAGCTCGGGAATCATTATCATCTTCCCAAGTGAATCCCGATATCAAAGTCACTCTGAGCAAAAGACGCGATAGAAGTCAAATGGGCTTGAAAATCGACAATGAGGGAAGGTGGCATCACAGCCGGGGATTGCGGATAGTGCAGACAGAGCGCAAGCATGGTGACGAAAGTCCGACCGCTGTCGAGCGCGGATTGGATGCTCGTAAAGAATCGTACGCTTTCAGTAAAGAGTTTTCATGTGAATATCGAAAACGATTAGCTGCAGAATTGCGGGAGATACGACAAAAATATCGCACCGATGTACCGAGCGAAAACCGAGAGCGATCTAGCTTGCGGAACGCAATTGATAAAAGATTGAGTGAAGATCAGGGTCGTACAGTCGAAATCCAAGAATCAAAACAACAGAGCGAAGCTGAATATCAAATGGCACTTACAGAGCTCGAAGCAATACATCTTGAGATCGCGACCCTCGAAACTCAGCTTGAGACGAAGAAAACTGCTCTACTCAACAGGTTCGCGGTCTCCCTAAAAACGAGCCTCGGATTTATTACTGGAGAAACACATCAGGAACAATCATTGAAGGAAAAGCGGGAGGTGGCAAGGAGCCTCCAAGAAGATGTTTGGGATAAACATCGGAAGATCGCGCCGACCCAGTGGGACCTCGAAAATGTTCGGAGAAAAGCTAAGATGGATGCACAGTTCTTCCAAAGAGAGAAGGAGGGTTTGAAAGACTTAGTTCTCGACGAATCTGAAGTAGATACAACGAAGAAAAAGATAGTAGATTTTTACGAAAATCAACTTGGTATTAAGGATGATTGGGAAAATACCCAGCAACAAAGAGACGTACGCTTCCAAGCAAAGAGAGCGGGTGCACTTTTCTTGCATGGTATAGCCCTCAATGATCGAGTGGCGAAAACGGCCCACAACAATGCAACTCTCGATACGCGCCAGCTTTCCGCGGAAACCAAGGCCGAATTACTTGTCGGACTTGAACCAACAATCTCGGCCTCGTCGAAATTTCTTGACCCCGAGGAGGCACATTACATGAAAAATTCTGAGTCACTGTATCAGGCAGGGCTCGTAATTGCTGGCGGCACGATTCTCAGTGCTTTCAGCGAAGATGCAGCAACCTATGCCGAGAGTTTGGATATAAAATTTCCCAAATACGACAAGGACGCAACTTCGGGTGTACAACCGCATCCCCACGAGCATATCGAGAAAGCTTTTTCCGACACTAGAAATCGTGGGGCTGAACACGTAGCGTACACGTGGAACGAGTTCGTAATTCGTAGGCCGCGGGCCGCTGCGGTCTACGTCGGAGAAAGTTGTAGCGAAAATGATCTTGCGAAAGCTTGCGAAATTGCACGAAATATTGGACTTCCATTGGTGCGAATCGCTAAAAACGGGTACATGCAAAATGGCATCTCTGGCAATCAAGTCACTCTCGACGATTTACTTGCTCACACGGCGGAATATTCTCCCGAGGAAAGGGTTACGTTGATAGAAAAAAACTTCACTGAAGCGACGGCCGAGCCAGCGTCAGAAAGCGGGGTACCCAAATCCAAAAAAGGTATTGAAAATAGAATCGCAAAAATAAAATCCGAAGGGGGGTTCGTTTCGGACGATATTCGCTCATGGCGTGCAAATAACACTGAGAACGCGTCCGCGGCGCTTCTGGCGCTCAGCGTCGGGAAGACTGCATGGTCATTATTGAATGATGGACAATATGCACCCGCATTAACACAAAGTGGAAATGCACTTCTTGAGTATTTGCAAACTTCAAGCCAGCAAATGTATGAGCAGCTTGTTTTTATACTGAGTGGTCGACCAGCTACGGAAGTGATTGCTCATCTCGAGAACCTTGCCCGAACACGGGAGCACTTGGTTCAATCAATGAGTGATAAATCGAGAGCGTATGAAACCGCCCGCGAGACGAGGTCTCTATCTTTTACTCGAGAACAATTGGAGATTGTGCTTAACGATCCTGAGCATACACCTGAACAAATTCTAGATCTGTTCGGAAAAGATTTCAAAGGAGCATTCAGGGCGGACGTCGGTGTAAGCGAGAGATATTCGCTTCGCCAACACACGCTGATGGTAATGAGGCAGTATAAAAAATATTTCCAAGAAGCTGATATTGATGACAAAAAACTTTTTGAATGTGTTTTAGCGCTCCATGATATTGGAAAGCCGAAAGCTGTGCTTGATGGCGTGAAATATAAACAACACGAATACACTAGAAGAATTCTATCTCCTGTCCTCACCAAACTCGGTTATAGTAAAGAAGACATTGCTTTGGCAGAATCACTCATTGATGGAGACCCTGTCGGTGATTACTTGAAGGGTGGCAATATCAACGCGTCAGCCGAAACAGTGCTCAATATGTGCGAAAAATCGGGACTTTCGATCGACAAATTCTGGACCCTTCTCATTACATACTATCAAGCCGATGCTACCAGCTATACCGAAGACGCCGGAGGTCGCCGTTCCGCACTCGATGATTTGTTTATTTTTGATAGCGATTCCCACACTGTCAGGTTTGTCCCCCCTATTGATCAAAAAGTTAAAGACCTGGAGAATGAGGTTAAACATCCCGCACGGCGCCCGTGAAAACAGACTCTATTTTATTTCGCTTTCGGCCAATGGTTCGCGACAGATTGCCAAAGCTTGGTGAGGAGGTGGTCGGGAGGCCTCGCCTCCCAACATAGTCTTTTTTTACGAGCTTTGTTTTTGTGGTATACTGAAAACCATGAAGAACAGCCCTCTCCATAAAACACCCCCCTCACTCGCCGTTGTTTTTGGTCGTGAAGATGATGGTCGCTGGATTGCTGAAATCCCCAAACTTCCGGGTGTTATGGCATACGGCACCTCAAGACAAGACGCTCGGCAAAAGGTGTACGCTATTGCCCTGCGCACTTAACCGATGAGGTTTAACCTCATCGGTTTTGAGGGTAGGTAGATGCAAAAGAAAATTGATTCTGACATTATTATTTTCCCTGTTATACTCTGCACATGGCTACGTTTACGATACCAAGGGCACTAGCGGCAAAGGGCGATCTTGTCGTGCTTCCGCGTAAAGAGTACGAATCTCTGGTGCGCACGGCAAAAGCGCAGGGCGCCAAAGCAAAACCGGTTAAAAAGCTGCCTTCATGGTTGCGCGCAAGCTTGAAGGACGTCGAAGAAGGTCGCGTGTACGGACCATTCAACACCGTGAAAGAACTTCGCGCTTCGCTTGAATCGAATGATGAAGATTGAGCACACGAAACAAATACGCCGTGCGCTCCAGAAGTTTCCAAAACAACTTCAGGAGATTTTTTATAAGCAAATCGAATATCTTGCCAATGATATCCGGCATCCATCGCTACACGCGAAGAAGTACGACGAATCAACGGGCGTTTGGCAAGCACGCGTCAACAAGAGTGTCCGTTTTTATTTCCGCATTGAAGGCAGTACATATCTCCTGCTCAATATTCGCAAACATTCCGACTAACGCGCCCTTGGCCACCGAGTGGCCGCGGGGGGCCAGAGCTTGGTGAGGGGGTGCGTGAGACAGTCG
>CAYGMC010000018.1:0-17271 GCA_964351105.1 uncultured Candidatus Saccharibacteria bacterium | reverse complement strand
GTCTTTGGAGTCTACGGAAAGGGGCTCGAAGTCGCGCGGCTGACTTTCTTTGGACTCTTCGCCCTCCAGCATCGCGGACAAGAAAGCTCGGGCATAGCGACCGCAGATGGTGAAGTCATCTCTCTTCACAAAGGGATGGGGCTGGTCTCCCAAGTATTCAATGACGAGCTCATCGAGAGCTTGAAAGGGCATGTGGCGGTGGGACACAATCGGTATTCGACGACCGGCGGCTCGCATGTCAAACACGCTCAGCCCATGCTCGCCGCAGGCGCATCTTCGCTCCACGCTATTTCCTACGAAGATCCGCACCCCAGTCTCAACGACTCCGTCTCTCTCTGCTCGGTACCGCAAGACGGGGCTATCGCGCTCGTCCACAACGGCAATCTACCGACCACCGACGAGTTGACCGATTTCTTGACGCAAAGAAAAATAGACTGCTCGAAGTTTTCAGATTCACGAATGGTTGTCGAGGCGATCGCCGCGCGTATGCGCGAAGGGGTCGAGCTTACCCAAGCTGTCAAAGATATTTATCCGCTCATGACGGGTGCATTTTCTATCCTCATCATGTCGCGCGATTCGCTCATCGCTATCCGCGATCATTGCGGCATCCGCCCGCTCTCGGTCGCATCGCTCAATGGCGGCTACGTCGTGGCTTCAGAAACGTGCGCGTATGGTCCCATCGGTGCCACCTTTATCCGCGAGGTCAACGCGGGAGAAATGCTCATCATAGACTCAAACGGGATGCGCAGTGAGCAAGTGGCACCTCCCAACCCCAAACTCGATATTTTTGAATTTGTGTACTTTGCGCGCCCCGACAGTCAGATTTTGGGCAAATCGGTGTACCAAGTGCGGCGCAACTTTGGCGTAGAGCTTGCGCGTGAATATCCGGTGAAAGCCGATGTCGTCATTCCCGTCCCCGAGACAGCCACCGCTTCTGCTATCGGCTACGCGCAGACGCTTGGCATTCCGTTTGAAATGGGACTTACGAAAAATCGTTACATTCATCGGACATTCATTACGCCCGAACAACACGTCCGCGAACAAGGCGTAAAAGCCAAGCTCACGCCAATTCCCGAAGTCGTATCGGGGAAGCGCGTAGTTGTATTCGACGATTCCATCGTGCGTGGCACCACCTCTCGTCAGATCGTCAAAATGCTTTTTGATGCGGGAGCTTCGGAAGTGCATTTCCTCGTCGCGTCGCCGCCTGTCAAATTCCCCGATTTTTATGGCATAGACACACCCAAGCAAAGCGATCTCATCGCATCTACAAAGTCGGTGGAAGAAATGCGCGAGTACCTGGGCGCGACTTCGCTCCGATTCCTTTCATACGAAGGGATGATCAAGGCCACGGGCCTGCCGGAGGATCAATTCTGCACGTCGTGTTTTACCGGCGTGTATCCTATAGACATCAAAGATCGGGTCAAAGAGATCCAATACTAGCTCGCTCACTGGTGCGGGGCCGTGTTACGATTATTGCAATTATAAACAAGACCTCATCACTATGAATAAAATCATTCTTGTGGCGATTTTTGGACTCGCCTTGGTGCCGATTGTCGCCATGGCCCATGGCTTGCCGCAAGCTATCCAAGAGGGCGGAAAGACGTATTACGTAGTTGATTCCACCGATCCAGGTCACGATTCGGGCAATGAAGTCTGCGCGCTCGTAGGCAAACAATGTGTCGGGTATACCGGATTTACAGACAAAATATGCAAAAAGGCGCATCCGTCGGCGGCGATGAAATCTGATGGCAACGGAAGCAAGGCGGGATTCTATTGCGACGGATCGCCGCAAGGCGGTGTGTGTGCCAACGAGAAAAACACTTGCCACATCTGCCCCGCTTGCAACGTCAACGCCGACTGCAGTACGCAGATTGGCGATCTCTATCGCGAGATGTACGTTCAGTGTTCGGGAGGTGAGAGTGAAGCGGGCGCAAAATCTGCCGACACGATTACACCCGCGAAAACGGATGTAGAGGCGCCTCGAGGGAGATGGTGGACGGGATTCCGCGATTCTGTCGCCCGCGCTTTTGATCGTTTCAGAGAAATTTTGGGGCGACTCACGATGGTCTCGGTTAAGCATGTGGTCGTGCAAGTACAAGGCCCGAAAGGCACGGTGTCTGCCGACATTCCAGAAGATTCGTACGTGTGCGAGTTTTACCAACAAAACAAAAAACTGGCGACATGCGGCGCGCTTGCGGCGGCAGATGGATTTTGCGTGACGGCTATGGATTCTCGATTTGCCAAAGCGGCGCTGTGTCAGGACGATGGCGTGATTGTGTGCAGTAATCCTTGTACCACCAATCCCAAACAAATAATGCCCAAGCAGTGCGCCTTCGACAACGACCGCCCACGCGGCAAGCAAGCGCCTCCGCTCAACTTCTGCACCGAGACCAAGACCATTACAGTGGACATGAACGGGCTTGGTAAAGCAACGGGTTCGACTTCGCTCACCGTAAAGAAAGCGGGGCAGGTGTGCGCCCACGGCGGCGAGTGCGGCACGGGCTACTGCCTCGGCCAGCCATCGTCCGATGGCATCAAATACTTCTGCTCGTGCAAACAAAGCACGCTCGACTTCACCTGCGGGAAGTAGGGGCGGATGACTGAAAATTTGACATTAACCTTATTTTGTGTAACAATCCTTACTGGACTCTGTACCTTGAAATAATCATAGACAGGTATAGGGCAAACACACACCAACGGAGGATACACACCATGGGGGGTCTCAAAGACTTCCTGGTGGCGTGGCTCATGGCAACATGGCCTCGCCTGAAAAAGCTGCTCCCGTGGAAACGGGCGTCTGCAGACGAAATCGACGCAACGCAAATCGAAATCGTGTTCGCGCCGACCGAGCTGAGTCCCAACTTTCCCGGCCCGTTCAATCCCCGCGGTAATCCCGCGCTCAGCAACTTGGCACGGCGCGCTTCAGAAGCGCTGTTCCAGGAGCTCGGATTCGAATGGGTTCCGGGCGAGTACTGGGAACTTCTACGGACTAAGGGTTCGCCCGCAATGGCGTTCGCTGCGTTCTGCGAAGAATACGGGCTCGTGTTCTATCAAATCCGCAACCAAAATGCGGCAGAGGTGGAACGACTTCGCCAGTGCGTCGGCATCATGGTCGAGCTCAGCATGCTCCCGGCGGGCAACCGCAAGCCGGTGCATGAAAAGCTCAGGGCGAAAGATTATCCCGCGGCGGAAGATTTGCTCGATCGCGCTCGCACTACGCTTGCGACGATCGAAAAGATCGAGTCGATGGGATCGTCAGTCGTCTTCCCAGCGTTTGCCGGATTCGTTGCGGCGGTCAATACATACCGCAACAACCTGTTCGGCCTCACACTGGCAGACGCTCGCGACGCGCAAAACACTCTCGAAGCCTTCAAGGTTATGCAGGATAATTTCGACCATCTGGTCGAAACCCTGGATGCTCTGCTGGCGTGGCTGGTGGCGAATTGGCCTGAAAGCGATTGGGGAGCGGAACATGCCCCTGTTCGCGACGGGATCATCATCACCAAGGAGGAAATCGAGAATCGACTCAAGACTTCAGTCGAAGCGGATATTCCGCAAGAGATTGACGCGCTCGGGGTGGTACTCGGAGACCTTCAAGCCTTCATCGAGGAAGTGGCAAAGCACGCAGGCGCTGGCTGGGCACCACCCGGCGACGACGCAGCCGCACAGCGGGAAGCCGAGCTCAAATCGGCACTCGCAGTGTTCGGTTTCGCAGAGATGCCGACCGAAGCGGAGCTCAAGAAAGCCTACCGAAAGCTCGCCATTCAGTATCACCCGGATCGCAATCCGGGCGATGCAGCTGCTGAAGCGAAATTCAAGGACGTGAGCAGCGCAAACGAAACGATCAAGGCCCGGATGGGCCTAACCTAGGAGCATCCCATGACGGACAAAGGTAAATTCGGCAAGTTTCTCGGCGGAAAGGGCGGATCAACTCCGCCCGGCACGTCGGTCACCGTCGGCCCCGCAACGGGCGGTGCCGCAAAACCCGCAACAACTGCGCTCGCAACGACGTCAACGGCCCGACTGGCTGCATACGCGGCAGCTGGTGCCGCTGGGCCTGTCCACAAGACGGCGGGCAAGTTTGCCTTGGTTTTCGACGGCACCGCGAGCATGGAGCCGCTCTTCGAACGGGCTGTGCAAGAGCTCGTGAAGATCGCACACCGCCTGAGCACGGAATCTTCCGGCGTTGTGACCCTGCAAATTTTCGTCTATCGCGATTATGAAGCAGGGAGCAGGCTCCTCGAAGTTTCCGAGCCCATGACGGATGCCAGCAAGCTTGCGCTCTGGCTCGGTCGTGTGCGCTGCTTCACCGCTGAGGGGGGAGACTATCCTGAAGCCGCTGAAGCGGGTCTCGCCGAGGCGCTCAAGGTCGGCGGTTTTGATGCGGTGCTTCTCGCAGGGGATGCGCCGTCTCACCACCGTTCGTATCTGAATGGAATCGGACGGCCGGAACTCAAAACCGCCCACGAGCTCGCCCTTGAGTTCAAAGGCAAGGGAGTTCCCGTGCATACGTTCGTCGTTGGGGGAGATCCCAATACGGCGAGCGATTTCGAGATCATTGCCACCAACAGTGGCGGTGTGACCGGAAGTCTCGATACCGGCGACAGCTCGATGGTGGACATGGCTGTCACGGCCATGCTCGCCATGCTCGGCGGAAAAACCGCCGTACAAGACTATCTCGCGAAGTATCAGAGGGGCATGACACCGGCGGCACTCGCGTTTGCCGGAAATCTGCTCCGCATCACCAAGAGCTAAGGAGACATCCACATGCAGTTCATCCTTGCCGCGCTCGCTGTGGCGGGACTCATCTTCTGCACCGTGATGGTGCGGCTGCTGGTCCCGGTCACCGTGTTCGCGCAGTTGCCGCCCTTCGTGGGCGATGCACTCTTTCCGGTCGCAAGCTGGGGGGGGATGCTCGGGCTGTCGATCTTCGCGCTGCACATGCGGCGCAAGAACAAGATCACGCTCGATCTCTGTGCAACGCTGATTCAGGCGCTGGGTATCTTCTCGCTCCTGATTGGCATGGGCATAGCCATGGCCGGCTTCACCAAAGGTGATGTGCAATTCGTCGACGGGACATTCTCGGAGTTCGCTCCGCTGGTGACCCCGCTTATCGAGGCGCTCGTCTCCGTCGGTTTTGGCATGCTCGTGTCCGCGACCCTGCTCAGTATCGAAGAAATTCGCTACGGGGCCGGATCGGTGGGCACCAGCGGTGGTGTCGGTGGGTTCGCAGGTGGAGTCGGCGGTTTTCCGCCCGGCTTTAACCCGGCAGCCGTTGCCGCAGAAGTGCGGCAGCTCACCGAGGCGCTGAAGCTGGCAAACGCGGAGGCAACCAAGCTCGGTCCGACCCTGAAGGGCTTTACCGATCTGCTCACGCAAGTGGGAATGCTGCTCACCGAGACGAGCCGCTTCTTCATCAAGGCGGATTGAAGGCCATGGCAGCATCGGCAAAAAGCGAGAGGTTTCGGAGCTTTCTCGGATTTGAGGTGCTCCTCCTCCTGGTAGGTGGGCTCTTCTGTGTCGTTATCATGCTCGTGGTTCAGCTGGCTATGAAGCCGACGACCCGCGACTTCAACGACCTGCAGAAGAAGTACACCGCGCTCGTGGGGGCTCAGCCAAAGCCCACCGCGCGACGGGTGGATCAGCCGCCAATGATACGGCTTGCCGAATCCGAAGGATATCGATTCCCATCGGGCTCGGCCAACGTGTAGGAGGTGTTCACCTCGAAGCTGCAGCACATCGTGCCGCAAATCGTCGCCATGTCGCGTTCCTACGACGTCGACACAATCGAAGTCGTGGGACACACAGATGGGGTGCCGGTGCGTGGAGCGACGAGCACGCTCGATACGCAGCTCGCTGTGTACATCAACGGGACTACGGGCACACCGCCGACGGCGGGAAGCAACGTGGACCTGGGGATGACTCGGGCGGCAGCGGTCGCAAGGATCCTGAAAGCGGATCTGCGGCTGACCGGCTTGAACATCGTCGTGCTTTCTGCGGGGCAGACCGTGCTTGCGAACGGTACTTCCGCGGCAGGAGCCGATCTCCTCGCGTTTGGTGACGATCGTCGGCGAATTGAAATTCGCCTTCGCCGCACCAAGCAGTGAGATGACCTGTCTATGATTTCTTGGGGGCTGCCGTGGCAACACGCGCAGCCCTCACTCTTTTTATGCTGAAAGAAAGTCGGCAATTTTTTTAGAGTCACGTTTCAGCCACGCAGCATTTGAATAAATGTGCTCAAGCACTTGCTGCACAGTGCGCTCTGTGCCTGGCGCGGGATTTTTCTTGAGAAACTGCTCAAATTCTTTTGCTCTCTCCACAGATGTTGAGCCTGAAAATGGTGAAAGCAGATTCGAGACGTCACGACTGGTACCGTATCTTTCAAGAAATAGCTTCCAATTTTGCTTTATAAAACTCCAAGAAAGATCAGCTCCGTGGCGATTCATCGATACGCTTGCTATCACCCGTACACTATCTTGTCGTCGCACGTCCTTTGAAATAGCAAAATTAAGCGTTTTTTTCAGCAATTCCCTTTGTTTAAAACTACCGAGCGCCGCAGCAATACGATTCTTCTCTTCATGAAGCGATGCCGCGTCGTACATTTTTCGCAGTTTCGAATACTCTTTTTCTCCTCCATGCTTGGCGACGAGTCCATACACCACTCCCCGAAGGTCTGCCGGAATGCGATTTGTTTTCTCGGTTACCGCGTCGAACATTTTTTTTGCTTTCCCGATTGTTTTTATGTCACCGTATTTGCCAAGATTCCCCAGCACGAGCACTTTGAGCAGCGCGTCCGAGTGCGTTTTTGCCTCGGTATCCCAGGTCATTTTCTTACCAATATCAGCAAATATGCCAAGCGCATATGCCTCGTACCCTTGGAAGAAAGGTTCGTGCGGTATAAGAGAATGTATATTTCCGAGACCCGCCGAGACCGCCGACCACACCACGTATTCGCTTTCTCCCGTATAATTTTTTGCAAACAGAAGGCCATCTACCGCGCCAAGCTTGCCCGTCTCCCCGAGCGCCATCACGTCTCGGATGAGTCCAAGGCGATCTCGCGTTTTGAGGTGTTTGGCTTTGGTGGGGGCAGAGAGTAATTCACGCAATCGCGCGGGATAGCGCGTGCGGTAGAATCCGGATTCGTCGATATTGAGCTTGAGCCACGAGTCTGTCTTTTTGAGGCGCGTGGTGCGATTGCTCAAGATAAACTGCCCTTGTTTCTGTCCGGCTTCAAAACGCACGGGCACATGCCAGAGGGTCGTATCGCGCGTGTTCTTTTCGGAAATAGGGCTTGCAAAAAATCGCGATTGTGTGAGAGTGAGACGATTTGCACTTTCAGAGATGGTGAGGAGTGGATAACCAGCTTTCCCCGTCCAATTCGCCATAATTTTTGCGACGGGTTTGCCCGATACTTTTGCAAGTGCTCTCCAGAGGTCGGCCGTCTCGGCATTTCCATACGCATGCTTTTTGAGGTAATAGCGCAGGCCGTTGCGGAAATCCTTTTCTCCAAGGTACTCCGCGATCATGCGTATCACGCTCGCGCCTTTGGAATAGCTCACCGCGTCGAAGACGGCCGTGATTTCTGCCGGGTGATGCACTTCTACTTCTATCGGGTGCGTGTGCTTGAGGCCGTCGGCATAGAGAGCCGCGCCAAAATCGGCGTGGAGAAAGTGAGTCCAAATATCCCACTCGGGAAAAATGTGATCCACGGCCATGTATTCGATGTATGATGCGAATCCCTCGTTGAGCCACAGGTGCGTCCACCATTCCATCGTTACGAGATTGCCAAACCATTGGTGCGCAATCTCATGCGCAATGACGAGTGCGACCCATTGCTTGTTCATCGTTGAAGAGTTTTTGGCATCCACCAAAAGCGCGCTTTCACGGTAGGTGATGGCGCCCCAGTTTTCCATTGCGCCTGCCGCAAAATCAGGAATGGCAATCATGTTGAGGACAGGCATGGGGTAGGGGACGTCGAAGTAGGTGTTGAAGAAAGAAATAGTATTTGCGGCGCAATCGAGCGCGAAAGTGGCCTGGTGTTTCTTGCCCGGTGTCGTAAAGACGCGCACCAAAACGCCGTCTGCGCTTTTCTTTTCGATGTATTCGAAATCACCCACAATAAAGGCGAGGAGATATGTCGACATGAGAGGAGTCGGCGCGAAGCGGACTGTCTTGCATCCTCCTTCCACAGTAGTCTTTGTGACGATGGTATTGGAAATAGCTGTGGATTCTTTGGGGACGGTAAGCGAAATGTCGAAGATGGCTTTTATCGCCGGCTCGTCCCAGCATGGGAAGGCGCGCCTGGCATCGGTGGATTCAAATTGCGTAGTTGCGATGTGATGCGTCTTGCCATTGAGCTCGAAGCGACTTCGATAGAAGCCGTGCATTTTGTCGTTGAGGACGCCAGTGAAAACAATCGTGAGGCTCATTGCGCCTTTTGGAATAGTATCTGCAAAAGAAAACGTCGCGGTCTCGGCTTTTTTGTCGTAGATTATCTTCTGCGCTTCTATCTCTCCGACCCTTACCGATTTGATATCCAAGTCCACGGAATGAAGGGTTATCACCCTTGTCGGCTTCTTCAGGGTGAGGTGAATCGTTTCCTCGCCTTCAAAGACAAAAGCCTCCAAGTCGGGCTTTAGGCTAATCTCGTACCTCGTCGGCACCACATCAGTAGAGAGGCGAACACCGTTTTTCGCATATTTTTTCATGCGGGCGCATTGTACTACAAGATGAGTAGTTTGTGTTATAATGCACCTATGTTGACGGAATACATTACGCATAAGTTGTCTCAAGCGAAATACAAGCTCCTTGGTGATGGTTCATACTTCGGAGAAGTGCCGAGCCTTAAGGGGGTTTGGTCGGATGCAAAAACGCTTGAGGAATGTCGTGAAGAACTGCGAGAGGTGTTAGAAAGTTGGCTTATTTTTAGGATGCAACGTGGCTTACGTGTTCCGGGCTTTGAGATGCCCTCATTTGAGGATCGAGAGGTTTCGATGAGTCGCTAGCGTTGCACATACTCAAGCCTAATTCACGAGGTACTTCGCGGATATAGTAGCTCGTGCGGACTATGGGGTAAGATGACTACATGAAGACTATTTATTTCGTTCGGCATGGAGAGACAGAAGGCAATACAGGCAACATATTTCAAGGAGAAAGCACGCCGCTCAACGAAAAAGGAATGCATCAGGCGGAACGTGTTGCTGAGCGGTGTTCGCGTATCAAAATAGACGCCATAATTTCAGGCGCGCTGTACCGCCAACAACAAACCGCCACGACGATATCGGAGAAGATTAAGATGCCCTTCATTACGTCTGATCTATTTGATGAACGCAGACGCCCTACCAGTATTGTCGGACGTTCGCGCCAAGACAAACAAGCAGTAGTAGTCGAAGAAGCGTGGTACCGCAGTATATTCGAGGATGGACCGCGAGTTGAAGACGGAGAGAATTTCGATGATCTCAAAGTACGAGCGGGTGATGCGCTAGAATTTTTAGCATCACATTCAGCGGAGAGTGTTCTTGTCGTTACTTCAGGCAATATCCTTCACATGCTCGGAGCCAGGGTCATTTTTGGCGAAAGATTTGCACAAAAAGAATTCAGTAGCTTGGTACACGCACTCTATGTGACCAACAGCGGTTTGACTCTTTTTAGATATATAGATGACGATCCCGATCGCCCGAGCCATCCATGGAGAATTGCGACGTGGAACGACCACGCGCATCTTGGTTGATGTCCGCTATCTATAGCTTGCCGGTCAAAATTGCTCACATCGAGTTATCCACTCGCCAGAATGTTTTGCGGCGGTATACTGGCTCTCCCATGATCCAAATTCCTGCAGGCTCCCTTAAATTTTTCCTCGGCTGGACGGCTGTTTTCCTCTTCCGCCTGATTCCCTTCCGTCCGCCCAATTTTGAGCCGATGCTTAGCGTCGTCATGCCTTTCTCCAAGCGGTATGGGCCATGGGGAAGCTTCCTTTTTGGCTTTTTGGGAATCGTCCTGTATGACGCCGTTACGAGCGGATGGGGAAGTTGGACCTGGGTAACCGCGATTTGTTATGGGCTTCTCGGTATTGGCGCGCATTTCTTTTTCAAAAATCGTGCGGCGTCTGTCAAAAACTTTCTTGTGTTTGGTATTCCTGCAACTTTGCTTTACGACGGCGTAACGATGCTTATCGGCCCGATTTTTCAAAATCAATCGCTCTCACTCGCACTCTCCGGCCAAATCTCATTCACGCTCATGCACCTACTCGGCACCGTCGTATTCGCGACACTTCTTTCGCCCGCCCTGTATCGCTGGGTGATAGAAAACGATGCACTCGAATTTTCTCTTAGCCGTTTTGCAGCCCGAACCTAAGTATCCTCAATCCTGACCGGTCGGCATGGATTGCGGACATGGAGAGAGTGTGCATAAGCACGTGCAGAGTGGAGTCAGAGAGCGTATACTCCTCATGATGCATCACCTTCTTGAGACCCAACAATTCGACCGCGAAGCACTCAAGGAATTGTTTGCCGTAGCGAGTACGATGGAGAATCATCGAGACGATTCTTTGCACGGCAAGATTCTCGCCACACTCTTTTATGAGCCATCCACGCGCACGCGTCTTTCTTTTGAAAGCGCGATGATGCGACTTGGCGGCCAGGTCATCACGGCGGAAAATGCTAGTGAGATGTCGAGTGCTGTAAAAGGTGAGACCATCGAAGATACTATCAAGGTGGTCAATCACTATGCCGATGCAATTATCATCCGCCATCCCGAGACCGGCATGGCAGAGAGGGCGGCGGCAGTTTCTGATGTGGCGATAATCAACGCGGGCGATGGAGCCGGCCAGCATCCCACACAGGCGCTTCTCGATCTCTACACCATCGAGAGAGAGCTCGGTAAGATTGACGGTATACATGTCGCCATGGTGGGCGATATGCGTTACTACCGATCAGCTCGCTCGCTTTCGTATTTGCTCGGAAAATATGACAATATCACAATTACCGGCGTATCGCTTCCCGAACTTTCTATGAGCGATGAACTTAAGGAATATCTCAAAGAGAATGGGGTTGTCTATCGAGAGACAGAATCGCTCGCCGACGCTATGCGCGAAGCCGATGTGATCTACCAAACGCGCATTCAGAAAGAGCGATTGAGCGAAGAAGCTTTTGAGCGGAGTAAGGGGCACTACATAATCGATCGAAAGATGGCAGATTCGATGCGAAATGGTTCAATCATCATTCATCCGCTTCCGCGCGTGGGTGAAATTACACCCGAAGTCGACGATTCTCCGCACGCGGTGTATTTCCGCCAAGTCGGCTATGGGGTGATGGTGCGCATGGCACTTTTAAAAACTATTTTCAATTCTTGAGTTGTTTTGTCACCCAAATACCGAACCATACAAAAAGTCCTCCTATGGCAAATCCGGCGAGTACATCGCTCGGATAATGAACCCCAAGATATATTCGACTGAATCCAATAAGCACAATGAGTATAGAGAGTGCCGAGACATAGAGGGAGCGACGAGGAGAAGGTGGAAGCAGATGTAGCAAAGTGAATATGAGAAAGCCATAGACCGCCACCGATGCGGCCGTGTGTCTGCTGGGGAAAGAAAAACTCGTCTCGATGATAGCGGCAAAAGCTTCGGGCGGTCGTGCTCGCGCGGCCAGCATCTTAAGAACAGATGAAGCGCAGATGCTTCCTACAACAGCAATCCAAAGACCTGCCGCGTATGCAAGAGCGTGTTTGCGCCACAAGGTAATAGTGATGCCGAAAGTGAGTACACCAATCATTATTATATCACCCAATGTGGTCATCAAAGGAAAAAAAGCAACGAGCTCGGGCGTGCGCAGTGCGTGAAGCACTTCGACGATGTACAGATCAGATGATGTAATAAGATCTATCACAAGAGTTGGATAATGTATGGGGTAAATATCACAAGGCCGACGACACCAGCGATGCAGAGCATGATGAAGGTTGCTCCACCCGCGATGTCCTTAATCTTGCCGATTGTCGCGTGCTGTTCGGGTGTTACGTGATCACAAATTTCCTCGATTGCGGTATTAAGAGCTTCTACTGCCAAAACTGTTCCGATTATGAGCATAAGTAGGACGAATTCTATTGTTGGCACATGCAATACAAGCGCCGCGAGTAACACCAGTGTGCCCAAAACAACTTGGATGCGGAAACTCAATTCTTCGACCCACAGGATACCAAGCGCCCGAAATGACGGTCTCATATTTGACATCTTTTTCTGCAAGACTTCCATAGGAGTATGGGGAAATGGTATCATAGGCACACATGAGCGAACAAGACATTCGCGACGAGCGTATAAAAAAGATCGAGGTTCTTAAAGCCGCTGGGATGCAGGCGTATCCTGCTCACACCGAGCGTTCGCATTCCATCGAGGCGTTTCTCGCGGGTTTTGCGGACATTGAAAAAAGGGGTATCGAAATTTTCATCGCTGGTCGGATTTTGGCCAAACGCGGGCAGGGAGGAATTATCTTTGTCGATATCTTTGACGGTTCGGGAAAATCACAGGCAGTTGTGCAAAAGGAAAAAATGGACGATTCTTTGTTTGCCCTCTTTTCCGAAGTCGATATCGGTGATTTTGTTCAGCTTACTGGCACGGCTTTTACTACCAAAAGAGGTGAACAATCTCTTCAGGTGAGGCAATGGAAAATGCTCGCCAAGTCGCTCCTGCCGATTCCCGATGGCTGGTATGGGCTCAAAGACGAAGAACTCGTTTTGCGCCAACGGTATCTCGACATCTTGCTCAACGAAGACGTACGCAAGATGTTTGTGCGACGCGCAAAATTTTGGCGCGCCATTCGATCATTCCTCGAAGCGCGGGATTTTCTCGAAGTAGAGACACCAGTACTTGAGACTATGCCTGGTGGCGCTGATGCGCGCCCATTCGTTACGCATCACAACGCACTTGATATCGATGTATTTCTCCGCATTTCAGCAGGGGAGTTGTGGCAGAAGCGCTTGCTTGTCGCGGGTTTTCCGAAGATATTTGAAATTGGTCGGATCTTTCGCAACGAAGGTCAATCTCGTGAACATTTGCAGGATTACACGCAGCTTGAGACGTATGAAGCCTACAGCGATCTCAAAAAAGGAGGCGATTTCGTCAAAGATCTGTATCGACATATCGCCAAAGAGGTATATGGCCAATATACATTTGAAATCAATGGGCACACCGTCGACTTGGCCGAAGAATGGGGAGTCGTCGACTTTTGTGCAGTCATCAAAAAAGAATTTGGCATTGATCCTATTTCCTGCACTGAAGAAGAGGCGATACAAGCAGTCCGAGACGCACAAATCCAAGCATCGGTAGGTGGTGGCGAAACATTGAACAAAGCGCGTGCAGTCGATCATTTGTGGAAAAAAATCCGCAAATCAATTTCGGGTCCGGCGTTTCTCGTGGGCGTACCGGTTTACCTCGAGCCGCTCGCGAAGCGCCATGCGGCGAATCCAGAAGTGGTAGAACGCTTGCAGGTGATTCTTGCGGGAAGTGAGATAGGGAAGGGATTTAGTGAGTTGAATGATCCGAGAGATCAGCGCACGCGATTTGAAGATCAGCAAAAACAGCGTGAAGCAGGCGACGACGAAGCACAGCGGCTCGACGAAGAGTATATTCGTGCGATGGAATACGGCATGCCGCCCGCCTTTGGATTCGGCGTATCCGAGCGCCTTTTCTCTTTTCTCGAAAACCGCCCCGCGCACGAAGCACAATTATTCCCCCTCCTGCGGCCAAAGGGATAGTGGCCCGTTTCCCGTTTTAGATTTTCTTGATACGATGCTCGTGAAAGCGGGCCGTAGTATAGTGGTAGTACGCATGGCTGGGGGTCATGTAGAGTGGGTTCGATTCCCGCCGGCCCGAAGAAAAACGTGCGCACCCTTAGCTCAGTTGGTTAGAGCGTTCGATTCACATTCGAAAGGTCATAGGTTCGAATCCTATAGGGTGCAGTGTCTTAAATTTTATTTTATCCCAGTAAAGTACGAGCCATGAAAAAACTGATACCCGGGATAGGTCATATTGGTGTTTGCGTAGTGTTTTTTTGCCATGACGGGAATGGCAAATTTGTGATGGCACTACGCGGTAAAAATGCGCGAGACGAGCATGGACGGTGGGACATTGGCGGCGGCGGATTAGAGTTTGGCCGCTCCGTTGAAGATACTCTCCGAGGGGAGATTAAAGAAGAGTACAGTGCGAATGTTGAGAGTTTTGAATTTCTCGGTCATCGAGATGTGCATCGTGACGACAATGGGAAACCCACGCACTGGGTAGCACTCGATTTCAAAGTTCGCGTTGACTCAGAACAAGTTCAAAACGGTGAGCCGCATAAATTTGACGAGGTTGCGTGGTTCACCCTCGATACACCCCCAGACAACATCCATAGTCAGCTCCCAGTCTTTTTCGAAAAGTACCGAGCAAAGCTGGCGACTTTTTAGCTCCAGTGAGGAGGAAATGTCTCTCATTTGGACTCGGGGAGCGTAGGTTGACTTTAGGCTCAGTCTGTGGAATACTTGCTCTCAGCAGTCTTCCACAATACCGTGATAGAGGACGCTCTTTGGGGGCCAAACCATGTACGACAGGGATAATCCGATTCTTGACATCATCAAGGTCCTCACCATCTTGTTTGTTATTATCAGGGGAATCTTCGCTAGCGAGAGCCATGCCGTCCGCACACTCAAGGCGCAGGGGTACAGCAATATTGAGATTGTGCACAATGCGTGGCTCCTGGTGGGCGTTCGGGGTTGCGACGTACAAGACGCGGCGCGGTTTATAGCCAAGGTGACCAACCCGGCCGGAGGGAAGGCCGAAGTGTACGTATGCACCGGCTTCCCTTTTAAAGGCGGTACAATCAGGGTTCCTTGATTCGCCCGACGAATGGAAAGTATCCGATGGACCGGACTTTCGGTTTGTCGGGCGCTTTCTTTATTGCACATTGCAAGAAAAGTATCTGATATACTTTGGGGATGGAGTTTCGCATATTCAGTCTTGGGTCAAACGATCCGCTCGCACACAAGATATCGGAGCGGATGAATATTCCACTCGGCAAGATTATTTGCAAAGCATTTTCTGACGGCGAACAAAGAATACAATTCCAAGAAAATCTTCGCGGTAAAAATATCTTTCTCATTCAATCCACCAATCCACCGGCAGAGAATTGGGCGCGCCTCATGCTCGCCATTGATGCGGCGCATGGCGCCGCCGCTCATGAGATAACAGTCGTCGTGCCGTATTTTGGCTATGCGCGGCAAGACAGAAAATCCCGTCCGCGGGAGCCGATATCCGCGCGTGTGTTTGGTGTCATGCTCGAAAAGGTCGGTGCAACCCGACTGCTCACCATGGATTTACACAACGATGCGATAGGCGGATTCTTCCGCAAGACAAATGTCGATTATTTGTATGCCCGTCCCGTATACATAGCTTTTTTTCAAGATTATTTCCGCGAAGCGCTCGCCGCCGACGACCTTGTTGTCGTATCACCCGATGCGGGCGGGGTGGTGCGTGCGCAGTCTTACGCCAAGCGACTCATGCAGGCGGCCGATCTCGCCATTATTCACAAAGAGCGCGATATTCCCAATCAGATCGCGCGGATGAAATTGATTGGAGACGTATCGGGCAAGGTGGCACTTATTATCGATGACATGGCCGACACCTGCGGCACGCTCGCGCGTGCTGCCGAATTGCTCAAAGAAAGAGGCGCCAAGCAAGTATTCGCCGCCGTGACGCACGGCGTGCTCTCGGGTGATGCAAAATCCAATTTAGAAAAATCATCCATCGAAAAATTGTTTATCACCGACACCATCGCACAGACTGGCGATATATCCTCTAAAATCCAAGTTGTCTCCGTCGCCGACCTCTTTGGCGATGCAATCTCTCGCATTGAGAGTGGCGAATCCTTGAGTGCGCTGTTTGAAGCAGAGTAGCACGCGTGGTAGTTTGGACGTACCTCCCGTAAGCGGCGCTTTCGAGAGGGGCGTTCGGGAACAGTAAATGCTAGCATTCGTTGTCTTTCTCTCTACCTCCCGTCGTTCAATGGATAGGACGTAAGCTTCCGGAGCTTATGATGTGGGTTCGATTCCTGCCGGGAGGAGTGAATGATAATGAGCGACAACCGGAGTAGCCTGCCTGCGCATGCTACGTCAGGAATCGAAGGGCGGAGCGATTCCAAGCCAGTAGGCGAGGACGCGAGCCCCGGCTCGAGATCGCAGCGAGCGACGGCGAGATGCGAATCGAGAGGATTTCCTGCCGGGAGGATAACTATAGAGGTTTTATTTTGGTGTATAATAAAGCCATGCCCAAACACGCTGGAGGAATGAAAATGCCGGAAGACATGCGCCGTGGCCCAGCGAATGACAATGAAATTTCAAAAGTGGAGCCACGCCTTGTGGTAGATAATACCCACACGCACATGACGCACGAAGTCGAGAAACATGAAAAAAGACTGGAAGGACCGCTCGGAGATATTGCGCGCGAGATTGATGCGGCACACGAGGGAACTGTCATCTTTATGCGCGGCATTACCGCCAAGCACGACGAAGCAGAAGCGCATCATGTGGGAGAAACACGTACTGGTGCAAAGGGGTATGTGGAAAAACTCAAGGCTCATTATGCACAGAGTGACGAAGTCATTGTCGTCGGTGAGCATGAATTGCGTGAAGCGGGTGTGGGCGACAGAGAAAGCGGAGCGGAGGCCGCCATCAAAAAAATAGCAAATGCGCCAGAAAACGCGGGCAAAAAAATCGTTGTAGATTTTTCACCAGAGCTCGATGTGCTCTTTGAGCCGTGGGAAAGTTTGGGAGATTCTCTGCATGGAGTGATGAACAAAAAAGGGGCTAGTGCACAACACTGGCTCGAAGAATGGATGGCCCAAGGCGGGGAAGAGGGCAAGGAGCACGAGGGGCCGACGGTAGAGGAGGTAGTAGAAATGTTTGGTAAAACTTTGGAAGGCCTCAAGAGTTTTAAGGGGTCGCGTCTTGGGAATCGCCCATATGCCATGGGTTTTGATGCCGACAGTCCGATGGCGCTCGCGTTTCTCGTATTTTGTGAGACGGGCCGGCTCGACGCGGCCGCTTTGGAGAGCGTTGTCGGGCATGCATCTCGCGTGGAAAAGCGTATCGGATTCGTGCATTTTCACGACGATAGTGTCCGCACTTCTTTGGGACAAAGCAATGCGCCGACGCGCCGCTTGGCGGCATAGAATTGGATTATTTTCGTTTAGCATTTAGAATACAAATCTCTAGGGCCCATAGTAAAGTGGTATTACGCGTCCATGG
>CAYGMC010000017.1:0-18663 GCA_964351105.1 uncultured Candidatus Saccharibacteria bacterium | reverse complement strand
GTCCATAAGTCAGAATATGTTTGAAAACCCCACGGGGAGGGAAGTTTTTTCGACGAGGACTGTTTGAGCGAAGCGAGTTTCCGAGGCGGAAAAACTTCCCTCCCCGTGTGTGTTTGGGTTTTCAAACATACGCTAGTCGGTAATCTCGTCTACGCCACCTTTCATATAGAAAGATTGCTCGTTGCGCGCATCGTGTTTGCCATCGAGAATTTCACCAAATCCGCGCACGGTGTCGGCGAGCGATACGTATTTTCCTTTTGCGCCGGTAAACGCTTCGGCGACATTGAATGGCTGGGAGAGGAAGCGTTGGATTTTGCGCGCGCGATAGACGAGCTTTTTGTCTTCATCGGAAAGCTCTTCGATGCCGAGAATCGCGATGATGTCTTGGAGGTCTTTGTAGCGTTGGAGAACGCGACGCGTCTCATTCGCGACGCGGTAATGTTCGGCACCCACGATTTCAGGCGTGAGCGCGGTCGAGCCAGATTCGAGCGGATCAATGGCGGGATAAATACCAAGACTCGCGAGTGCTCGAGAAAGTACAATGGTTGAGTCGAGGTGAGAAAAGGTGGTCGCGGGAGCGGGATCGGTGAGATCGTCTGCCGGCACATAAATCGCTTGTACCGAGGTAATGGAGCCTTTGGTAGTAGAAGTGATGCGCTCTTGCAGAAGTCCCATTTCGCCGGCGAGTGTGGGCTGGTAGCCGACCGCGGATGGCACACGGCCAAGCAGAGAAGACACTTCCGAGCCTGCCTGCACAAATCGAAATACGTTGTCCATAAAAAAGAGGACATCCTTGCCACCCTCATCACGAAATGCTTCGGCCATGGTGAGCCCTGAGAGCGCCACACGCGCACGCGCCCCGGGCACTTCGTTCATCTGCCCAAAAACGAGCGCGGTTTTTTCGAGCACGCCGGAGTCTTTCATTTCGTGGTAGAGGTCGTTGCCCTCGCGCACGCGCTCGCCCACGCCGGCAAACACTGAATAGCCGCCATGCTCCGAGGCGACGTTGTGGATAAGTTCTTGGATGAGCACCGTTTTCCCCACGCCCGCGCCGCCGAAGAGCCCTACTTTGCCACCCTTTATAAAAGGAGTCATGAGATCAATTGCTTTGATTCCTGTTTCAAAAACTTCCGCTTTTGTGGATTGCTCTGCAAATTGAGGTGGATTTCGATGGATTGGGAGGCGCGGGGTATCGGCACTCATTGCCTCTTTGCCATCGATCGGATCACCAATTACATTAAACATCCGACCGAGAGCGGACTCTCCTACCGGAACGGAGATGGGACGGCCGGTATCCATCACTTCTGTTTGCCGTGCCAAACCTGCGGTATCACCCATGGCGATTGCGCGGACACGATTGAGACCAAGATGCTGGGCGACTTCGAGTACCAAACGATTCCCCTGGTGGCGCACCTCGAGAGCGCTTTGGATAGCGGGCAGATGCACTTGCCCCGAGCTTGTCGAGGGGTCAAATCGCACGTCTACGACCGGGCCAATAATCTGTGTGATTGTTCCTTTTGTCATTGCGACCAGTATATCTATATTTTGCAATCGCCACAAATGCGTGTACCCTCTCCCTTACTGTATGAAGTTGGTCATTGTGGAATCGCCCGCAAAAGCAAAGACAATCGAAAAGTACCTCGGCAAGGGGTTTGTCGTCCGCGCGTCGGTGGGACACATCCGCGATCTGCCGAAAAGTAATAAGGATGCCGTCGACATTGAAGCTGGTTTTGTACCAAAATATCGTATCGTTCCCGAAAAAATGCACATCATAGAAAACCTTCGCGCAGAAGCAAAAAAAGCGGACGAGGTTATTCTTGCGACCGACCCTGACCGCGAGGGCGAAGCGATTGCGTGGCATTTGGCCGAAACAATTGGCTTGAAAAAAGCTAAGCGCATCGCCTTCAACGAAATTACCAGCACGGCAGTCCAAGAAGCTCTTGGGCATCCGCGCATGGTGGATATGCAACTCGTCCAAGCACAAGAAGCTCGACGCGTGCTCGACAGACTTTTTGGATACGACCTCTCTGGATTAGTGTGGAAAAAAGTGCGCTATGGCCTCTCTGCTGGCCGCGTACAATCCCCTGCTTTGCGCATCATCATGGAGCGCGAACGCGAGATACGCGCGTTTGTGTCTGAGAGTTATTGGGTGCTCGAAGCAGATTTGCAAACAAAAAGTGGAGCAGTATTTACCGCCACGTGCACCGAAGAGCCAAAATCGGAAAAAGATGCAGAGCAGATTCTTGCTTCCGCGCGCGGCGGAACGTGGCTCGTGAAGGGTGTCGAAGAATCCGAACAACAGCGACTTCCGCGCCCTCCATTTACCACATCTACCTTGCAACAAACCGCTTCAACGCGATTGGGATTTTCTCCTTCGCGCACGATGCGCACGGCGCAAAAATTATACGAAGCGGGTCATATCACGTACATGCGCACCGACTCGCCAAATCTCGCCGCTGAAGCGCAAAAAAATATCATTGGTGTGGTAAAAAAAGAATTTGGCGATGAGTACGTGGATGCGCGCGAATACAAGTCAAAATCCAAATCAGCCCAAGAAGCACACGAAGCGGTGCGACCGACTGATTCGGGCAAAAAAAATGCCGGCGCAAATGAAGATCAAAAAAGGCTGTACGCGCTCATCCGCGCCCGCGCGCTCGCCTCTCAAATGAGCGCGGCACGCATCATGCGCACCAAGCTCGTATCAGATGTACAAACGGGCGCGATACCCGATTTTACCGCGAATGGTTCGCGTATTGTCTTCGACGGTTGGCTCAAAGCCGATCCCGATGCACGCGGCGAAGAAATAGAGTTGCCCAAAGTACATCAAGGCGAGGCCCTGATATTAAGCGAGGCTCGCTCTATAGGCAAAGAGACCCAACCACCCGGAAGATACAGCGAGGCCGGATTGGTGCGCGAATTGGAAAAACGCGGAATCGGAAGACCGAGTACCTACGCGTCTATCATCAAAACACTCGAAGATCGCGGCTATGTGGAGAGCGAAGGGCGAAACTTAAAGCCAACAGCGACCGGCGACGTCGTCTCCACCTTTATCGAAGATAATTTCGGCGAGTATATTTCTGATACCTTTACTTCCGAGATGGAAAACGAGCTCGATGAAATTGCCGAAGGGGCGCGCAAGTATGAAAAGACGCTCAAGGATTTTTATGGACCATTTCATAAAGCCGTCAAAGCAAAAGACAAAATTGCCAAGATTACCGGCATGGGAGATGTACCTGATGAATTCCTCTGCCCGCTCTGCCAAGGTCCGATGGAATTCAAACTCTCGCGCAACGGCCGTTTTATGAGTTGCAAAAAATTTCCGGAATGTCTCGGTGCACGCAAAGAGACGGGCGAAGCGCTCGAAAAAAAGAACGTGGTCTCTCTCGGATCCTATCCTCAAACAGGCGAACCCATTTATGTACTTGAAGGCCGTTTTGGGCCATTCGTGCAAGTGGGCGAAACGCCGAAGAAAGTTCGCGGGAAGCGGAGCTCTGGAGCGAGTGTAAAACCACGACGATCCAGTATCCCCAAAGAAAAAAATCCCGACGAGGTTACACTCGAAGAAGCTTTGGTGTATCTCTCGCTCCCCCGTGAGCTGGGTGCGCACCCACAGACCGGCAAAATGATCTCTGCAAATATCGGACGTTTCGGCCCCTATATCGTACACGATACCGATTTCCGCTCACTCAAAACCGACGATGTATACAAAATCGAACTCCCGCGCGCTTTGGAGATTTTGAGCGAAGAAAAGAAGCGGCGAGGATTCAAAAAGAAAACCTAGAGCATGTTGCGCCCACAAAGCGTGGAGCGTATCATTGCGGCAATGGGAACACCACGACCTTTGGAGGATATTCTCGGCGCGATGTTGAGCAAGGAAGCGCCCGACATCGATCTTGTGTCACGCGCATACCATTTTGCAGCCGACGCACACAAGGACCAGCGACGGTATTCGGGTGAGCCATACACACTCCACACGAACGAAGTTGCGTTCTACTTGGCAGAGGCGGGACTCGATGCCGCAACAATTGCGGCCGGTGTCCTCCACGACACTATTGAAGATGCTGGCGTGGGGGCAAAAGTAATCGAAGAAAAGTTCGGACCGGAGGTAGTGCGACTCGTCGAGGGCGTAACCAAGCTCGGCGCACTTCGTTATCGCGGATTGGAACGGCATACCGAAAGTTTGCGTAATCTATTTGCGGCAACAGCAAAAGACATTCGTGTACTCATTGTTAAATTAATGGACCGTCTCCACAATGTACGCACGCTCGAACACGTCCCCACACCGGAAAAACGCACACGCATTGCCCTTGAGACGCTCGAGATCTATGCGCCTATTGCCGATCGTTTGGGTATGTCTATCCTAAAGCAAGAACTCGAAGACGCTTCATTTCCACATGCCCACCCGGAGGAATATGAAAAAACACGAGAACTTTTGAAAGAGAGAAAATACGAAACGGAAGATCGTCTCGAAAAAATGGAAAAAGACTTGAAACGTGAGCTCGCCGAAGCTGGACTGCGTAGCTTCCGTATGGAATCTAGACTCAAAGGTACATACTCTTTGTATCGCAAACTCGAACGAAAAGATTGGGACATTACAAAAATTTACGACATTATCGCTCTGCGCGTCATATTTCCAACCGTATCCGACTGCTACACGGCACTCGGTATTATTCACGCCCATTGGCGACCGATACCCGGAAAAATAAAAGACTACATGGCCTTCCCAAAGCCCAATGGCTACCAATCAATCCACACCACGGTGTATACGGGAGATGGTGGCGCGATAGAGATACAAATGCGCACAGAATCTCAGCACCAAGAAGCGCAGTTTGGCATTGCATCACATCTTTCGTACAAAGAAAAATTCGATGGCTTGGCTCCGCGCCGAGGAAGTCTCGAGTGGGCACGACAATTCTTCCCCTCTCGTGGGGCAAAAATAACACCGGAAACAATACCCGATGAAGCACATGAGCGCGTGCCAGGGTGGGTCAAGGAATTGGGACACGTTGCACGCGACGCGCAGGAAAGCGCAGAATATCTTGATACTCTCAAGAGTGACTTTTTTAGTCATCGCATCTTTGTTTTTACTCCCAAGGGCGATGTGATAGATCTTCCCGTCGCGGCAACGCCGATTGATTTTGCGTATGCGGTGCACTCTGATCTTGGCAACACGATGTCCGGCGCGCGCGTCAACGACAAAATGGTGTCTCTCGATACCGAACTGCGAAATGGTGACCGCGTGGAAATAATCAACAGGCCGGCAGGCAAACCTTCGCGCAAATGGCATGATATTGCGAAAACAAATATGGCAAAAAAGCACATCCGCGCCGCCTTGTCAGCGCGTGACCGCACAGAGAATCATTGATGGGTGATGTTTGACCAAACGATAGTTATTGATACTCTCCCCTAGGGATACCGCTCATGGGGGCGGTGGTCTTTGACTAAACTCAAAGTGAAAGTGAATACAATGTCAGATGACATCTTCGCCACCTATGCCCGTGGCTTCGAAGCCTATCGCGAAGTCGAGATAGGGCTGGGCGAATTCCTGGACGCCTGTCTCAAGGATCCGATGTGCTATGCTACCGCGACCGAACGGTTGCTGGCGGCGATCGGCGAACCGGAAATGTTCGACACGTCCAAGGATGCGCGACTCGGGCGGATCTTCATGAACCGCACGATCCGGGTCTATCCGGCGTTCAACGAATTTTACGGCATGGAGGAGACGATCGAGCGGATCGTCGGCTTCCTTCGCCATGCCGCGCAGGGTCTGGAGGAACGCAAGCAGATCATGTACCTGCTTGGGCCCGTCGGCGGCGGCAAGTCGTCACTGGCGGAGCGTCTGAAGGCGCTGATGGAAGTCCATCCCGTCTATGTCCTGAAGGCCGGCGACCAGCTCAGCCCGGTGTATGAAAGCCCGCTGGGACTGTTTGACCCCGAGCGGATGGGGGCAATACTGGAAGAACGATATGGCGTCCCGCGCCGGCGGCTGACCGGGCTCATGAGCCCGTGGTGCCTCAAGCGGCTGGATGAATTCCACGGCGATATTTCCCGCTTCCGGGTGGTGAAAATGATGCCATCGCGCCTGCGTCAGGTGGGCATCGCCAAGACCGAGCCGGGGGATGAAAACAACCAGGATATTTCCACTTTGGTGGGCAAGGTGGATATCCGCAAGCTGGAACTGCATGCGCAAAACGACCCGGACGCCTACAGCTACTCGGGCGGCCTGAATCGTGCCAACCAGGGCCTGCTGGAATTCGTGGAGATGTTCAAGGCGCCGATAAAGATGCTGCATCCGCTCTTGACGGCGACGCAGGAAGGGAACTACATTGGCACCGAGAATATCGGCGCCATCCCCTTCAGCGGCATCATCATGGCGCATTCGAATGAGGCCGAGTGGCAGACGTTCAAGAACAACCGCAATAACGAAGCCTTCATCGATCGCATCTATGTGATCAAGGTGCCGTACTGCCTGCGGGTGACCGAGGAGCAGAAAATCTACGAGAAACTTGTCACCGGCTCGGAACTCGGCGCCGCGCCCTGCGCACCAGCGACGCTGGAGATGCTGGCGCAGTTTTCGATTCTCTCTCGGCTGAAGAGGCCTGAGAGTTCGACGGCGTTCTCGAAGATGCGGGTCTATGATGGTGAAAATCTGAGGGAGACCGACCCAAAAGTGCTTAGTCTGCAGAAATACAAAGACCACGCAGGTGTTGACGAGGGTATGAACGGGGCGTCCACCCGGTTCGCCTTCAAGGTGCTGGCCGCGGCTTTCAATCATGACACGACCGAGGTGGCGGCTGATCCGGTGCATCTGATGTACGTGCTGGAGCAATCGATCCGGCGCGACCAGTTGCCGGCGGATACGGAAAAGCTGTATCTGGAATTCATCAAGACCGATCTGGCGCCGCGATACGCGGAGTTTATCGGCAACGAAATCCAGAAAGCCTATCTCGAATCGTACGGCGACTATGGTCAGAACCTCTTCGACCGCTATGTGGCCTATGCGGATGCATGGATCGAGGATATCGACTTCAAGGACCCCGATACCGGACAGTTGCTAAACCGAGATTCTCTGAATCAGGAACTGACCAAGATCGAGAAACCCGCAGGGATCTCCCAACCCAAGGATTTCCGCAACGAGGTCGTGAAGTTCAGCCTGCGCCAGCGCGCCAACAACAATGGCCGCAACCCATCATGGACCAGCTACGAAAAGGTCCGTGAAGTGATCGAGCGGCGGATGTTTAGCCAGGTCGAGGAATTGCTGCCGGTGATCAGCTTCGGCTCGAAGAAGGACGGCGAAACCGAGAAGAAACACCACGACTTTGTCGCGCGCATGACCTCCCGTGGGTATACCGAACGGCAGGTGCGCCGCTTGGTGGAATGGTATATGCGGGTGAAGCAAGCGGGCTGATGCTCGGTGCTCGCTCGCGAAACGGCTACGGGACATGGTCCCGTAGCCGTTGATTTTTTGCTGAGGCCTGTTTGAAAACCCCACGGGGTGGGAAGTTTTTTTGACGAGAACTGTTTGAACGAAGTGAGTTTTCGAGGCGGAAAATATCCCGCCCCGTGTGTGTTTAGGTTTTCAAACATGCTCTACACAGAAAAATTCTTTATTGAATACAAATCCTCCTCCGGCACGTCGGGTGTTTTTTCAATCTCTACAATTGCAACTTCCGGCGCAGGATTTGCAAGAACAGCCTCCGGATTTGCCGGAATTGTGGTAGTGGCTACTGGCACGAGATTATTTTGCACATGCGAAAGTATTGAGCGAATATGCGCAAGGTCATCTACCGAAAAAAAGTCGATTAGCACCTTCCCTCCCTGTTCTTTCTTTTCGATGCGGACTCGTGTACCCAACTTTTCGGTAAACTCTCGCTCCAAAATGAGGAGCTCGGGCGTAAGATCACTCTTGCGCGCCTTATCGGTTGCTATACGACGCGCTACCTGCTCAGAATCGCGCACAGTCAGATGGCGCGTAACGATTTCTTGAAAAAGCGTCTTTTGCTCCTCTGTTTTATCGATAAGCATGAGGAGTGGGCGGGTATGACCTTCGCTGATGCTTCCTGCAGAAAGTGCATCTTGCATTTCGGGAGGGAGCAGCAAAATACGAAGTGTATTTGAAACGTATTCACGACTTCTCCCGACGCGCTTTCCAATTTCCGTGTGCTTGAGACCGAATTCGCTGGCTAGACGTTGGAAAGCAAGTGCCCGATCAATAGCATTCAAATCTTCACGTTGGAGATTCTCGATGATGGCAAGTTCAAGCTTCATCCTATCGTCATCCTCCCCACTGCGTATCACCACGGGTACTTGCGCGATTCCGGCGATTTTTGCGGCGCGCAAACGACGCTCTCCTGCAATCAGCTCGTATTCGACAAAAATACCCTCATTGGGGCGTTCGATTTCCTTGCGCGTTACGGTAAGCGGCTGGAGGATGCCGTATTGACGGATTGATTCCGCAAGCGACTGAAGTGCTATCTCATCAAATACCTTGCGTGGCTGGAATGGATTGGGCTTAATCCTGTCTACCTCTACCCAAAAAATTGAATCGCCAATGTATGAACCCATGCGTGCATTATATCATCATGATTTGGAATCCTCGAAATTTCACCGTACACTGTGCTGGCAGGCCGGGATGGCGGAATTGGTAGACGCAAACGACTCAAAATCGTTCGTCGCAAGATGTGAGGGTTCGAGTCCCTCTCCCGGCACCGTGCAAAAATTATGAACAACCGAAAATCAGAACTTCGTTTTTTACTGACGCTCCTCACGGGGATTTTTATCCTCGCCTTTTTTATCTTCAGACCGTTTCTCTACTCACTTATTTTAGCGATTATTTTTGCGACCGTTTTCCAGCCTCTCCAAACAAAAGTGCTTGCGCTTGTTCGTAAGAGACGTGGTATAGCCGCACTCTTGTCGACGCTCACTGTCCTACTTGTCGTTGTGGTGCCGGTCACGTTTTTGGGCATACAGATTTTTCAAGAAGCAACTGATTTGTACTCTTCTATCAATTCTAATGGCGGTACCGCAGAGGTGTATCGCATAGTTGGTAATGCACAAGAAAATCTCAACAGACTCCTTCCGACACCGATAGATGTTTCAACAAATTTTGATCAGTACGCAACACAAGGACTTGAGTGGTTATTGCAACATACCGGCTCTATTTTCTCAAATATTGTCGATGTATTGGGAGGCATTTTTATATTCCTTGTTGCTCTTTACTTTTTGTTCAAGGATGGGGGCAGATTCAAGGCGGCCATTACCGATTTGAGCCCCCTTGAAGATCGTCATGATGAGATTATTTTTGACAAGCTCGCTCTTGCGACAAATTCGGTCGTACGCGGAAGCGTCGTGGTGGGCATCATGCAGGGTATATTGACCGCTATCGGATTCACTATTTTCGGGATTCCTAATCCCGTACTTTGGGGAAGTGTTGCGGCAATTGCGGCACTCATCCCTGGAGTCGGCACCGCGCTCGTTCTGATTCCTGCAATTTTGTACCTCTATTTCAGCGACCAGGTGTTTTTTGCAGTAGGTCTTTTGCTGTGGTCACTCACGGCCGTGGGATTAGTGGATAATTTTTTGGGTCCCAAACTCGCCGAGCAAGGAGTACGACTCCATCCATTTCTCATCCTCCTTTCTATTTTGGGGGGCATAAGCTTTTTGGGACCCATCGGTTTCCTATTGGGGCCGCTCGTGCTGAGTTTACTTTTTGCCCTACTTGAACTCTATTTCGTGGTCAAAAAGGAGCATACTGGCCAAATAAATGACACCGATTAAAGTACTTATCGTCGTCGGCCCTACCTCATCCGGCAAGAGCGCGCTTGCGGTCGAGATTGCCCGAAAATTTGGTGGCGAAGTGATTTCGGCAGATTCACGTCAGGTCTATCGCGGACTCAACATCGGCACGGGCAAAGTAACCAAACGCGAAATGCGCGGTATCCCCCACCACCTCCTCAATGAGATGTCACCTCATTGCACCTTTAGTGCTCACGACTTTCAAATACGTGCATTATCCGCTATAGCGGATAATGCACGTAGGGGTACTATTCCGATTGTCTGCGGTGGTACCGGGTTCTATATTGATGCGCTTATGGGTCGCATTCCGTTGCCGGACGTTCCTCCAAACAAGACACTGCGCGCAAAACTTAAAAAAATGACCGCTACACAACTATTCGCCATGCTGAAAAAACGCGACCCGCGCCGCGCACAGTCAATGAACTCACCGAGCGAACGCAACAACAAAGTCCGCCTTATCCGTGCGCTCGAAATCGCAACGGCCGGAAAATCCCGACTCGTGGCAAGGGCTCCCCTCCCCACGTATGACGCGCTCTGGATTGGGATTGCACCGCCATTGAACACGTTGAGAAAGAAGATAAACACTCGATTATCTGCGCGAATACGGCGAGGGATGATTGCAGAAGCGCGGCGACTTCACGCAGGCGGACTCTCATACAAGCGCATGCATGAGCTGGGCCTTGAATATCGCTCTCTTGCGCGATTTTTGCAAAACAAAATATCTCGCACCGAAATGGAGGAAGAACTTCAATATGCCATTTGGCACTATGCCAAACGACAAATCAGATATAGGAAACGCAACAAAAACATCCAGTGGTTCAAAAAACCAGATGTACAGAAAATTTCAAAAACAATCCGCGATTGGATCAAAAATAATCCACACGAAGGCGGGCCCACTAGGAATCGAACCTAGGTCATCGGTTTTGGAGACCGATGTTCTACCATTGAACTATGGACCCATACATCGCTGCAATCAGGCAAACCTTCCGCATTCGCGAAATGTTTTAGCCTACGCCAATATACCACGAGCAGACATTCCCAACTTATTTCTTGGCTTCCTTGTGCGCAGTTTGCACACGGCACCATTTGCACCACTTTTTGAGCTCAATTTTGCGTGTTACCAGCTTTCTGTTTTTGCGCGACCAGTAATTGATACGGCTACATTTCCCGCATCCGAGTTTTATGAGTTGATCCTGCGACATGCGCGCAATTATACGTGAAGCTGACCGCCTGGTCAATCTTTTTGATATTGAGACAATAATCCCCCATCTTTCCCCACGAAAGACACAGTTTGGCCTTGAAATGAGAGACGCGCGAGCAGTCCCTACGTGATACACTCAATTTATGGCAATCATGAATCCTCGCGTCCCGCCCCACGACACCGACATGGAGAAATCTCTCTTGGGGGCCCTCATGCTCTCGACCAACGCGATTTATGAGGTGGCAGACATCGTCGGCACCGACTCCTTCTACTCGGGAGCGCATCGTACCATTTATGAAGCCATGCTCGGACTTCACGAAAAAGGTGAACCCATCGACATCTCAACCGTCGGCAGTAAACTCAAAGAACGCAAACAGCTCAAAGACGCTGGCGGAGCAAGCTACCTTTCTGAATTAGTCGGCTCAGCCGCCTCCCCGGGCAGTGCTCCACACTACGCGCATGTGGTGCAGAATAAATACGTACTTCGCGCACTTATCGAAGCGGCGGGAAAAATTGGCGAGCTCGGATTTCAAGAGGATCGCGATGTAGAGGTACTGCTCGATGAGGCACAATCCGCGGTATTCGCTGTCTCAAACGCACCATCATTGCGCACCTTCAAGGCATTGCAAGACGAACTTGCACCCGCAATGGAACGCCTCGAACAGCTTCAGAAACACGACGGGGGCATGCGCGGCATCCCGAGTGGATTTAAGGATCTCGATGCCTTGCTGTCCGGTTTTCAAAAATCGGATCTTATCATTCTTGCAGCACGTCCGAGTATGGGAAAGACCGCGCTCGCGCTCGATATTGCGCGGCAAACGGCAACCAAACACAAGACTGCCGTTGGTATTTTCTCGCTTGAAATGTCTTCTCAACAGCTCGTCGACAGAATGCTCGCGGCGCAAGCCGGTGTCAATTCATGGCAATTGCGTACTGGTCGTATCAAACACGACGAAGATTTTGAACGCTTGCAGGGAGCACTCGCCGATTTATCCGAAGCTCCGATTTTTATCGATGACAAACCATCGTCCACCGTGCTTGCCATGCGAAGTGTGGCACGTCGCCTCAAAATGGAAAAAGATCTGGGACTCATCATTGTGGATTATCTCCAGCTTATCACTCCCACACATACGCGCGGCGGCGATAATCTCGTCCAGCAAGTAACCGAGATTTCGCGCTCGCTGAAGGCTATGGCGCGTGAGCTCGAAGTACCCGTGCTCGCGCTCTCACAGCTCTCACGCGCGGTCGAACAACGCCGCGGCCGACCGCGCCTCTCCGATTTGCGCGATTCCGGCTCTATAGAACAAGATGCCGACGTGGTCATGTTTATTCACCGTGAAGACATGATGGGCGACCGCAGTACGAACGAAAAGAACAATATCGCCGAGATTTTGATCGAAAAGCATCGCAACGGCCCCGTGGGCAAGATTGATTTACGCTTTGATGATGAAAAAACCACATTTCGTTCTATCGAAAAAAGCGATTTTGGTGATTTCACACCCGAGACAGCTCTCGAAGAATCTTCACCGTTTTGAACATGAGTCCCATCGAACGTCTCACTGCTCTCTTTGTCCGATTTCCTGGCATCGGGCCGCGGCAAGCGCAGAGATTTGTACAATACCTCCTGCGCGGCTCGCCCGCTTTGCGCAGTGAGCTGGTCGAGGCGATTACATCATTGGGCGGCTCGGTGCGCCAGTGCTCGCAGTGCATGCGATACCACAGCAGTACCCAAAAGCTCTGTAGCATGTGTGCAAATCCCGAGCGCGACCCACGCCATCTTGCCGTCGTTGCTTCTGACGTAGATTTAGCCGCCCTTGAGCGTGGTGGGACGTATCGCGGATACTATTTTGTGCTCGGCGGCACCATCTCTCTTGCATCCGAAAAGACGAGCGGTTTGCGCGTCAAACAGCTCATAGATTCTATTCCCTCTCGCGTCACTTCCGGACTCAAAGAAATCATCCTTGCGTTCCCCGCCAATCCCGAAGGCGACGTTACCGCGACACACGTCCGCGAAAAATTGCAAAGGCTCGCAGAAGAAAACGACATATCAATAACCGCCCTCGGCCGCGGTCTCTCTACCGGCAGTGAGCTGGAATACGCCGACCCCGAAACTATCAAAAGCGCGCTTGAGAGCAGACGCTAAAAGCGAGTGTTGTTTATTTAAAGCTATAGCTTATTATAAACAACACCGGGTTATGGCAAGGCGGTGATGCGGACTTTGGCAAAAGGCTGGCGGTGACCTTTTTTCTTAAAGTAGCGGCTCTTTTGGCGATAGCGAATTACCGTAACTTTTTGGGTGCGGCCTTCCTCCACGAGCTCCGCCGATACCTTGGCACCTGTTATGTAAGGCGTACCTACAGTCGTCTCTTTGCCATCGTCGGTAAGGAGGACTTTGTCGAACGAGATCTTGGCTCCCGCGCCCGTTACGCCCGTCATTTTCTCAACATTCAAAACGCTGTCTTGCGTAACGACGTACTGTTTGCCCCCCGTCTCTATAATTGCAATCTTGACCATAGTGGCAAGACTATAGCCGAGATATGTGATTTATGCAATAGTACCGCGAGAAAAACTACGGGAGGAAACGGTGCCTTTAGATGGAAGAAATTTCCGCGAAAAAGGTTGGTGGCCGATGATGCCGCGACGTCGCAGGAGTGTCAAAATTGCCATCGCAATCTTATTAGCAATTTCAACGATGTTGGCGGAAACAACGATCATGGCCCTTGCGATGATTTGGGCGGATCAATTTATACTCCTTATGTCTGTTGGCGGATTAATTGCATTACTTGCATTCGCCGCGGGATACTTCCTCCTGAAGGAGGTACGGGAGAATTTGCGCCCCGCCTGAGCGCTGACTCACAAGGACCTCGGACACCCACAGCGGAGTCCGAGGTCGAACTATACATACCTCAATCTATGCCAAGATTCGGTCGCTCCAAAAGCGGAGTGTCGAGATCTGCGGCTTCGCCGGTGATGCGGAAGACGTCTTTGTCTATTTTGCCGAGCTCCTTACTGCCAGCGTTGAAATGATTGACGGTGGTCGAAAGTGAATTACCGAGCTTTTTATAATAATCCTCGTATGCCTTGAGATGCCGCGAGAGGCTCTCGACATTCTTGGCGATATCTTTGGCTGTCTCCTCGATCTTGAACGCCTTGAAACCATAAAGCACAGATTGTAGATACGCGGCAAAGGTGGTGGGCGAAACGATGATCACTTTCTTTTCGTTGTACGCATAGTCAATGAGGTTGCGCGTGTTGACCTTGACCGAGCCGACTTCGTTGATGAGAAGATCGTAGTAGATCGCTTCGGCGGGAATGTACATAAAGGCAAACGGCAGAGTGCCGTCTTTGGGGCGCACGTATTTGGCTGTTTCGTCGATGCGCATTTTGAGGTCGTTTTTGAATTGTTTTTCAAGCTCGGCGCGCTGTACTTCATCTATCGCGCTCACGAGCCGTTGGTAATTGTCGAGCGAGAATTTGGCATCTATCGGAATCACCCCTTCTTTCGTTACCACCACCGCATCCACCGTCTCACCGCCCGGAAATTCATATTGCATTTTGTACGAGCCGGGCGGAAGGATATTTGAAAGTATGAGCTCAAGCGATGCCTCGCCCAGGTTGCCGCGTTGCTTTTGGTGTTTGAGCACCTTTTCGAGATTCGCGAGCTGATCCGCAATCACCATGAAGCGCGTGGTGGATTCGTTGGTCTTGGTCTGTTCGCGCGCGACTTCGGTGAGTTGTTTGGAGACGAGATCTCGAATGTCGCTTGCGAGCTTCTGGCTCTCCCCAAATTGCGAGCGCATATTTTCAAACATCCGCGTCGTCCCCTCTCCGAGCTTCGTTTCCAAGCTCCGCTCCAGTTCTTGTATTCTCTGCTGGAGGAGGACCATCCCTTGTGTTTCCTGCCCCGATGCGCGATTGAAAACTACGTAGGCGAGAAGGCCCAAGATAGCGACCAAAAGGATGATAACGAGCCATTCCATGTCGCAATTTTACCACATGCTATACTTGAGCGATGCTTACGACACAAATTCGGGAAGACATGAAAAACGCCATGAAGGCGAAAAACGACCTGACGCGCGATACGCTTCGCGGAGCGATGAGCGCTTTTACCAACGAGCTCGTGGCAAAAGGCAAGAAGCCCACGGATGAGCTTACCGAAGCAGAAGCTATAGCCGTATTGAAGCGACTTGCCAAACAGCGAAAAGACTCAATCGAACAATTCACCGCAGGAGGCAGGCGAGAGCTCGCAGAAAAAGAGGCACGCGAGCTCGCGGTTATTGAAAAATACTTGCCGCAGACTGCTGGTCGTGAGGAGATAGAAAAGGTGGCGCGCACAAAGATGACCGAGCTCGGAATTACTGACGCATCAGGAGTCGGCAAGCTCACGGGGGCGGTGATGAAAGAAATGGCAGGCCGCGCCGACGGCAACGACGTCAAAGCCGTCATTACAACCCTAGTCGCCGCTTTGCTTGGCTAGGCCGCTAGAAAAAAGATAATCCCAACGGAGGCAAACGCCACGCACAGACGACCAAGCGAGTTCCCCATTTCTTTGAGTGCCGTGTATTCATCGAGGTACGTTCCACCATCTGCCGAATGTTCGGGCACGCGCCGCGAAGCCCGTGTTACCAAAATAACGAGAAGAATGAGGGAATACGCCGCTCCGAGCGCGCTGAATGGCAAGACAAAAAGTAGAACAAGCGGCGCGACGAGATACAAGAAAGCAGAGCGCATTCCTCGCCACATTGATTTGAACAAGAGCGATGTATTTTCTGGCGCCGCGAGGCGGCCAAACGTGTCGCGATACCTCCATGAAAATCTTTCATGCACATTGGGCACAAAAGCGAGTGGAAATAAAGAAAGTGCCGACACGAATCCCGCTATGAAAAGCAGTTCATGGGGAGCGATTGCCGTGAGAAGAAATCCGGCAAAAAATGGCGACAGGGCGAGCGTAAGCTCCCCTACAAGAGATGGCGTCTTTGCCGCTACCACTGCCACGCGTTCGACGGTATACGGTACCCGATACAGTGCGCGATATGCACCGAGCACAATGCCGATGAAAGCAGTACCATGAGGAAACAAACCCGCGATAAGCATGCCAGAGTATATGAATGCGACGCACATAAGGAGAATGCCGTATATGATCCCACGGAGCATTCCTGCGCGTAATTGTCGTAGAGCAAAAGGTACGAGCAAGATGTGCGTTGTTTCGGAGAGTGCGTACAGGAGAAATGTGTGGATGAGAGCATATCCAACAGTTCCGGAGGCATTAAAAAATATAAAAATAAATACCCAAAAAAATGCGGCTAATCCTGCACTTGAGAGACGCGCCAAAAATCGATGAATACTCAAGGCCCTGTCTGCATCACCACTCAAGGGCGCCCGAACTGAAAAAGGTATATTCACATGCTCATTATGAATGAGGAACAGCAACAAACAGAGTCAGCGTAAGAGAATAGTGTGGATATCACAGAAAAAGCGCCGCGTATGCGGCGCTTTTTCTGTCTGATCTAGAGATCGGAGCTTACCAGCGGCGATCGCCACCGTAGCCTCCCCCACGATCATTACCGCCGCGATCATTGCCGCCGCGGTATCCACCGCCACCTCCGCCACCACTGCGTGGCTCCATAGGACGGGCTTCGTTGACGGTCAATGAACGACCACCAAAATCTTTGCCATTCCACATGTCGATAGCAGCTTGCGCATCAGTGTCGGAAGACATTTCCACAAAACCGAAACCCTTCGAACGACCGCTCATCTTATCCATGATGATGACAGCCGACTCGACGGCTCCCGCTTTCGAGAACGCATCCTTGAGCTCTTGGTCGGTGGTCGCATAAGGCAGACCTCCGACGTATAACTTCTTTGCCATTGTATGTTCTTGCTTGTTTTCTCTAAAAAATGTAAACCGACCCTTCCCCTGCAATCCCGAGGCGCTGGGCCTCCTCAAGCATGGAAACGTACATTACGCCACGAAGTGTACACCCCGCCTGAAAATGCGCAACCACTCCTTTTTATTTCCTCAACGGGGCTTAATCTGTCCCAAACTTTCCAAAACCTGTACATTGGGTAAAGAGGTAAGGAACTTCCCCGAGACAGCAAGCTTAGATTTTCTGACGCCACTCCCGATGATTACGTATTCGGATTCCGCGACTCCCTTGTCTATGAGAATTGGCCAATTTTCGGGAAGTCCGAGTGGGGTGATCGCGCCATATTCCATCGTGGTCGCGGCGACGGCCTCTTCCATTGGTGCAAACGAGACTTTGCGCGCATCGAGCGTGCGGCGCGCAAGGCCGTTTACATCAGCGTGTGTGCTTGCAAGCACGACACACGCCGCAAACCACACTTCTTCTCCACGTTTTGCTTCCAGTACGACGCAATTTGCCGCTTGTTCCATGCGTACGCCGTACCGCTCGCAAAACGCGGCGGTGCCTGACACTTGTGGGTCAATTTCTGCCACGCCCACCTCCTCTCCTTTCACCGCCCTCACAAGAGCCTCCGCCACTTTTGGCGCAAGCAATTCAGGGTGTTGTGTGGCTGAAATTATTTCAAGCGTTCCTAAGCGAATGTTCATTTTTGATTTGGTTGTGCCTGATACGGATACAACTGCGTTAATGATATTTGAAAAGAGTAGCACCTGTCCCCTCGATTGCGCAACGTGTGACATGGACCAGTGGAGATCGGTCATCGCTTTCCTTATTTGGTGGTCTACGCTTAAAATAGTTTGAACTCGCCGCGTCGCCGAGGTGGCGGGTGGCGGCGCGGCGCATCAGGCACTAAAAATACCGAACGCGGCGAAGCCGCTCCGCTGACAATATCAAATTTTTCTTCGGCGGATCAGAATTCGAGCGCGCGAAGCGCGCACAACTGCTCTTTGAACTGGGGTCAGTTCGTTGCTTGCAACATCACCTCGACTGTATCAGTTTGTGCGTTAAATGAACGTGTTGTACCATCCGGATATTGGAAAGTGTAAGCTGGATGGTCTGCTTTAATGACCCTGAATGGACCAGTAATGTTGCGGCCCCCTACTGCAACATTGAACTGGCCGTGAATTGCGCTCGCAATTACCATCATATTTCCCGACTTGTCGGTCAGTCCTGAAAAAAGCACTGTTGGATTACAAGTTTCTCCCGGCTTACACGTGATTGCTTCCCGAAGTTCGACGGGCACATTTATGAGTGGACCGCGTGCATCGGTAAAAACGAAGAACACTTCGCCCCATGTGAGCCGCCGCGAAACAGCGTTCTGCTCGCAGCTTCGCACGTAGTCATCGGGGCGGTAAACGTATAGTCTCGCGTAATTGCAAATCGATTCGTCCTTTTTGAGTTCGGCAAGTTTGTAATAGCAGCCAGCTTTTATCTCATCTCTAGTTATATCAAATCCCTCCATAAACAACGGAAATGGATATGTCTTTATTTTTCCACACGCTTCTAAATCGTTATTCGCAGAGGCTCTTTCTGCGACCTTGTTTCCGGGAACGGCACCGTTTGCGAGATATGGATAGAAGCTTAAATACAAGACGTATGCACCGTACGCTACTACCACGGCCGATACAGCTAAGCCAAAGAATTTTAGAGCTTTCATCATAATATTTCTTGAATTGTATGCATAAAAATTTTCTTTTCCCAAATTCCCTAATGTGGACCAGCGGGGGATCGAACCCCGGACCT
>CAYGMC010000016.1:0-18686 GCA_964351105.1 uncultured Candidatus Saccharibacteria bacterium | reverse complement strand
GTGTGCCGCGGCCACTACTTCGGTTTCGACACATTCGACAAGCTCAGTGCAGGCAAGCCAAACAGCGGCGACGGGGATCTTGCACAGTGTTCTCCGCATGCTCCATTTGGTGCAGTAGTACACGAGTGGAAAGATGTATGAACACTTTAAAACGCTCCCTTGCCGCCGTTCTCGTCTCCCTCCCTTTGGTAGCGTTCCCATTCTTGGCTTCTGCGCTCTCTCTCGCTGACATCAAATCCGTCTTTGAGAAATTCATCGCACCCATTACTCTCCCCAGCGCTTTCTTCTCTCAATTCGCGGCTGTCGGTACCATCCCCGCTCCCCCTACAAATGTCCAACCTACGGGAAGGGAAGCCATCGCCCCTGCCGACCTCCAAGAGCTCCGCAATCTCACCAGAAGTCTCGTCGCTCCCGCCACTACTCCTACCGTTGCACCACCTCCACCCTCTGGCCCCCTCCAAGCCGCCATTACCACGCAAGTACAGAACGCAGTGAAAGAACAAGTGCAGTTGGCAATACGGCGCAAAGTATTGATGGAAATGATCGCCAAGAGAAACCCCGAAGTCTTCCTGCAAAACATGATGTCGGGAGCGGTGCGTGCTCGCCTCTCATCCGAAGTCCAAGCACACATAGAGAGACAAGTCACCCTCACCGGTACGACCGAAGTACTCCACATAGACGACTTCGACAATCCTGATAACTCCCGCTTCCAATACCACCTGCGCACGGGCAACAAACGTACCGAACTCTCCTTTGTGGGAGATGCGCCATTACTCTCTTCTGGCGCTACCCTCCGAGTCGAAGGCTTCCAAATAGGCGACACCATGGCCGCCGAAGGTGGCCCTGCGAGTACCCAAATACTCTACCAGCCAGTACCTGACGCTCTTGGTGCGCAGAAAACCCTCTTTATCCTCGTGACGTCTCCAGGTAAACCCGCGACTCCCACCCGTGCACAGATGAGAGAGACCATCTTCAACGGAGCGTTCCAGAAGTTCTACAAAGAACAATCCTACAACCAGACGTGGTTTGAAGGGGATGTTACGGAGTGGATATCGGTGCCGGTATATGCAAGTCACTGTGGGGCCGTTGACCTTGGTACTCCAAGCATACGCGAATATCTTATGAGGAACAACGTAGATTTATCTCGATATGGACGCCTTGTGTTTGTAGTGAACTTTGGAGAGGAGAGTGGGGGCGGTTGTGCTACCGCTGGAAAAATAAATATGGAATATAACGGCAGGACATACCTGCTTTCAACGGGCTATGTTCTATATCCAAATTCTAGTCGGCGACGCCCAAACATGAGTGGGTTTGAGAGTGTACTCTCCCACGAAATGGGACACGAGCTCGGTGTGGATCATGCCAACTCTTGGAATTGTTCCGGACCCTCGCTCGATACAAATTGTGTGCATGACGAGTATGGCAATGAATATGATATGATGGGAGCGCGTCTCCGATCCTCCCACTTCAACGCGTATTATAAAGACCGGCTCGGATGGTTCTCCACTTCGTCAAAGTTTATTCTGAACGGCGTGAGCGGTTCGTATACACTTGCGCCGCTCGAGGGCACGGTGGGTCGCCGTGTGGCCATTCTCACTAATCCCGCTACTCCAAGTGTACCGCCACTCTATGTAGAGTTTAGACAGCCAATAGGATTTGATTCCCATCTCCCGCTTTCTTCTGCGGGACTCTTTCTTAATCAGGTGATTGGAAGCGGTATGAATTCAATGACACGTCTCTTGAATGCAAATTATACAACCACGAGTAATCCTGCCCCCTCCTTACCTGTCGACCAACCAGCACTCATGCCCGGAAGCACATTTACGTGGCCGGGCAGGGGAATTGCCATCAATATGCTCGGAATTTCTCCCACGCTCACACCCCCCAGCTCCGCTCTTTTCAGTGTTTCCTTCACTAGGCCCGTGTGTATTCGTAATGGTATGGAGTTTACCAATGTTAGCTTTAATAAAACGGTAGACACAACCGTAAGAGATCAATTTTATATGAACTTTGTATTGGTAAATAACGACGGCCCTGCCTGTGTTTCTAGCATTGTTTCTGCCACGGCAACAGTCGCGCCTTCGTCTGGGATATCACTTTGGAAGTATCCAAATGATCCAAGTATCGCTATTGCACCCACCGATACACAATCTTTCATGTTTGCTTTCAACGAATTACCCGCCAATATACCCACTGGTGATTACCAAGTCACCATAACGGTAACGGACACGACCAACAATCGCACGTTCACCCTCTCACGCACGGTGAAAGTAATAGGAAGGCCCACCGGCACACTCACCACCACCAACTGCACCATTCCCGCAGGACAAACCACCTGCACATTCAATTCGAGCTGGACTACCTCCAACGCAATCAATGGCATCAGGCTCACCTTTACCGAACAAGGCGGCACGGAATTCAATATGTTGAACGACGGAAGCCCTGCCACCTACACGAATTGGCCAGGTCATCGCATCGCAGGTACACACACGGTGAAATTGTACGATTCTCGCACCAACACGCTTCTGGATAGTAAACAGGTGGTCATCGCCGCACCTGCCGTGACCAACAATCCACCTCTCGGCTACCTCGACGGTAACTGCTCAAGCTTCTGGGGCTGGGCATACGATCCAGACGCTCCATCTACTTCCATCATCGTGCGGATAGTAGACGAGAGAGGCACGGTCTACAGCTCTGTAGCCAACGCCGTACACACAGGAGTAAACACCGCAAGAAACCTCACCGGCAAGCACGGTATCTACTCACCCTTCCCCACAAATCTCAAAGACGGTAAGCTCCACACCTTCCGTGCATACGGCGTAGACACCACCACCAACACACGAGTCGCTTTTGTACAAAATCCAAAGACCATGACGTGTAAAGCGCCAATACCGCCTCTTGCGCCCACCACAACCGTCGCACCTTAATACACCGCCGTGGTCGAGGTGATCATATCGTTCAGTCTGGAAGGCAGAGATTCGCGTCGTTCCGTATACACCGCTCGGACGCGATCGATGGCAGAAGCGAGAGCCCTAGGATCTGCGGGCGCGACGATTTCGCAGAGGGGATACTGCTCTGCAAAAGGTGGATCAACGACGCGCGTCGCGATTATTGGCAATCCCGCCGACGCGGCTTCGAGTAGCACGTACGGCATACCTTCTTTGATTGAGGGGAGGAGGAAGATATCGAATGCGTTCAAGTATGTCGCCGCCGAAGGAATAGCGCCTAGAAAAAAGACACGGTCCTGCACCTGTAATTCTCGCACACGCTCGATCAAATCGGCGCGATCTTCGCCTTCACCCACAATGAAATATGAGACATCAAGTCCCTGCTTTTTGAGGTGTGCTATCGCCTCTAATGCATAACTCAGGCCCTTATTGCGGGTTAATTCGGCGATGGTGATGATGCGCGGCGAGGGCGTCGTGATAGAAAGGGAGCGCGATGCATCTTCGCGGGGTAAGAATTGTGGCGTTTCAATACCGAGTGGAATGTAGTGGATTTTTCTGCTGACAAATAACATTTTCTTTCCAAGATCTTCGTCTGTTTTTGAAACGACGATGGTCGTATGGGAGAGGAGTGCAGTAAGCCAGCTGATGAAATAAATTGCGGCGCGCGCAGTCGGATTGCGATTCTCTTTAAACGGCCAGCCGTGTGCGGTAAAAATGATTCTCTTTACGCCACAGAGCCGCGCGGCGAGTGCTCCGAGCGCGGCGGCTTTGGAACTATTTAGATGGAGTACGTCTGGCCGCACTTTTTTGAGCAGTTTAACGATTTGAAAGAAGCTTGCGATATCAGAAAAGAGCGCGACGTTGCGATTGAGCGCAGGAATAGGACAGATAGGAATGTTTTTATCTGCCAGAATTTCTGCAAGCTTTCCATGCATGCCATACGCCACCGACGGAGCGAATTTTTCAGGGGGTAGGTGAGTGGCAAGGTCGTACACGTATCGCTGTGCACCGCCCCACGTAGCCTTGGTAATCAAAAAAAGCACTTTTTTTCGAGCTGTGTTCACCCTTGATTTATATCATATTTCATGCAATAATGCTAAAACTATGACATTGGTGCCGCGGAGAGAGTACCTCGTCCTTTTTGCTGGTGATGTGGTGGTTTTTTCCGTTGCACTGTATATCACATTGGCACTGCGTTATTTCGCACTCCCATCGTACGACTTGCTCGCACTTTTCGCGCTCCCATTTGCACTTCTTTTTGCGGCATGGGTCGTGATGTTCTTTTTGGCGGGACTCTATGGCCGCTACACACGTCTCTTTCAGACACGTATCCTCGCGACAATTTTTTATACGCAGATACTCAACGTCATTGTTGCCGCGCTCTTTTTCTTTATCGCTCCTGTGTTTGGTATCGCTCCAAAAACCATCCTCTTTCTATACCTATTGGTCTCTTTTGCACTCATCGTGATGTGGCGCGTCATCATATTTCCTCGCATTCCGCTCGGCCGCAAGCTCAAAGGTGTTCTCATCGCTTCGGGTCCTGATGCCCACGCGCTTGCAGAAGAAATAAAACACGATGGACGATATTCTTTTACGCTCGATTCGTTTGTCGATACCCAACGAGCATCGAGCGCCGAAGTTATTCGAGAGGCACTCCGTGCGATGTCGAACGAAGATGTGGTATTTCTCATTGTCGACTTTTCAGACAAATCGATCGCGGCATCGCTTCCCATCATGTACGACGCGGCATTTCGCAAGCGTCGTTTCGCGCTTGTCGATGCGGTCGATTTGTATCAAGAAATGTTTGAGCGCGTTCCGCTTTCGCTCTTGCGTTACGAATGGATTTTGGAAAATGTAAGCTCCTCGCGCGTCTACGATGGTCTGAAGCGCACGATAGACTGCTTCGTTGCGCTTTTGTTCGGTGCTATCTCGCTCATGTTTTACCCATTTGTCGCGCTAGCGGTCAAACTCGACGATGGGGGGGCGCTTTTTATTACACAAACGCGCGTGGGGCGTTTTCAACAACCGATTCGGATCGTTAAATTTCGTACGATGAGCGGCAATGACGAGGGTAATTATGGCAAGAATGGCGTTACGGCCTTGAAAGTGACGCGTGTGGGCAAGTGGCTCCGCCTTCTTCGTATCGACGAGCTTCCCCAGCTGTGGAATGTGCTCGTGGGCGACCTTTCGCTCATCGGCCCGCGACCTGAGTTGCCCGCACTCGCAAGCTTGTATAGCGCGCGCATTCCCTACTACAACGCGCGGTACCTCGTCGCTCCCGGTCTTTCTGGGTGGGCACAGCTCAAGCACGACCGCGATCCGCATCACGGAGCCGACATCGAAGAAACAAAACAGAAACTATCGTACGATCTCTATTATCTGAAGCATCGTTCGTTCGTGCTCGATATCTTCATTATTCTTCAAACGTTCCGCATCATCTTTACGGCGCGTGGTGCATAAGTTTGCTCGGCCGTGCTCTTTTGGGGTCGCTGTTTGGCGTTGCTACGCCAGCACTGCCTCTCGGCTCGTCAGCCTGCGAGACACCCCAAAAGAGTATGGCACTCGCTCCGTTTGAAAATTACGAGTATTATGTGTGTATGAAAAAGGCAGTGATAACAGGTGGCGCAGGATTTATCGGGAGTAATCTCTCGCACGCGCTTGTGAAAGCAGGATGGGAGACACATATTGTCGATATCAATCCATCTTTCCGGAAAGATACATTGCCAAAAGAAGCGACATTGCATGTACTCGATGTGCGCACGACTGCTGATATAGAAAAAGTGTTCGCTGGCGCCGACGTAGTATTTCATACTGCCGCTGTGCCGCGTGTTCCATACTCTATCGAGCATCCAGTCGAAACGACCGATCAAAACATAACAGGTACTGTTTCGGTATTGACTGCCGCGGCGCGCGCAAAGGTGCGCCGTGTCGTATATTCGTCGTCTGGTTCTGCGTATGGTCAACAAAAGACGCTCCCATTTGTAGAAACGATGGAAGCAGCTCCCGTCCATCCATACGGTCTCCAAAAGTACGTCGGTGAGCTTTTCGCGGCACTGTGGCCGACGCTTTATGGTATCGAGACGGTCAGTCTTCGGTATTTTAATGTGTACGGTCAAGGAATGGACCCAAATGGAGCGTATGCGCTTGCAATCGGCAAGTTTTTGCTCGCACGCACCAAAGGCGAACCAATCACAATCTTTGGCGACGGTACGGTCACACGTGATTTCACACATGTGCGCGATGTCGTTGCCGCCAATATGCTCGCCGCAGAAAGCACCAAGGTGGGAAAAGGTGAAGTCATCAATATCGGCGCAGGACGCAATATATCCATCCAAACACTTGCTGAAATGTTTGGCGGTGAGATCAAATACGGCCCGCCGCGTATCGAATCGCACGATGCGCTCGCGGACAATCGAAAGGCAAAAGAGTTGCTCGGCTGGATCCCGACGATCAAGGTGGAAGACGGCATTGCGGAATTGAAGAGGGAAGCAGGACTGTCATGATAGTAGAAGGCCGAGCGATTGCCGCTGATATGTATGCCGAATTGTCGGATTTTTTTAAGAAACATCCGGCAACACTCGGCATTGTCGTTGTCGGTGAAAATCCGGTCATCGCGTCGTTTGTTCGTATCAAAGAAAAATCAGCGGCTCGGCTCGGAATACAGATGATGCGTACTGACTTGCCCGAATCGAGTTCTCAAGAAGAGATTATCACCGCTATTCAAACTCTTTCAGAGCGTGCTGATGCCGTTATTGCACAACTCCCACTTCCGAATGGTATTGATACCGACACGGTGCTTGCCGCAGTGCCTCCCGAAAAAGATGTAGACGCGCTCAATCCGACAGTCGCTGAAGAGAATCGTCTAGTTCATGCCCCCGTTGCACTTGCGGTCGTCGAAATTTTACAAAGGAACGGTATCGCTATACAAGGTGCACGCACGGTCGTTGTGGGAGCGGGCCGTTTGGTAGGCAAGCCATCGGCGTGGCTCCTAAAAAGTTTGGGCGCGGACGTATCGATGTGCACCCTTGAAGAAGGTTCTATAGAAGATCTCATAATCGCCGACATTGTCGTCTCTGGCGCCGGTAAGCCTGGTCTCATCAAGCCAGAACATCTCAAAAAAGGTTCCGCGCTCATCGATGCGGGCGCCTCCGAACAACGCGGAATCATACGTGGTGATGCCGATCCCGCATGCGCAGAAGTCGCCTCTTTTTTCACCCCCGTCCCCGGCGGCGTCGGTCCCGTCGCTGTCGCGATGATTTTCAGAAATTTGCGAACATTGATACAGTGAACGTATGTCAGAAGAGATGCGCAACACTTCGAGAACGTATGATCAGCTCGGAAGAGAGTATGTTTCTCCGCGCCATCAGACAACTGAATTTTTCTATCGAACACAAGAAAAATCGTTGGGAGGATTTATCCTATCAGCCAACAGGCACTTGGGCATACCACTCGACGAAGTACATCTGCTTAATGTTGGCGGTGGATCTCATGGCAATTCAAGCGTCATGACGGGTGCATTGCGGATACGAGGCGATCTTGATAACCGCGGACTGAATATGCGGAACCTGACCTATCTGGATATTTCTCAAAAAGCGCTTGCGGAATTCCGTCACAATCTTGTCGGCAAGTCGCTTGAGATTGGAGCTGTCGAGATTACAAAACAATCCGATGCATGGGAAAAACTCGACCCATCTGAACGGCGCCGGTTGTTCGATGAAATGATGCTGATACCAGCCGAAGACATGTTGTCATTTGCACAGCAGCATAATCTGCTATCCGGTATCGACCAAGCACTTTATGGTGGTTACATCGTCGGTGATGCGCAGTTGATGCCCGTTGCTTCGGGATCCCAGGAAATTGTGTTTGCAGCTTTGTGCGACGGCATACCTGATCAAAAAGCGTTTTTTTCAGAAGCGATGCGCGTTTTGAAACCCCGAGGAGCGCTCATCACAACATACCCGGCTGCGGAACTCAATCGATTTATCCGCGAGCAGATCTACCACATCAGCACCGATACCACGCGATTCGTCATAGAAGGCAAAACACACATTATTCCCTCAAAGACACTTACGCCAGAAGAATTGCACGAAATGTACCAGAACGCAGGATACATTGCCATCGAGACGAAAAATATCATGCACAATAGATCGTCTAACGTCGCACCATCACCAACGATTCGAACCGCTCTCGACAGGATGGGTAAGTCTATTTCGGAAGTACCTATATTAGTCGGTGGCGTAGGGTTTAAGTCGGCCCGATGATTTTTAGTCGCAATTCTCATCAAGGCCTCGCCTTGATATTTCGATATAGTAGGCTTTTGCCTCTTCGATTATATCTATAATTGTGGGGATAGAATCGAAGTAGGTGAATATAGAATCGCCGAGTATTTTTCTTTCAAGCCGTTTATTATTGAGAAAATCAGGCAGACTTGAGAATCGATAATTGAGTAGCTGTTTTTCAAGTTGGGCCGTGTTTGCGACACCTTGTTTCCATTGGGGTTCAAACAATTCAGCGGCGTTAAGGTGCATGTATGAGATCAAATGCTTTAGATATTCATCATCCGCAACATGTTTCGATTTAAAAGGCCCTGCGAATAGAGTACCCGAGCGATTATTCTTCTTATTGAAATACATTGTGTAGGCCGTAAATACTTTTTGCATGAATGTCGAGATTCCATTCTCTTTAATTTCTTTCAGCACAAAGTGGAAGTGATTTGGCATCAATGAATAAGCACTGATTTCTACGAGCGTGTCTCCATGTGAAATAGGATTGTTTCCGACCGCGTCGGCGAGAGACGAATTTTTTAGGTTCGAGATGTGAATTGGCTCCGCACAATTTCCTATGTACATGAGCAGTAAAAATCGCTCGTAATCGTTGTTGTCCTGAAATATTTGTCGCTTATCAACGCCGCGATTGTAACAGTGGTATAACTCATCAATACCGAAGGGAGCGCGGTACGCCATACTGATAGTATATCAAGGCCTCGCCTTGGTATTCGGGCGAAGACTATTTTGCGGGACTTGGCTAAAATGCTCCGACGAGTATACTACTGCGCATGCTCAAGAAACGCCTTGCCGCACTGCTCGTCCTTCTCGTAGGTGTGGGAGTCGGCTACTTTGTCTATGCATCGCATGCACAGGCGTGGCGGCCGTTCAAATTGGGGCTCGATCTTTCGGGTGGCACCCAGCTTGTCTACCGCGCCGATGTTTCGAATATTCAGGGAGCCGATGTGGCCGAATCAATGGCCGCTCTGCGTGATACGGTGGAACGCCGCGTAAATCTTTTTGGAGTTTCCGAACCACTCGTCGAGACTCAACAGGGAAGTTTTCTCGGCGGCACAGGCAAAGAACAGCGACTCCTCGTTGAGTTGCCCGGTATTACTGACACACGCAAAGCAATCGCACTCATCGGACAGACACCCGTACTTGAATTTCGCTTTCTCAAAACAGGTGTCGAACCTCCGCAGGATCTTTCCACGTCGACTATCTCGCAGTATTTCGAGGCCGCCTCGATTACGGGCAAAGATCTTGCGAGTGCCGAAATTCAATTCCAAGGTGGGGCTGGTTCGCTTAATCAACCGGTCGTTGTACTCCATTTTAATTCCCATGGCGCAAAGCTGTTCAAGTCTCTCACCGAACAAAACGTGGGCCGCGTATTTGGAATATTTCTAGATGGTACGCCGATCTCGACACCGGTCATTCGAGAAGTGATTCCCGATGGGACGGCTGTTATCTCCGGTAATTTCACCGCGGAGGGCGCAAAGACACTTGCCCGCGATCTCAACTACGGTGCACTACCGGTACCCATCGGTCTTATAGAAACGCAAACCGTTTCAGGGACACTAGGAAGTCAGGCGGTGTATAGCGGCATCATGGCGGGCATCATCGGCGTTGTTGCTGTCATGATATTCATGATATTTTGGTATCGTCTTCCCGGACTCCTCGCGTCACTCGCGCTCCTTTTTTACATAATCGTCATGCTCGGACTTTTCATGTTGATTCCCGTCACTCTGACCGCCGCGGGTATCGCGGGCTTTGTGCTCTCGGTCGGTATGGCGGTCGATGCCAACATCCTCATTTTCGAACGTATGAAAGAAGAGATGAAAAGTGGTGCAACGGCAACAGAAGGGATAGAACACGGTTTTGCGCGCGCATGGCCGTCTATTCGTGACTCCAACATTTCGTCAATGATTACCGCCGTCGTGCTCTTTTGGTTTGGTACTTCTATGATAAAAGGTTTTGCGCTGGTATTTTTCCTCGGTGTTTTGGTATCAATGCTTACAGCAATCTCTGTCTCGCGCACGTTTTTGAAAGCGCTCGGTATGAACGGAAAACACGGTTTCGTACGATTTTTGTTTGGAAGCGGAATACAAATATAAAAATATGAACCCCATAACCATTATCGACTATTCTCTTGGGCTCGCATATGTCGCCTTATTATTTGATATGGCGCTCCAAATACGACGTGTATATCTACGCAAAAGTTCGGGCGATATTTCGATTGCGGGTTCTCTTATTCGAGTACTCGCTAGCACTGTCTTTCTCTTCAAATACGTATATATGCACGATGCGCTTCTCACCGCTGGTCAGACAGTGTTGATAATACTTCTTGCGGCATACGTATACCTCGTAATCTGGTATCGTATTCAGACCATAACTCCGATGCCTAAAAAAGTATGATAATCATTCGCTACAGAACGATCTTTTTTGCACTGACGGGCGCATTGGTGCTCGCTTCGCTCGTCTCGTTTTTCCTATTTGGTATCCGTCTCGCAATCGATTTTACCGGCGGTACGCTGGTACAAGCAACGTATGCAGGTGGCAGACCTCCGGCGAATGTTCTCCAGCAGTCACTGGATTCCGCTCACCTCACCAATTACTCGCTTCGTGAGGCGGGTACGGGAGATTACATTATGCGCGCCGGTGCCATGACCAATGCACAGCGCGAAGCACTGCTCGACACGCTCTCTGTACGTGGCGTGTATCCCGTGATCATCAGTAACCAGAGTGAAATTGGCCCCACAATCGGCGCCGAGCTTCGAAGTAAGGCGCTTATTTCCATCATTGTGGTCATGTTCTGCATCCTTTTCTTCATTGCATTCGCATTTCGCAAAGTGTCAAAGCCCATATCTTCATGGGTGTATGGTCTTGTCGCTCTTATTACGCTCGTACACGATGTCATTATTCCTATCGGTTTTTTTGCAATTCTCGGACATTTCACTGGCGCGACCGTCGACACGCTTTTCGTAACGGCATTGCTCACGGTACTCGGCTTTTCGATACACGATACCATCGTGGTGTTTGATAGGACGCGTGAGAATTTGCGCATCAATCACGAGAAAGGTAAAAAAGAAGATTTTGCCGATACCGCTGGCCGTTCGCTCAATCAGACTTTTGTACGCTCTATCAATACATCGCTTACGGTTGTCGTTACACTCTTCGCCCTTTTCTTTTTCGGACCCGATTCGACACGCGACTTTGCGCTCACGCTTTTGGTCGGTATCGTTGCGGGTACCTATTCGTCTATCTTTTTGGCGACACCGCTTCTTGTCGTGATCGAAAAATTCCAAGCCCGCAAGCGATAATCCGCACCAAAATCTTGCATTTTTGCAAAATCAATGCATAGTGTTAAGCCTATGAACGGGACGTCATACACGGTTGCCAAATTCGGCGGTACCTCGCTTGCCGACGCACGGCGTATTGCGCGTGTGGTGAGTATTGTGAAGCGCGACAAGATGCGCCGATTTGTTGTCGTATCTGCTCCCGGCAAACGACATGCGGAAGACGACAAGGTTACCGATATGTTTGCTCAGTGGGCACAAGCGAGTGGCGAAGAGAAAGACGGGCGCCTTGCGGTCATTCACGAGCGGTTTAAATCAATCGTGGCAGAATTGAAAGTAGATGTGGATATTGATGCACTCTTCGAGCGCATCAAACGCGACGCAAAAAAACTCACACGTAACGAAAATCGTCTTTACCACTTTGCATTGAGTCGCGGTGAATGGCTCTCGGCACAGATCGTGGCTGTGGCGACTGGATTCGAATTTCTCGATGCCGCAGATCTCATCGCATTTGATACACGTGGCAATTATGATGCGGAAGAGACAAAAAAGAACGCATTGCAGATAAAACTTCGCAGTAAAGCGCGTAAAGGTGTTGTTATCCCGGGTTTTTATGGGTATGTGGAAGGTACAAAAAATCTGATTCAAACTTTCCCACGTGGCGGTTCCGATATTACAGGTGCAATAGTCGCGGCACTGGTAAAAGCCTCCGTGTATGAGAATTGGACCGATGTGCTCGGCATTCGCATGGCCGATCCGCGCGTGGTGCGCCACCCAAAAAGAATTGCCCGTATGACGTATCGCGAACTCCGAGAACTTACCTTTATGGGTGCGAACGTATTTCATGAAAATGCGGTTGCGCCCGTGCGCGCGGTCGGCATTCCTATCCATGTGCGTTCCACCGCCGCACCATCGAAAACGGGCACATGGATTGTAACGGAAGTGTCGGAGCCGCAACACGCGATTACGGGCATTGCGGGAAAGAGTGGGTATACGGCAATTACGCTCCTGAAATATGGCATGAACAACGAGGTCGGATTCTTGTGGCGCGCATTGGGCGTATTCCAAAAATTGGGTATCAGCATCGATCATTGTCCGGGCACCGTCGATTCTTTGAGCTTTGTCGTCCCCACGGCAAGTTTAAATGGTAAGCGCGAACGCCTTTTGGAACTTTTGCAGAATACCTGTCATCCTGACGCAATCCGCACTATTCAGCGGCTGGCACTCATCTGCACCGTGGGACTCGGCATGGCAGAAACGCCCGGCATTGCGGGCAAAATCGGCACGGCGCTCGGTAAGCGCGGTATCAATATCCGCATCTTGAATCAAGGGGGGAGTGAAATAAATATCGTCGTTGGTGTCAAAGAAGAAGACACCGCGCCCGCTATTCGTGCTATTTACGACGCGCTCGTGCGGTAATATACAAGAGTATGGAAAAAATCCCTGTAGGTATTTTAGGAGCGACGGGCATGGTGGGACAGCAGTATATTCATCTGCTCGAAAATCATCCGTATTTTCGCGTCGCGCACCTCGCGGCCTCCCCGCAATCTGCAGGCAAGAAATACAAAGACGCGCTCAAAAATGGCTGGCATGTATCGGGCGATATTCCAGCGGATGTGGCCACCATGACAGTGTACGATATTGCCGATGTGGAAACGGCGGCAAAAAATTGCGCACTCGTTTTTTCTGCATTTGAAATGTCCGACAAAGATGCGATTCGTGCCGCTGAAAATGCGTACGCAGCGGCAGGTCTCGCTGTCTTTTCGAATGCTTCGGCACACCGAACTACTTCAAACGTGCCTATGTTGATTCCCGAGATAAATGCCAAGCATCTCGACATCGTTCCTGCGCAGCAAAAAGCGAATGGGTGGGACAAAGGATTCATCGTCGTAAAGCCCAACTGCAGTTTGCAAAGTTATCTCACACCCATCTACGCGCTGATGCAGGCGGGGTACGAGGTAGAGAAAATAATTCTCACCACAATGCAGGCTGTTTCAGGTGCAGGCTACCCGGGCGTTGCGAGCCTCGACATGATTGATAACGTGGTGCCATACATTGGTGGGGAAGAAGAGAAAACCGAGAGCGAGCCGCTCAAAATTCTCGGTCGCGTAGAGAGCAACGAGATTCTCTCACATGAAGGCATAGCAATATCGGCTCATTGCAATCGGGTGCCAGTATCCGATGGTCACACCGCATGCGTGAGTGTCTTGTTCGGTGATAAAAAACCGAGCATCGAAGAAATTAAAAAGATTTGGCAAAAATTTAAGGGTGAACCGCAAAGATTGGATCTGCCTATGGCCCCGATCCAGCCCATAATTTATCGAGAGGAACAAAATCGCCCACAGCCGAAGAAAGACAGAGATGCCGACAAAGGTATGGCAGTCACCGTAGGCCGCCTGCGCCCATGTCCCGTGTTCGATTACAAATTCGTCGCGCTCTCGCACAACACCGTCCGCGGCGCCGCAGGTGGTGGCATCTTGAATGCAGAGTTGGCGTATAAAAAGGGACTATCGGGATAGATACAGGGATTTCGTTTGCAATTCAGGGCCAGAGGGTGTATAATTCAAAAACAGTTGGCTTCGGCCTCACCTCCGCAAGGGGGAGAATGTGAAGAAAGCCGTTAGAGCAAGTCTCTAGCGGCTTTTCTCATGGTGGTAAAAATGCCTTTCTCAAGAAACCCTATTTTTTCCACCAAGCGCCGCGTATCAACAACACGAATCTGCGAAAGATTCGCGCGTGCTTCCCGGCCATCAACAGAGCCGATCTGTACACGCAGAGAATGTTTGCGCGTGGAAGTGGTAAGCGGAACTACCATACAGGCATCAGGGCCGAAACCACGTAGTATGACAGCAGGGCGTAAAAAGCTTTTCCCTCTACCATCTTGCTCAGTACCTACATTGACTCCGAATCGGCACCACCAAATCTCGCGGACAGTATACAAACGCGGTTGCTCGACCTCAGTCTTTTTCTTGATCTCGTTCCAACGATCAAAGTCTTTATCCATGACGCATTAATTATATCCTGAATGAAAGAAGCAGCCGGCGGCATCTTGAATGCAGAACTCATGTATAAAAAAGGTATCTGAAAGTATAAAAATATTCGACCTCCCGCGACGTTGCCGCGGGAGGGTCGTTGTAACCGGAGTAGTCGTTCAGAGATCGAATTCCATGATAGTCGTCGCCTCGCCGGCTTCGTTGACACATGTGCCGAACTTGTTGATGGTCGGATCGTCGATGACGATCCAGCCTTGCTTCTTCAACCATTCGATCATTGGCTGGTTTTCGCCGGACAGTCGGAACTTGCCATCAGTGTTCTGCATGAATCTGATACAGTGATCGTGCAAAGCCCGACCGATTCCCCGTCGGCGGTAATCGGGGTGAACGACCCAGCATGAGAACCACAGCTCATCATTCTCCGGCGTGTTTGGCCGCGGATCAGCATGTCGGTTGACAACCGCGAATCCGACGAGGCCATGTCCATCAAAAGCGGCGACCTTGTAAACAGCCTTCTGGAGTTCCACGAGAGGGTCGATTGGGTAATCGCATCCCCACGAGTGCAAACTCAGCAAATTGGCCGCCGCCGCTTCCCACCTCGAATTCGCGGATATCGGAAGAAGTTCTCTGTACGTTGTCATCGGTGCCTCTCGTTCGAGTGTTTCGCTTGAACCAATTGGAACAAGACTGCAGAGAAATATGTGCTAAAGTGGCTGGTATGTCAAATGCCGCAGATATTCAAGAATTTGCACACGCGCATGCAGAGATCGAGACGCCGTACTATTTGATAGACGAAACACGGCTTCTCAAAAATCTCGAAAAGATACAATACATACGCGAAAAATCGGGTGCGAAGGCGGTGCTCGCACTCAAATGCTTTTCTACATGGTCAGTGTTTCCGCTCATGAGCAAATATATGGACGGTACGACTTCGAGTGCGCTGTATGAGGCGCGTCTGGGGCACGAAACGTTTGGAGGCGAAACGCAGGCATACAGTGTTGCATGGTCGCAAAAAGATATCGAAGAGGTCAAGACATTTGCCAACAAAGTGATCTTTAATTCGATCTCCCAATTGGATCGTTTCTATGATTCCGTGCAGGGAATGAATGTTGGTTTGCGAGCAAATCCGGGCATCAGCTACTCGCACTTTGATCTCGCCGATCCTGCGCGCACGGCAAGCCGTCTTGGGGTCAAAGACAGAGCAGAGATTGAAGCAGTGGCCGACAAGATACAGGGCATCATGTTCCATGTGAATTGCGAGAATACCGATTTCGATGCGTTTTCAAAGATCGTCGATCAGATCGGAGAAATGTATGGAGAATTATTGAAAAAAATGGAATGGGTGAGTCTGGGGGGTGGTATAGCGTTTACGAATGAAGGCTACCCACTCGACAAATTTTGCGAACGATTGAAAAAATTTGCAACTGATTTTGATGTACAGGTATACCTCGAGCCAGGCGAAGCCTCGGTGCTCGGCTCGGGTTTCTTGATCACGCAGGTGCTGGATACTTTGAAGAACGAAGCTGATATTGCCATCATCAATGCGGCGGTGGAAACGCACATGCTCGACAACTTGGTATACAAAGAAGACGGAACGATTATTTTGCCTGAAAAAGGGATACATCGCTTCATAGTGGCAGGAAATACTTGTTTGGCGGGCGACATTTGGGGCACGTATGATTTTCCAACACCCTTGAAAGTGGGAGATTATATCGTGTTCGACAACGCCGCGCGCTACACGATGGTCAAGATGAGCTGGTTTAACGGCGTACAGATGCCCTCAATTGTGGTGAAGCGATTGGATGGTACAGTTGACGTCGTGAGGGAATTTACCTACGATGACTTCCGTAAGACATTATCCTAATACTGAAATTACCATGAAACAGAATGTTCTAATTGTGGGTGCAGGAGCGGTCGCGCATGTGGCGGCACACAAGGCGGCACAAAACAACGACGTGTTGGGAGATATTTGCATCGCGACACGCAAGAAAGACAAAGCGCTCAAGATTATCGAAAGCATCAAGCGCAAGAAAAGTATCAAAAACAAGAAGGGGAGAATCTACGCAAAAGAGGTAGACGCGATGAATATACCGGCAATGGTAAAGCTCATCAAAGACACAAAATCCTCGATTGTCATCAATCTCGGAACCGCGTATATCAACATGTCGGTGCTCGAAGCGTGTATTCGCGCCAAAGAGGTGGGCGGCGTGCCTGTCACCTACATGGACACCGCAATTCACGAAGATCCCACCAAAGTCGCCGAGAATCCGCCGTGGTATGGCAATTACGAATGGAAAAAGAAAGCCGCGGCGAAGAAGGCGGGGATTAATGCCATTCTCGGTATCGGCTTCGATCCGGGTGTGGTCAATGCCTATGCCGCGCTCGCACAAAAGCACTACTTCGACAAGATAGACACGATCGATATTCTCGATGTAAACGCAGGTTCGCACGGCAAATACTTTGCCACCAACTTCGACCCCGAGATCAATTTCCGTGAGTTCAAAAAAGTGTGGACGTGGATCAATCGCAAGTGGGTACAGCGCCCAGTGCATAGCGAACGATGGGATTATGATTTTCCGATGGTCGGCATGCGGCCAATTTATCTCAACGGGCACGATGAACTCCACTCACTCTACAAAAATGTGCACGCTCGCAGTATCCGCTTCTGGATGGGCTTCGGCGACCACTATCTCAATGTCTTTGGCGTCTTGCGCAATCTTGGCATGCTTTCAGAAAAGCCGGTTACTACTGCGGAAGGGGTGAAAGTCGTTCCGCTCAAAGTACTCAAGGCGGTGCTACCCGACCCCGCGTCGCTCGCCAAGACATACACGGGCAAAACCTGCATCGCCGATTTGGTAAAGGGATGGAAAGATGGTAAATGGCGCGAAGTACTCATCTACAACAACTGTGATCATGCGAAATGCTACAAAGAGGTGGAATCTCAGGCGATTTCCTATACGGCGGGAGTGCCGCCGATAGCGGCCGCAATGCTGGTCGCGCAGGGCATCTGGAATCCCCGCACCATGGTGAATGTGGAAGAGCTCGATCCGGATCCGTTCCTCAAACTTCTCGGAAAGATAGGATTGCCGACAAAAGTAAAAGACATCACGCCCAAAAATGGCAAGCCGAGCGCAGACGGCATGCCAAAATCCGCCGCCAAGTCTTTTAGTATGGATTTCAATCCGGTGTGGTAGGAGGCGCGATTACGCGCCTCCTAGGGTGTGGACAAAAGAAGAAGTAGGGTATATAGTCCTGTTACATGAATTTCAGTGCGACATATTATTGCGTTTATACCAGCCCCAGGGGGTAATTTTGTCGCAACGCTCAAATCGACAGACCAGCCCCCGCAAGGGGCTTTTTCATTGTTATCTGGAATCTGTCTCCCATATGAAATAGTTTCCAGATCGCAATCGCGACTGGTTGCAGGCAGGCTTGCAATGTTCTTTACGCTTGCAATATCGATCTCAAACCATGAAGGAAGTACATCGATGACGAACAAGTCACAAGTACTGGTCGTATGCGACGATGCTGACCTCTTGTCGGATACGAAGACCCACATTCTTTCGGGTCTAGATCCGAATACATGGCAGGTCTTTGAGCCGCCTTTCCCCTTGCCTTACCAGCCGCCTTCCGTCGAGCGTTACATGATGCTCGCGATGCGTGACATGCCGTGGATAATCATCTGCATGACTGGCAAGGACGAAGAAATCGAGGCCGCAATGACCGCCTTCAAACAAGGATGCCGTGTCGCGCTAATCGTGCAAGCGGACAGGAGATTCTGGGAAAAGCTCTCGGATATCCACGGCCAAGATGGTCGGTACTTCGGGCTTGTTGTAGGAAATCGTGGCAATGATTTGGTGTCTCTATTTCCTGGTCAGGAGCGGGCGAAAAGAACGCCCGTCATGCAGCTCTTTTCGTTCGGGGCCATGGGTCAAAAAGTCGCGAATTTCTTGGCCGGGCACATCGATGTGCTAAAAGTCGGGGATGGATGATCTTTGGATCGAATAAAAAGCGCCGGCGGGATTCAACATCCCCCGGCGCTTGCTGTTTTTGTATACAAAAGTCGATAGGCGGCGGATCCGAAAATCCGCCGCCGTGTAATCAATACGCCCAGCCACTTCCGTCGCGGGGAGCTGTGGGCAGGCTGTCGATATCGACAGCCTTTCCGTCTGACCGAGGTGGAGG
>CAYGMC010000015.1:6460-21545 GCA_964351105.1 uncultured Candidatus Saccharibacteria bacterium | reverse complement strand
ATCGTAGGCGGCGGCCCCGCAGGGGCCGCCGCCGCCATCTACGCCGCGCGCAAGCGCTTGAAGACGGTGATGGTCGTCGAGGAATGGGGTGGACAAAGCGGCATTTCGAGTGAAATACAAAACTGGGTCGGCACACCTGCGATTTCGGGTGCCGATCTCGCCGATAGTTTCAAAAAGCACGCCATGCAATACGCCGGTGAATTTCTGACCATTCTCTCGCCTGTCCGCGCCACCGCACTTGTGCCCGCCGACGACAAAGTAACCATCTCACTTTCCAAAGGGGATCCGATAGAAGCCCAATCCGTCCTCATCGCAACCGGCGCCAACCGCCGCAAGCTCGAAGTGCCGGGCGCCAAAGAATACGACCAAAAGGGCCTCACCTACTGCGCCTCGTGCGACGGCCCGCTCTTTGCCGACAAAGATGTAGCAATAATCGGCGGCGGCAACGCCGCGTTTGAGACTGCCCTCCAGCTCCTCGCGTATTGCAAATTAGTAACGCTTTTCAACCGCACTGATACATTCAAGGCCGACAAAATAACAATCGACGCCGCGCTCGCGCATCCCAATATGCGTGTTGTGAAAAATTCAGAAATCATTGCCGTGGAAGGTGCGCAATTCGTTACCGGCCTGCGGTGGAAAGACACCCCAAGCGGCAAAGAAGAATTATTGCCCGCCGAGGGAATCTTTGTAGAAATCGGCCTCATCCCCAACACCGCATGGGTCGGCTCTACTCTTGAAAAAACAGACGTTGGTCAAATCAAAGTCGACCCGCGTACGCACAAAACATCGCATCCTCGTATCTGGGCCGCGGGCGATTGTACCGACGGCCTCTATCATCAAAACAACATCGCCGCCGGCGACGCCGTAAAAGCTCTCGAAGACATCTACCTCTTCCTCCGCCACCTGCCCCAAGAGATTTAACGGCCACTTCCAAATTTTCCTCCCTCGGAATTTTTTCCGGGTAGCTTATTAGGCACCTTGCGTCCTGGGCAAATTGGCCGGTACGGAAGGTTGTTTGTAGTATCTACCAAAGAGCGACATATTTTGGCCAAAACCGCAGAAACCACCAATTGGGGGGTGGTCCACCACAACACTAGATGATTCCGGCGAAGAAGTACTGAATGTCAATGTCATTTCGCAAGGATATTTGTGATTCTCAGTCAAATCTACTTTAGCTATACCGCTGTCATCAATCGTGGTCGTCGCATTAAGGTGAGCATAATATGGCCCAGTTGTCCTATTTTCGATCCTAACACCTTTCAGCACAATCATATTGCCTGACTGGCTCACTAGTATAAAACCATCTTCAGGATTATCATTAATGGCGTAATACCCGGCAACGGACACTCTTGTCGCAGTGTTTGGTGTGGGAACAGTCTGTTTGGATTGTGAAGTGGGATTGGTCGCCACCGGTTGCATAACACTCTCTGTTGTCGATAATTGAGTAGTTTCGGAAACCGCGGGGACGTTCGATTGGTTGAGGTACCACCATCCTGCCCCGAGAAGCACGACCACGATACCAATCCAAATGCTGCGAGTCATATTAATCGTTTGTTCCACATTCTCCCCCTTGCGGGGGCGAGGCCGAAGCCAACTATATTGACAGTATACACCCAACCCCTTTCAACACGCAAACTCCTCCTCCTCGCCTCGAATGTTGAATTATGACGTAATCCGTTTCAACACCGAAAACGCACGGTCAACGTCTTTGTCTTCAAAGAGAATACTAAACTCCGTGTCGACAGACATGACTTCGACAAAGCTAATCCCCTCCCACGCAATCGCTTTCAAAATCGGATAATACACGCCGGGTACATTGAGACTCACTTTGGGCAAATGCATCGTGATAGCCGACAAGCTATCTTTGCGGCGAAGATTTTTTTGTTTGCGCAAAACAGCCGCGATCTCGTCTTCAAAATCACGATTCACCACCAAGAGCGACTCATGGAGACCGCGTGAAAGATTGACAAATGTGTGCCGCTTTTTCTTCGCCGAGGCAAGTAGCGCGTCGAGAAGTTCTGGCGCGTCAGAATTAGAAAATACAAATTCTACAAGCCCCGATCGCACAGTAATATCATGTACTTGTTTCAACATTTTTTCGCCGAAGTGCGGACGACGAATGTGTTTGCTCAAACGATGGAGGGCCATCGCAATCGCCGATTCCGACACTTCTTCAAGCAGGCGTTTTTCCACGTCTGGTTTTATTTTTCGTGCGATTTCTGCATTGTTGGCGATGCCCTCCGCGATAGCTTCGGCAAAAAAGGGCGACCGCTGTATGACCTCCTCCACGACCTGACTTATGGTTCTCATGTTGTAATTATAACATATCGTCATAAATCTGCAATATTGTATCGAAATCTTGGCTTATTTGCTTATTGCATCTATTATCCTCGTTAGGCTCTTTGGGAGTCGATCAACACGAATAGGAAGGAAGTTCCCATGACGTCAGTTGGAATCGTTGTCCTAACATCTGTCCGCGACACTGGGGGATGCGACCAAAATGGCTGCTGGGTCCCTACTCCAAGCGGCCAGCAGTACATGCGCGGCGCTGTCGAAGAGCTCGCGCATCAATGTTCACCAGGTGGCGCGCTCTACGGGCTCTTCCACCTCGCCGCGGTCGTCACAGACGACCGTGAGAAAGACCTCCGCGGGAGCGGATGCTCGGCATTTCCTCGCTTGGATCAAAGGTGGATTCATCCACTAGATCTCATGTGTGTGGGACGTCGTGTTGTCGATATGACGTACAACGTCGAGTCAGAATTCCGTTTCCTCCCCCGGGACGACACTCTGGGACGCGCGCGAAAAAAGCTCGCGTTCGAGGATACAGTGATGGGGATCGTGAGTCATGTCGATGCAGGGGTCATCCTATCCGATCACTACATGGCGCGGATCGAGCATCTGCACAAGTTGATGCCGGGGAAGGTGCTCAACATCCACCCGGCGGTCACGTGCCTTGAATCCCCCTTTTGCTTCCGGGGGAAAACGCCGACAGCGGACGCAATCCGCTACGCGGTCGAGCACCCCGAGATGGAGGTTCGGACGGGGGCGACGTTGCACCATGTCGTCGACGAGATCGATGCGGGGCCGATCATCCACTGGGATGGACCTACCCGCGTCTTCTCGACAGATGTTCCTCCGCTCCTACGATTGAGGAACTACCGAGAAGCGAAGCTACCGGTACTCATTGAGGGTCTACGGCGGCTCCGCTGATCGTCACTTGGGATCATGGTTGCTACTGCGGCCATGATCTCTTGTTTTTTAACCAAAGATGCGTAGAGTTATGCTATGCAAACAATCATAGAAGCAATCTCCACAGAACAAAATGCCTCGCCTCTCCTGCCCACGCAGTTTATAAATACGCCACCGTATACTTTCGACTTCTCAAGAAACAATCCCGACATACCGAGTGTAAACATGATGGATCCAGGAGATTTGCATTCATACATCACAACAGCTTTGCAGAAGGCCAATCGCACGTGGGGGCTCGGCGGATACGGTGAAGATCGCCTTTTTTATCAATCGAGTGAACTTTTTAAGAAAGGTACCGAATATCGCACAATTCACCTCGGCATCGACATTTGGCTTCCCGTGGGAACCCCTCTTTTTGCTCCGCTTGATGCGGTCGTTCATAGTTTTCAAAACAACAACAATTTTCTTGACTACGGCCCAACGATTATCTTAAAACACACGGTAGGTGGAACTATCTTTTACACACTGTACGGACATCTCGCCGCAACATCACTCGAGACACTTTCTGTAGGAAAAGCGATTCATCATGGCGAACAAATCGCTTCGGTAGGAGGAACTGAAGAAAACGGATCATGGGCACCGCATCTTCATCTTCAGATGACGACAGATCTTCTTGGAAAAAGTGGAGACTTCCCTGGCACAGCGGCACCTTCAGAAAAAGATTATTATTTGAGCATTTGTCCCGACCCGGAAATTCTTTTGAGTCGTTTCTTGAAAAAATAACTGCGGCTAGCCGCTTATTGCTCCGGCAGTGACCAGAACCACTCGTGTTGAGGCTGGTAGACGTTCTGCGAGAAAGCCCAGGTCGTTCTAATGTCGATCCTCGCTCCGTCATTGACAATCGCAAGATCGAGCATGCTCTCATCGGCATCACTCTGTGTTTGCATCGCGACGCGCATCCACTCTGGCGGTTGATCCATATATGACAAACGCAGCGCGAGAATTTCCTCAAGGCTCAAAAACTGCAATCCTTGAGATAGTCCTATTTTTTTGGTTTCTGAAATAGAGACAAGTGGGGCTGTAAGTCCAAGATCTTTATTTCTGATGCGGATTATCGGGCGCTTTATAGGCGAAATGCGCGAAACAATCTTTGCCAGTCGTAACATGTTTTCAGCCCATCTTTCGACATGCGCATGGGCAGTCAAAACTCTATTGATCAAATCGTCACCCCCAGTATGTGCAGGGATGATGATTTCTCTCCACGGGGCAGTCGCTACCATGCCCCTATTAACGCATAATCACAAGTCTAACGCACGTACTGAGACTTCAATCTTTGGGAAATAAGCCTAGTGCCTAAAGTGGCGAATGCCGGTGAAGACCATTGCCATGCCGTGTTTGTCGGCGGCGTCTATAGAATCTTGGTCTTTCTGCGAACCGCCCGGCTGGATAATCGCTGTTGCACCCGCTTCGGCCGCCGCCTCGACGCAATCGGGAAATGGCATGAAAGCGTCGGAAGCCATTACCGATCCTTCGAGCGATATATTTGATTCTTGTGCCTTGAGCGCGGCGAGCTTGGCCGAATAAATGCGACTCATCTGCCCTGCACCTATTCCTACCGTCGCGCCGTCTTTGGCATACACGATTGCGTTGGATTTTACGTGTTTGCAGACGGTAAACGCGAATATCATGTCGGAGAGTTCTTTTTCGGTGGGCGGGCGCTTTGTGACGGTCTTGAGATTTGTCGAAGAATCATCAAACACAATTGAATCAGTCTCTTGCACAAGAAATCCACCAGCTATCGATCGCACTGCGGTGCGCTTCTCGGCGATGTCCGGCATCGCATCAGTGAGAAGTACACGCACATTGGGCTTCACCGAGAGAATGGCGAGCGCGTCGTCTTCAGCAGAGGGCGCGACAACCACCTCAAGGAAAATCTTGGAAAGTTCGGTGGCGAGCGGCGCAGTGATGGTGGAATTCAAGGCGACGATGCCCCCAAAAGCCGAAACAGTGTCGCACGCCAACGCGCGCAGATACGCACCCACCACGTTTTCTGCCACGGCCACACCGCAGGGATTCATGTGCTTTACGATTACGGCGGCAGGCTCGTCGAATTCGGCGACGCACTCGAAAGCGGCGTCTGCATCTTGCAGATTGTTGAAACTCAACTCTTTGCCTTGCACTTTGCGTGCAGATGCAACCCCCGGCCGCGTGTCGGAGGGATTGATGTAGAGCGCCGCACGCTGATGCGGATTTTCACCGTAGCGCAACGTCGCGCTTTTTTTTAGTTCGAGTCGTAATTCATCCGGAAAATCCATATTCACTCGGGAAATAAATAATCCACTCCTATGCAAGCCCTTTTGTTTTCAGAAATTCGCGACCATGCCCGACATCGGTGTTGACAGGGATCCCGCGCTGACAAAGCGTGCACGCATCTTCCGTCCATTGATTGAGGTGCAAATCGACGAGTGTTTCAAAACGCGGCGGATCACCCACTGCGCTTTTCGTAACTCCTCCTCGATTCGCTACTGCGATTGCTCCTACTACTTCAGCACCGATTGCGCGCGCAGCTTCAACGACTTTTTTCAAAGAACCGCCGGTCGTGGTGAGATCTTCGACCACCAGCACGCGCTTGCCCGCGATCAATTTGTCGTATCCACGGCGAATAGCGAAACCTCCTTCGCCGTCTTTATCGGCATACACGCCATAGACCGCGCGGCCTGCCATTTCACCGAGCGAATGTGCCGTCCAAGTGGAAAGAATGATGGCCCCGTACGCGGGACCGAGCACAGCTTCTATATTGTCGTCTTTGAATTTTTCCGCCATCGCCTTGCACAATTGCGAAACTTCGGCGACATGCGGATACATCGCGTCCTTGTTGATATACGTACCCGAATGCAATCCAGAAGTAAATACGAAATGACCGGCGCGAAATGCTCCGACATCTTGCAATACTTTCATTACGCCATCTTCGTCCATAGGAATCATTCTAACAAAGCCTTGCCGATGGCACCATGTATATCTTGTGCTTTCGTGCGCGCGGCCGCGGCAAAATCCGCTCCGCCACTGGCAAATATAATCGCGCGTGATGCGGCCACGACGATGCCGCGGCCGCGCGCGTCTTTTCCCGCACTCACACTTTTTTCCAAGTCACCTTTTTGCGCGCCAATGCCAGGAATGAGGATGGGGAGGTCGGGGGCGATTGCACGCACCGCACGCAATTCTTCGGGATACGTTGCACCGACCACGAGGCCGCAATTTTGGCCACCATTCCATTCTTCGGCAACGTGTTGTGCAACAATCTGATACAAAGGATTTTCTCCAACACGAAGGTCTTGGAATTCTCCCGCTCCTTCATTCGAAGTGCGACAGAGGACAAAAATGCCTTTTTCTCTGCGCTCCAAAAACGGACGGAGTGCTTCTTTGCCCATATACGGATGCACGGTAATCGCGTCTGCGCCGAGATAATCGAACGCGGCGGCGATATATCCATCATTGGTATTGCCGATGTCGGCGCGCTTGGCATCGAGTATGACGGGAACGTCGGGCGCGGATTCGTGTATGTATTGAATAGTTTCGCGCAGAGCGCTCCACCCCTCGTCGCCATAGGCTTCATAAAACGCGCTGTTGGGTTTGTATGCGCACACAATGTCTTTGGTGGCATCTACAATCGCGCGATTAAACCCGACGATGGTCTCTCGTACTCCTCCGCCCGCTGGACGTGCGACTTCGGGAATCTTTTCAAAATCGCTGTCGAGTCCTACACAGAGAAACTTCCCCTCGTCCCATTTCTTCTCAAGAAGCTGTCGAAAATTCCGCTCGCTCATTAGCGGATATAGTAGCATAGAAACGAATGAAAATTGGGTGGCAAGGGATTCGACGATGTCGAATCCCTTGCCACGGTTGGGGACATTAAAGCCGATATTTCAACTAGAGAGAGTGTTATAACCCTCGACAACCTCTTTCCCCTGAATCTTTACCGGCCGGAGAGTTTCCCGATCGACCCAGACCCAAGAGAATTCAAACGACTCCCCTGCTGGATTCGGACGACCGAAAACAACTGGGAGCGGAGATTGTTCGGCCTCATTTTCCAACTCTTGGATTAGACCAGGTATCTCATCGAGTATCACTCCGATGTAATCGGCTGATCTCTGATAAAGAATCCCGTCGTCACCGAGAGGAACGTATATCAACTTGACCCGATACAGAGTCTCCTCAACTTTTTCAGGCTGATCATCCAGGGAAATCTCCTCAGCGAACTGATATAAATCGCAATACAGCCGCCGAATTTCCTCAGTGTCCAACTGCCGACATACAACAACAAGCCCCCTGTTATGAGAGGTGGCCAGATCGAGTAGGCGAATGAACGCCCTGTTATGTGCACTCATGACAATATCCTCCGTTCGTTGTTCGAGATGTTGAGAATGAGAGTCGGCGAGGACATAATGTGTAATACATCAAATCCCCGCCGGCTTAACCTCAAAGGATCGTGTCAGTAGGATTCGGATAACAAGGATGAGCCTGCCCGTAGGTCGAGTTCGCGCGCGGCATTACCGTTTCCCACCACAATCTCAAGGAAACGATTGCCATCTGTGCGATTACCCCCTGGCATACCGGAACTACCGATTACCCAAGACGCCATTCCGCTGGGCACATCGGAAAGACGCCGATGGAACGGGAGATTCCGAAGCCTTGTTATCAGCCGCGAACGCCCTGCCTCGAGGTCTGCCAACCCCCATGTGGTTTTGAGGTTTCCGAACGGCTTGTCGTCGCACCAAACCGCCGCTGGTGGCTGAGGTACAAAGTCCGCGAAGAGTTTCTCCTCTGCCGGAATTTCTTTGAGCTCAGTTATCCATTTAGCGACAAGCGGCACAAACCAGAAACTCCTGAATTGGTTCCCGCTTATCCAGTCCGCGTCCGCCCGTTCGATAAGAGAGCGCTCGACAGCCCAAGTCATCACGGTGGGAATATCGAGGTAGCGTATCGATGTTGCCAAACAGAACTTATGAAGGAGAGAAAACGTTTCGCCACCGGTAGTCGAGACCACGAGAGTTTTCCCGACAGTACAATACCCGAAAGGCTTCCCGTTCCCTGCACCGCCACGAGGCGCGCGGTTGACGAACACGAATCCATGCCCACATTCGCTGGCCGCCAGCGCATCAATTAGATGTCCGGCAGCTTCGATTTCCGTGCGTACGCTAACAAAACTCGACGGTACACCCAGTAGTTGTCGCGTTCGAACTTCCAATCGCATCCGTGCATTCTCGCATTCTGCGACATCGGTGATATGAACAGCGGTTGCATACTCCATGACATTATCCTCATTGTCGTTGTGATTGGGAACACTGTCCGCCGAGAGAGATGATTCCCGGCAGACTTGTGTCCCCAACCCTGTGCTTGCTCTGAGCCTGTCGAATGAGTCAAAGATCAAAAAGAACAAAAACCCTCCGAGCGGAGGGTTTTTGTCTGGATGTCTAGTGGGATTTAGATATGCAGGCAAAACGCCTCCGCTTCGGAGTGCATCGCCATCATCATTCCTGTAGAAAACCTTTGCATACCTATAAAATAGCAGGTGGAGTTTTCTTGTCAATGCTCATCCCGACGCAAGAGATGAATTAATCCGATGAGCATGGTAAATACGAGAGCGATTGTGGGGAAAAAACTGTCGGCCAGGGTCCATGACCCAATTGTGAAGATGTTGGTTGCCGCGCCGAAAGTACCCATGAGCCATATCCATCCCTGCGTACGCTCCGGATTCTTATACGCCGCAACGACGCTCGGAATACCTGCGATACCGTACTTGCCGATAGTGAGACTGATAAGCGATACGAGCGGGCCAGCGATATACCAAAGCCCCAGACACGCAAGTGCGAGAACCGCACATGAGGTTTCAAGCATGCCCCATCGCCACACACCCCTCCCAAAAAGAGTAATCGTTACCAGTACGGCTCCCACAACAAATCCCGCAGAAAGAAACGGCGCCGAAGCACCTGCGGCGAGCGAGGAGAACAAGACGGACGCGTCGATGACAGACCATAAAATCCACGTCGCGATATTGAGGTGTAATGTCCCCTTCCAAACTCCGTGTATCAAAAAGAAATGCGACGCAAGTGCCACGAGACCGCCGAAGAATGCGAGCGTTTGCAAATCCATAAAATATTACGGCAGTCTGACTGCCGTACTTGAAAGTTGCCTGCGGCGAAGCAAAAGCATACCGACGAGTGCCGCGTTGGTTACAACAAGTGAGATGGGAAAGAGCGTGGTCGTGAGATTGACGGAGGTCAAGGCAAAGAGACTTATGAGGTATTTGGCGGTCGAGAGTGCGAAGAGACTTGCGGTTTCTTCATGCGGTTTTAAATATGCTTTTCGGTACGTGGGAAAAAAGGCGACCATGTCGGTGATCGTAACCACCACAACGGCCGTGAGAGGATCATTCGTCATCCGCCACAATATAATTCCGAGAATGGCTCCGGCGAAGCAGACCCAATCGAAAATCGTGATGTCCCGTTCCCCTCTCTGAAGCGCCAAGATCGCGATACCCATCACGCCAAGCGCGCTCACACCATTGACCCACGCCCCGGGACCAGCACCCGTCGCGACCTGCGCAAAGAAAGTAATGCCGAGCAGAAGCGTAAACCCGATCCACGAAAACGGATGCGGCTTAGTAACGCCCCCTAGAACATCTCGATAGTATGGAATGTATCCGATAAGCCCAACCAAAACAGCCAAAAAACCCAATATGACCTTGATGTCGTACATTGCCAGCACATTATCTCACAGCTAGTTACTCTCTCAATCAGTGCGTACTTCACCTATACGCGCGAGTTGCCTGCGGCGAATAAGAATGGTCGCGACAAGAACCGCGTCGAGGGCGCCGCTCCAGAGTGGATACAGCAATGCCGTCGGCGTAAGTGATTGAAGCGCGACCGTTCCGATAAACCATCGAAGTGAGCTCATTGCAAATTGCAAAGCTGTTTCTTCATCAGGGCGTATATACGATTTTCGAAACGTAGGAATGTACGCAAACAAGTCGGCGCAGATGACAAGGAGAATTGCCAGAAGTGGCTGGTGCGCGAGACGCCACAGCAAAATTGCCACGAGCGCCATGCACAAACACACCCAATCCGAGCGTGTGATATTTTTCTCTCCACGCGTATAGGCAAAGATAGTCACCGCAAAACAGCACAAAGATTCAATACCAGTCACCCACGCACCTATTCCACCACCTTCGGCGAGTTGGATGAAAAAGGTAATTCCGACAAGTAATGACCAAACAAACCACGAAAAGACATGCGGCTTTGTCGAACCACTCAAAATGTCTCGGAAATACGGAACAAAACTCAAAAGTCCGATGACCGTGCCAAGTGTGGCAAGAATGATATGGTAGTCGTACATTACAGTGCAGTGTACCTTAATTGTGCAATAATTCGTGTACTATATACGCTATGAAAGCCGCTGATTTGTTTGTACAAAGTCTCTCCGCCGCCGGCGTGCACTATATCTTCGGCGTGCCCGGCGAAGAAAACCTCGCCTTCCTCGAAGCGGTGCGCACATCCACTATTGAGTTCATCACGACGCGCGATGAGCAAACAGCCGTCTTTATGGCGGCGACCGTCGGGCGTCTCACGGGCCGCGTGGGGGTCGCGCTCTCCACGCTCGGGCCGGGGGCGACCAATCTTGTTACCGGTGTCGCGTATGCACAGCTCGGCGGAATGCCGCTCCTCGTCATCACCGGCCAAAAACCCATCAAAAAAAGCAAGCAGGGGAAATTCCAGATCATCGATGTGGTCGGGATGATGCGACCGATAACGAAAATGGCGGAGACCATCGTGAGTGCATCGCGCATTCCTGTGAGCGTCTACCACGCCATACGCATCGCCGAAGCCGAACGACCCGGCGCCGTGCATCTCGAATTGCCCGAAGACGTTGCGGAAGAAATCTGCGATGAAAAACCAATCGAGTGGCAAAAATTGCGTCGGCCCGTACCCGACGACAAAAGCATCGATACCGTGCTCGAAGCACTCGAGGCAGCACGCTCGCCACTCATTGCAATAGCGGCAGGAGCCAATCGCAAACTCATTCGCAAGCAATTGCGCAATTTTATCCAAAAGACCCACATTCCTTTTATAACCACGCAAATGGGCAAGGGCGTGGAAGACGAAGGTTCTCCCGAGTATATCGGCACCACCGCTCTGAGCGCACTCGATCACGTGCATCGCGCCGCCGAAGCGGCAGATCTCATCATGCTCATCGGACATGACATTACCGAAAAACCACCCGTCATCGCAGAATCACACCAGACCATCGTGCATGTCAACTTTTACCCTGCCGCAATAGACGATGTCTACAAGCCGACACATGAAATCATCGGCGATATTTCTCATGCGCTGTGGGCCATGAGCGAGCGGATTACCGTGCAAAAAGAGTGGGATTTTATGGTGTTTAATCGCGTCAAAAAAGAATTACTCGACAATATCGCTCATAAAGCAGACGACAAAAGTTTTCCCATCAAGCCACAACGTTTTGTGCGCGACTTGCGCGCGGCTATGCCGCGCGACGGAATTCTCTCGCTCGACAACGGCATGTACAAACTCTGGATCGCGCGCAACTACCCTGCCTACGAACAAAATACCGTTCTCCTTGATAACGCGTTTGCGACGATGGGCGCGGGCCTCGGTGTCGGTATGGCGGCCAAGCTCATCAATCCAGAGTGTGCGGTGGTCGTCATCGCGGGCGACGGCGGATTTCTTATGAACGTCGCCGATCTCGAAACGGCGGTGCGCCTCAAACTCAATCTCGTCATCATTGTTCTCGAAGACAAGGGCTATGGCATGATCAAGTGGAAACAAGCGGGCATGGGGCTCACCGAATACGGGCTTTCGTTCAACAATCCTGATTTCGTTCAACTCGCCGAGAGCTTTGGCGCACGCGGATATAAGATTGCGTCGGCAGATGCATTTCTCCCTACGCTCAAGCGCGCGCTCCAAGAAAAAGGCGTGCAGGTAATCTCGCTTGAAATAGATTATAGTGAAAATGTCGGCACATTTGGGCCACTCGCAGATTCAGAAGAATAATGCTATGTCTCTGCGCTCCATCAATCCCGCAACGCTCGAAGTGGTTTTTGAGATAAACGAGATTACTCCCGCCGAGCTCGAAGACAAACTTGCCCACTCGCACGCGGCGTCAATAGCATGGAGAGATACGACATTTGCGACACGGAGCGCGCACATGCAAAAAGCCGCGAATGAATTGCGCACACAAAAAGACGCGCTCGCGCGACTTGTAAGCCAAGAAGTGGGGAAGACACTCGCCGCCGCTACAACAGAAGTAGAAAAATGCGCGGCAGTGTGCGATTTTTATGCACAACACGCCGAGCAATTTTTGACACCGGAAATAATCCCGACAGAAGCGGCGGAAAGTTATGTACGATTCGATCCGCTCGGTGTCGTCTTGGCCGTGATGTCGTGGAATTTTCCCCTGTGGCAAGTCTTTCGCTTCGCCGCTCCCGCACTCATGGCGGGCAACGCCGGCGTATTGAAACATGCATCAAATGTGCAAGCCTGCGCGGCAGAGATCGAGGGCGTATTTGAACGCGCGGGATTCCCGAGCGGTCTTTTTGCTAATCTTGCTATCGGCTCGGCGCGCGTCGGAGAGGTTATTCGCGATCCGCGCATCAAAGCGGTCGCGCTTACGGGAAGCGAAAAAGCTGGCGCTGACGTGGCATCAATCGCGGGGAGTGAGATCAAGAAAACCGTGCTCGAGCTCGGGGGAAGCGATCCCTTTATCATCCTCCCTGATGCCAATCTCGAAAAAGCCGCGACGGTTGCACTGTCTGCGCGCATGCAAAGCAATGCGGGCCAAAGCTGTATTTCGGCAAAACGCTTCATTGTCCATGAAAGCGTCGCCGACGAATTTTCTACTATGCTGAAAGGTCGCATTGATGCGCTCAGAGTCGGCGACCCGCTTGATTCCTCGACAGACGTGGGACCGCTCGCCAACGCACAGATGGTATCCGATGTCGAGCGGCAAGTCGCAGAATCAATCGCGCTCGGTGCACGCGTACTCTCTGGCGGCAAACGCCCCGACCTAAAAGGATATTTCTACATGCCGACTCTTCTCACGGGAGTTACCGAAAACATGCCCGTATATAAGGAAGAGGTATTTGGACCCGTTCTGCCTATCATTACATATACAGATGAACGCGACGCGGTGCGCATCGCAAACGACAGTCCGTATGGATTGGGTGCTACGATATTCACGAATAATATTGCTAAGGCAAAAAAAATGGCCGCACAAATCGAATCAGGATGTGTCTTTATCAATAGCCAAGTCAAATCCGACGCACGCTTACCATTCGGCGGTGTCAAAAAATCAGGCTATGGCCGCGAGCTTTCACACTACGGTATTCGAGAGTTTGTGAACATCAAAACGGTTTCGATTAACTAGAGCCAGAACATGTTTGAAAACCTCACGGGGCGGGAAGTTTTTTCGACGAGAACTGTTTGAGCGAAGCGAGTTTTCGAGGCGGAAAAACTTCCCACCCCGTGCGTATTTTGGTTTTTAAATATTTTTTGCCGGCCTTTTCCCTCCACAGGAGCGAATGAAATTATTGTGCATTTCTTCAATTTCACGCTTCGTCATCGTGTTAAATTTCTCACGCGCCGTATCAGACGACGCGCGGAACACTGCGTCTTTTGTGCTAATTTCTGGATGCACTTCGAGCGCACGCGCATTCAATCCGGCAAGCGAAAGTCCTGCGAGAGAACGCACGCGCGAAAGCGCGACGTATCCTTGCCCGTATTCAAACGCCTGTGAAAGATCCATGTGCGCGGCATCGAGCGACATTCCTTGGCTCTTGTGTACGGTCATCGCCCATGCGAGTCGAAGCGGTATTTGCTCGATACGCGCGAGCACTTTTCCGGTATCCTCCATACGCCACTCATCAGGCTCAACGCTCACAATACGTCCGTCATTTGTTTTTACTATGGGGTATCCTGTATCTTTTTCAAACTCAATTACCGTGCAGAGTGTGCCGTTGGCGTAGCGGTGCATCGCAACATCATTTTTTGTAAACATTGCACGCGCACCGACTTTGAGCGAAAGTAATTCGGGCGAGAGACATCCGCGCTTGAGTGCGGTGATCAACTTTTCGGGGCCGCGAGAGACCATTGCAAAGACGTGCGCTTCGCCGTCTATCTTTTCGAGCTCTGCAGTATTGATCACATCGACATCCTTGTTGTGCGCATAGAGCTCGGTGATGCCACTTTTTGGCTTGGGTGCATAGCGCGTACGCAGAAGTGCACGATGATGTTCGACCACTGCGCCACTGCGCACCGCCGAAAGAAAAGAGAGAAATACCGAATCTTCTTGACGGTGTTGTTCGGAAAGATAACAGACCAGTGGATTAAGATTTTTCCACGCACCTGATTCAAACGCAAATCTCGATCCAGTATTTTTCGAGTGTGCAAATATATTTTCATTATCCGATTCTTCAGCGCGCGAGACAACCGGTGGCAACTGAAAAAAATCACCCACCAAAACGACTTGTAAACCACCGAAAGCAGTTTCGTTGCGCCGCACTTCACGACACACCGCATCCACCATCGAAAGTATATTGGATGAGAGCATTGATACTTCATCAATGATCAAGACACGCGTGCCGCCAACCCTGCCGAGCACTGTTTTGTTTTGTCCGATACGGTCGAGTTCATACGCATCCAAATCGCGTCGTATACCAATCCCGCTCCACGAATGTATCGTAAGTCCGCCAATGTGCGTCGCGGCAATACCGGTGGAGGCGGTAATAGCTGGCTCAATCCCGTGCTCGCGCAACCACCCTACGTAGGCATTTACCGTGTGTGTCTTGCCGCTTCCTGGTTCGCCGGTCAAAAACACATTG
>CAYGMC010000015.1:0-6360 GCA_964351105.1 uncultured Candidatus Saccharibacteria bacterium | reverse complement strand
GTGAAGCGATTAACTTCTCTTTTTCGCCACAATTCCCTTTCTCGTGTTGCCCGAGGCTTTTTCTCGACCCTCGTCATATTTGCAGTGGCCTTCGGCAACGTCCCTTTGGTCGAAATAGCGCACGCCGCGAGCTACACCATCACGTGGACTACCCAGGGCGATTTTGACAGCAACACCGCTGGTGGCATTGCCACTTCATCGGTAAAAACACTCGCCGATACTTCCACGAGCGCAGGCTCTGTCATCATGGGTCCCGGCCCCGTAGTAACACTCACCACCGAAAACTTCGCCGGTACTCATAATATCGACACCGCGAATTCGGTCGCTATCGTCTCTGCAAGCAAATTGCGGAAGACAACCATCGATGCTTTTACTAATCTTTCTTCTTACGTTACAGGACTATTCGACACCTATTATACTTACGGAAGTGAAGGGAGCACTATGGTCTATGATTCTGCACATAACCTTCTGTATGTATCAGCACCGTCTGATGTCTGTGGAGGAGTGTCTATCGTAAAAATCAACCTTACGACAGGAGTATCTACCAATATAACCTCGAAATTTAGTGGTGTTTGTCATGGGTCTCTTGGTTTTATGTTTGTGAATAGCGGATATTTGTATGTTACTGATCGTGGAGGCACTTCATATCTTCAAAAATATGACCCTGATACAAACGCCACCGCGACCACCCTCAATCTCTTTTACAGCAATACCAACATACCTGTCATGATGAATACCGATGATGGATATGTCTACGGCGTCGTCGGTACTAGCACAAATTTCAAGGTATATAAGAATACGCTCGGAGGGAGCTCAAGTGCGGAGTATGTGTTGGACACCGGTATAGCCGTCTCTGGAAATGGTAGTCTTACAAACTTTGTTTACAACCCATACGATGACCATTTGTACGCAAGTGGTCTTTATTATGGACTCTACGAAATAAAGACGACTCCAACGGTCAGTGTATCCAACGCGAACGCAGGTGATTATCAAACTGATATTCTTGCCGTAAACACGACGAGTGGTGGGGGTTTCTCCTCAATAGGAAATGGCACTGGCATTTCAAAACTCAACGCCAATTTTACTCAAACCACCCTCACAACCTCCTTCAACACAGTATGGGGTTCTACGTGGACAAATGTAACAGGAACGTATGATGGAAACTCTACCAATGCTTACTTTACTGCAAAGCGATCCGGCCTCACAAAAGCGGCTCGATACGGCCCAAACTCTAGTGCGTCTGTTACCGACCTTACGAGTGCCTTGACTACAGCCATTGGAACTACAACTGCAACAACTATGGCGGTATATTCAGCCTCAAATGGAGCGATATACTGGATTGGAACTGGGATAGGAGCTGGTGGTGCTATCGTGTCGTATCTTGCATCGAGCACTCCTCCAGCTGAGACTCAATCCGCGCAATCCTCCACGCTGGCGACTGTTGCCAACGGTATCGCTTCTTCTACCCTCGCAAAATCCGACACACCGGGCACGGGGACGGTAACTTACTACCTCTCCAACGACAACGGCGCCACGTGGGAAGGTCCGGTAACCCCGAACACCTCGTGGAATTTTGCCAACCCTCTTGGTACCCAGCTTAAATACAAAGTTACGCTCACCGGCAACGCAACAGTCTCTACCATCACCATTTCCTACAACGGTTTTGCCACCTCAACGCTCAAAAATCTTAAAAAAGATTCGGGGGCGGATTCGCAGTGGGTCAATCTTACGTGGGATGCTACACTCCCCGCAAACACCCAGCTCAAATTCAGGACGCGCGGCACTACCGAGGCACAGGGGCAGAACGCGCTCTATGCCGCTTCGTGGTCTGATTACATTACTGCCACCACGACCGGAGCGGGTGGTGCGAGTATCACCGCAAACGGAGCAGGAGGCGCCGTGAATCCTACCTATCGCTATATGGAGGGAGAAATGACGCTTATTTCCAACGACACCGCTACGTATCCGACCGTAAATAGCATGGGCCTCACGTATGCCATCAACGCAGTACCGGATTTTAACCCCGATTACCCTTCCGCATCTGCGGGTGGAGCGAGCGCGTCGCAAATCACCGACTCCGCCGACGCAAATTGGGGCAAAGTGACCATAAGCTATTCCGTACGTGATACCGATACTACATCGGGCACTGCAAGTCCCGGATTTGTGAGCCCGTCTTTTGAATACCGCCTCAACAGCGGCGATACGTGGCACTCCATCTCGTCTGTATACCTCGATGCTGGCGCAACGAGCCAAAAAGCTGTCGGTATAAGTAGCTATACTGCCTATACCGCTTACTGGGATGCACAAGCACACATTCCCGGGCAATATTCGGCGACTGCCCAAATACGCGTCACTGCCAACGACAACGAAGCCATTTACAACCTCGCGTATGCCACCGCCTCTGCGATGACACTCGACACCACCGTTCCGTCTGTAACCACCAAGAGGATCAACGGGAGCAGTTCGACGAGCACACTCTCGATAATCGCGACAGACAACACGAGTGTCATCAGCTATCGACTCTCCAACAACAGCGATCTCTCTGCTGACGGAAACAATGCTGATAGCGGCACCGTGCAAGCGACAAGCACAGCAACGTTTGGTCTTGCTATCCCGTGGATACTTACGGGAAGTGCCACCTCGACCATACACTTTGTCTTGCGTGATACCTACGGCAACACCGCAACGACATCTGTGATGGCTCCTGCGACCACTACAAATTTTGCACTTCACGATGTTTCAAACCCATCGAGTGCTATATACAGACTTTTTCTCACATGGTCGCCATTTACATCCGAGAGCGGCGCGACGTTTGCTTCGTATCAAGTGTACCGATCGACTGATGGAAGTTCATACTCACTCTACACAACGATTTCGGACGCGGCTCTAAATTATTACCAAGATGCTAGCGTGGCATCGACCACTGCCTATTATTACAAAGTGCGCACTGTCGACAGTGATGGAGACTCGTCCCCTTTCACGGAACCTGCCTCTGCCACACCCACCGGTGCGGGTGCCACCAATCTTCCGCCTATCATCACGAGCGTGGCAATAGACAACGTCAAAAATACTTCAGCGCGCGTTACGTGGACGACCAACACACTCTCTAATTCAGTCGTGAGTTATGGCACCACCAATTCCTATGGGTCGTCGGCGTCATCTGCTTCATATGTACTCTCTCATGCCGTGTACGTGACCGGATTACAGCCAAACACCACCTACTATGTGAAAGTAACCTCAACAGACATTTCGAGCAACGACACAAGCAACGACAACGGCGGCGCAGGATACACCTTTACCACCAATGGTGGGCCTGTCATTACGGGAGTTACGGTCAATTCTATCGAAGATACGTCGGCGAGTATCTTTTGGAACACCGATAGAAGCACCGATTCATATGTGTACTACAGTACCAACTCAAATTTGAGCTCACCTACGCTTGCAGGAAGCGCCACCTTGGTCGCGACCACCTCTTCAGCGGGTACGTATTCTCATTCGGTAGATCTCACCGGACTTTCCGCTTCGACCAATTACTATTTCTACGTTTCTTCGACCGACAGTCTTGGAAACACAACCACTGCAAACAACAGCGGGAGTTATTACAGCTTTCTTACAACTCGCGACACCACGCCGCCCGTCATTTCAGGTATCACAGAAGCGGTAACGACTCCGACAGCAGTCGTTATCGTGTGGCAAACAGACAAGCCCGCAACTACGCAAGTGGAATATGGACTGACCGCCTCGACAAGTATTGCGGGATACACCACATCTTCAGCGCTCGACTCCACGCTTTCGGCATATCACATTGTAACGATTACCGGTTTGACCAAAACAACCCCCTATTATTACCGCGTAAAATCCGCCGATGCCGCGGGCAACATGGGCGCGTCCAACGAGGAAACATTCACTACTTCCGAAGTAGAGACGGTTACGGTGTACGCCAATACGGGCGGTGGAGGCGGAGGAGCAAGTAGCGTAACGCACAATACAACGCCTCCCACAATCAAATCTGTCACCGTCGATCCAATCAACGTCTTCGACGTTACACTCAAAATCGCGGCAACTCCCGAAGTGCGCGCATTGGTAAAATTTGGTGAGGTTTCCTCAAGCACGCCCACGGCTCCATACACACACAGTGCTTCGGATTCAGAACTTACCACAACCAAAAACCTCAAATTGACCGGCTTGCGCCCGGGCACTTCCTATCACTATATATTGAGCGTGATAGACAAAGACGGCAATCTCACACAGCAGGCCGAAAAAACATTCACGACCAAATTCCTTTCTGAAGATTTCGGCGATCTCTCTATACTCGCGCGCGCTTCCGATCTTCAAGGTAAAATCGAAGACATTATCGAGTCCGCCCTCCCCTCTCTCTCTCCTCCCGCGATGAGCACGCCCAAGGTCGAAGACATCGAACAGAGCGCGGCTACTATTTCGTGGGGCACAAATATAAAGGCATTTACCGTGCTTGCTTACGCAGAAGATGCGGAGTACCAAAAGAATTCTACGTACAACAACGAATTGACCGACATTCAAAACGCAAGCACGACACACCTGATCAAACTCACCGGCCTTAAGCCAAACACAAAGTATCACTACAGTGCTCGCGCGTTCGTATTTCCCCAAGTCGTGGGGAAAAGCCCTGATTACACATTTACCACCAAAGCGGATCCTATTCGCGCGCAAATACTGGATGTAAAACCCGATTCATTCCGCGTCTTGTGGGCTACCGAGAAAGCAATTTCTTCCGCGATCGATTTCACCGACCGCATCACTGGTATTACGCAGACTATCTCCGACAAGAGTCTTTCAAAACAGCACGACATCACCGCATCAAATCTTACCCCCGGACACACCTACACCGTCCGAGCGTACGGCTACGACTCCGACGGCAATGCTATCGGTACTGAAGCACCGCTCACCGTTACTACTGGTGTAGACAAAACACTCCCACAAATTGCTGGTCTGCGCATCCAAAGTACGCTCGTGCCAGGGCGCTCGGACATTGTGCAAAGTATTATTTCGTGGAAAACAGACAAGCTCTCCACTTCGGCGGTGTATTATCAAGAAGGAGTTGGTTCGACAGAAGGTGTACTCAAAAACAAAGTCGAGAACGAAACAGGATTTGTCCAAGATCACGTCGTCTTGATCCCAAGCTTGAAACCCTCTTCAATCTACCGCATCCAGATCTCCTCGACCGACCAGGCGGGCAATACCCTCCTCCTCCCCGTGCGCACTATTGTTACCCCCCAGCAAAGTGAGTCAATTGTTGATATAATATTCCAGAACTTCTCTGAGACGTTCAACTTTATCCGTTAGCCCGTTCTGTGCATGAATATCACGCTCGATGCTCCGGTAACCACCAAGCATATTCTTATCATAGATGACGATGACCTCATTCGCATTCTCTTGCGAGAGTCCTTTTGGATATACTCGCATACCCCCGTCGATATTATTGCCGCCCGCTCCATAGCCGAGGCACGCACAAAGATACATGACATCCCAGAGCCTCTGGTGATCTTTGTTGGCCTTTCCCTTCTCACTCAAGAATTGGGATCAAAAAGAGACACGGGGCCTTCTCTCGCTTTTATTGCAGAGACGAAACGCGAAAAACCGCATACGACTATCATTGTCTATTCGAAGCACGCAGAAGTCGAACTCAAAGAAAAGGCCAAGAACGCCGGAGCTGATCATTACATGGTCAAGGGCGACTACACGCCGAGTGAACTGGTAGATTTCGTAGAACACTTATGAGTACCATAATTGCACTCGAACACGTCGACCAGTGGTACAACAAGGGCAAGCAAAACGAGCTCCAGGCACTGAAAGACATTTCTCTTGAGATCGAGCAGGGAGATTATGTGGCTTTTTTCGGACCATCAGGATGCGGAAAAACCACGCTCCTGTATGCAACTTCCGGTATTGATAGAGTTTCGGGCGGCCGCATTTTGGTGAAGGGGCGCGACATCTCGCAATTCGATAATCACGAGCTGGCGATATTTAGGCAAACTGGCATCGGTATTATCTTTCAACAATTCAATCTCGTACCGTCGCTGACGGTATTACAAAATGTCGCACTCCCCCTCGCGTTTGTGGGAGTCGGCAAGGAAAAATCCGAGCTCGAGGCTGTAAAATTGCTCAAACGACTCCATCTCGAAGAATACGCTTCGCACTACCCTTCCGAACTCTCTGGCGGACAACAACAGCGTGTGGGTATTGCGCGAGCGCTGGCCAACAACCCACCAATAATTATTGCCGACGAACCACTCGGAAATCTTGACTCGGTCAACGCTAATAACGTACTCCAAATATTGAAAGAATTGAACGAACAAGATGGCCGCACCATTATCATGGTTA
>CAYGMC010000014.1:17338-21610 GCA_964351105.1 uncultured Candidatus Saccharibacteria bacterium | reverse complement strand
AGCAAGAGCGCCGATACCTAGAGCCACAATGACTACCTGAAGAAATATCGTTGAACTTTTTTTCATTTGATTTTGCGAAATCATGCCGCGTACCGTCCATTGAAACGCGGCGCTTAAAATTTCTATTCTTTAAGCTTAATTTACCTCTTATCGTTTGTCAATACATTTTTATCGTTATCTTTAAAGAGGGTGTCTTGTTCATCAATGCTAGTCGACTTGCAAAGCGCCCCTGTAGGCGTATCGTCTAGGCACCAGTCATATGACCAAGGAATCTGAAGTTCCAAACGAAATGCCAGAAGAGGGCAAGGTTCCGAAAATTGCTCGTGTCGGTCTTCAAATTGCAGGAGCAGTGCCTGTTGCGGGAGGCATCTTTTCGGCAATCGCGGGCGCGTGGTCTGAACATGAACAAGAAAAAGTAAATTCGTTCTTCAGAGAGTGGATACGCATGCTGGAGGAGGAGATCAAAGAGAAAGAACAGACAATCGTAGAGATCATGATGCGTCTCGATGTCCACGACCAAAAGATTTCTGAGAGGATAACAAGCAAGGAATACCAATCACTCTTGAAGAAAACTTTTCGAGAATGGTCTGGCGCAGAGAGTGAGGATAAGCGAGTCTATATCCGAAACATTTTGGCAAACGCTGCTGCATCCGACACGTCGAGCGATGATGTTGTACGCCTTTTCATAGACTGGCTTAAGAATTACTCCGAACTTCACTTCAAGGTGATCGGGGTAATTTACAAGCATTATAATGATGGAATTTCGCGCGGTCGCATCTGGCAGGAACTGGGAAAGGCAAGCGTTACAGAGAGCTCCGCCGACGCGGACCTGTTCAAGCTGCTGATCCGAGATTTAAGCACGGGTGGAGTTATTCGGCAGCATCGGGAAGTAGACTACTACGGGAACTTCGTACCGAAGACATCGGAGCGTCGACCAAAGGGATCGGGACCAAAGCCAGTGACATCCGCGTTCGACGACGAGGATACTTACGAACTGACTGAATTGGGTAAGCAATTTGTTCATTACGCAATGACTGACCTTCCGCTCAAACTGGAGTATAAGCCTAATCAGGCAACGGGGGCTAAGGAAACTTCCGCAGAAAAAAATGAGGACTGACACCATCTGGTCGAGAGACGAGGCCTCCCGACCCATATTTTTTATCGGGCGATCTGGCTACCTCAAAGGTAGAAGGTAGAGTGAAATTGCTATGTGTCCTGCGATCATAAATTGGCTAATCCAGAATGTCACCGGAATCCTCGGCGTCGTTGTCAGTGGTTTCATTGCGTATCACGTCTATTTTCTTTCTCAAAGAATTGGCTTGACAGACAAATTGGTTCATAAAGACAATATTCGTAAACAGGCCGAACAAATTTTAAGAAACATAAGCAAGGGTATCCGCAGCGATACAGAACTAATAAACGTAAAAAAATACCTGACGCATTACCCGCACAACAATGATAAAGATAAACATGGGTATACTTACCTGAAGGGTGGATTAAAAGCCCTTAGGTTTGACGGGGTCGAGCTTTCGTGCGGTTGGCGCGAAACATACCAAGCTTCCGATGGTACGTTGCATTTGAGAAACGTACCTGACTCTGTTCGTACAAGCTTTAATGTGCTTGAGGTAGGTGTCATCCCCTATGAGTGGATTGAATATATTGATCCAGCGGGTGATGAATTTAGCTATAGACCGCAATTTTTCACAAATTTTCTAGGGCCCAACAAGTCTCCGTATAAGTATCTGACATACTATGTCGAGAGTGATGTGTATCATGAGGGTAGTGACCCTGTGGATATGAAATGGCGTCACGTTGAGATTCAAGAATGATCAGGGCTTACCCGAGTGCCTCCAGCGAGGTCGCAGAGAAAACGGTACAATACCCGTATGCGGAAAATAATTACCGCCATATGAAAGATTCAGCAAACCATAGGATCTATACGATGAGCTTCGCGCGCGTCTATCCGCTGTACATCAAAAAGGTGGAGAAAAAAGGACGCACAAAAAAAGAAGTTGATGAGGTCATCAGATGGCTCACGGGGTACAGCCAGAAAGAGTTGGGAGCACATCTGAAAAAAGGGACAGACTTTCAGACGTTCTTTGCACAAGCCAAGCTCAATCCTCTGCGCTCTTTGATCAAAGGTGTGATCTGTGGGGTGCGGGTGGAAGACATCAAACAGCCCACCATGCAGGCAATTCGCTATATGGATAAGCTCGTCGACGAATTGGCACAGGGGAGGGCGATGGAGAAAATTTTGCGGGCTTAAGAATGCTTCGGATGTATCCTTATCGAGCGTATAATGCTGGTACAACGGCTTCGGCCTACCCCCGCTCAAAAGGCGGGGGAGAACATCATCGGGAGGCGAGGCCTCCCGATGATCAGAAATTGATTTTTTTGGGAATTATGTTATTTTGATGTGAGAAAGTAACGAGGAAAAGTGCGATGAAAATTCCATCCCTGTTCATGCTAAACATTCCTGATCGCGTTCAGAAGCGCGTGCGCGCCGCCGTACTTTTTCCTGTATCAGTAAAAGGAAAGAATGTCGTGCTGGCAACTGCTTCTCACACAGTAATCGGATTGACGGGCGAGTACGAAATGATACTTTCGGATGCTGACGGTCGCAGACTACCTGCAACAACGATTCCAACGAAAACAATGATACTACCGCCCACATTGGGCATGGATATTGCGTTTCTAGAAACGCAGATGGATGAGTTGCCGATGCCGGTGAGGTTGTCAGACCAGGCAATATCAAAAGGTACCACTCTCAGCCATGCAAGAAACGTTCTGCTTAGGGGTGAATTCGAGGACCAAACATATGTGGTCAATTCGCAGACCGTTTCTCCGTTGTCGAGGCGCTTCACTTTCGATCTGGATCGATTTGTTGAGGCTTCCGAACAAGTTGCCCTCGCGGGAAGGGTTTATAGGAATCCGCTTCGGGGATTAGCGATGCGCAGTTGGCCGGGAGTATCTGGAAGTCCAATTTGGGATAAATTCGGAAACGTTTTGGGCATGGTCTGCGGCGGTAACGAAGAACTCACTGAGGCCGAGCCCGAATTCTATGTGGTCTATCTGCCGGCCAAGGCCATTAAGGAAGGTTTACGAATGACTCAAACAATGAGAGCTACGAGGACGGGTTAGCCGAAAAGGGGCACAAGGCGTACGACCTTCGGGTACGGCGCTTTTTTGTTTGGTGATCGGGAGGCGAGGCCTCCCGATCATTACATAAAAAAGTGAAGGCGGATCACGTGGATCCGCCTTTTCGCCCATTCGGGCAACAGCGTTAAGAAACACGCTTGTACAGAATTTCACCTCGAGTCCGAAGATTCCAAGCCCACCCTCGTCGGGCAAGCCATTCGATAAAGTTGGCACCAGGGTCGCATTGACCGGGGTCCCACCCAAAGCGATAGGAGTTGGAAACCTTGTGGTGATTGCCATGCCACGGTTCGCCGACGACTAGCCACGCAAAGAAGTTGGAGCGGGTATTCGTGGCTGATGAGCCTTCCTCGACCGTATCGCCCCACATGTGTGAGATCGAGTTGATGGTGCTCGTGAGATGTTGCACCAAGACGAGGCGTGTGAATCCAGCGAACAATAATCCGCCCCACCAGTCTCCCCAGCCGAAACCACAGACCAGTGTCGGCAGAACAAAACTCATGCCAATTGCCCACCACTTGTAGCGCTCGTCCATGGTCGTGAGGGGATCGAATTCAGAACGTGACTCTTCTTTTGTCAGGTCACTTATAAACATGTTTGGAGCAGGTCGCAAGAAGGCGGTTTTCATGTGCCAGCCTCCTTGTGCATGAAAAAAACTCTTCCAGTATCTCGGGCTGTGCCTGTCATGCCTGGTGTCGGTTCTCGCATGATGTTGCCGATGCCAGCCAACCCACGCTTTTGCCCACGCCTCGAGTGTTGAGAAAAAAAGCACGAACATCACCGCTCGCACCCACCATGTGGTATCGAACGACTTGTGGGCGACATGACGATGCAGGAGAGTAATTGAATACAATTCTGCACGCATGAAAAGCAAAGCGAACGCGACTGTCGCGAGGATCTCAGCTCTCCCTGAAATGCCCTCCACGCACGCATAGACAAGGCCGGTCAGCCCCAAAAGATGCATCGTTATCCACCACGTGGTCCACTGCGGGTGGAGTCTGTGTACATTGGTATCTACGTGAGCTGCTTGACTCATTGTTGTGGCCCTCCCGAGCGAACTCGTTGTGAACGAACTTCCCGAATCATCATGCCACTATAAAAAAGTATGTGCAATAT
>CAYGMC010000014.1:0-17238 GCA_964351105.1 uncultured Candidatus Saccharibacteria bacterium | reverse complement strand
GTTGTGAACGAACTTCCCGAATCATCATGCCACTATAAAAAAGTATGTGCAATATATCGTTGAGCGCTTGTGATACTATTTCACTGCAGTAGCTTGCGCGATTCGAGCATTTGCCCCCAAATCACCGTGATAAAAACTTGGTACAAGGAAGAGATATCGGCCGTGTTTGAAGCCCTCGAGTCGCATGAAAACGGATTGAGTGGCAACGAAGCCACTCGTCGACTCAAGCAAGACGGGCAGAATGTGTTGCCCGAAGCGCATGCCGATAGCATCGCCGTTATTTTCTTGCGCCAATTCCAGAGCCCACTCATCTATACGTTGATCGCCGCGAGCGGCATCATATTTCTCATTGGTGAAGTGGTCGACGCGGGTATCATCCTCGCTGTCCTCGTGTTTAATGCGATCGTGGGCGCGGTGCAAGAAGGTAGGGCGCAAAACACGCTTCTCGCCCTTAAAAAATATGTAGAAACGACCGCGACCGTATTGCGCGATGGGCATGAGATGATCATTCCCGATCGAGAAGTGGTGCGCGGCGATGTGCTTATTCTCCAAGAGGGTGAAAAAGTGCCCGCTGATGCCCGCATTATTTCTTTGAGCACGCTCAAGATCGATGAGGCTTCGCTCACCGGAGAATCCGAGCCCGTGAGGAAAATACCAGAATCAATACTGCGAGATGCTCTCCCGGTGCCCGATCAGAACAACATGCTCTTCAAGGGTACCAATGTGGTGACGGGCAATGGCAGGGCAGTGGTGGTGGCGACGGGTGCGAACACGGTGATTGGTGCCATCGCGCAAGAAATATCCACCATAGATTCAGAAACGCCGCTCAAAGCAAATATCCGCCACCTCTCGCGTGCGATCATCGCGGTGGTGGGAGTGATTAGTGCCGCGCTCTTTGTTCTTGGTCTGTCAAAGGGCGAAGACATCATCACCATATTTACCACGGTCGTCTCACTCTCCGTATCCATCATTCCCGAAGGATTGCCCATTGTGATTACGCTCGTACTGGCGACAGGCGTGTGGCGGATGTCGAAACGCAACGCGCTTGTGCGCAAACTCCAAGCAGTGGAAGCCCTTGGGCAAGCACGGGTGATTGCGGTCGACAAGACGGGCACGATTACCAAAAACGAGCTGGTCATCCGCGAGGTGTGGACAGAAGGTAAAGTATTCAAAATCGGCGGTATTGGGTATGAACCAAAGGGAACGATAGAGTACGAAGGAGCGATCGTGGACGCGGCGAATCATCCCGAGCTTCTCTTTGTGGGCAAGACAGCGGCTTTTTCTGCAAGTGCGCGGGTATCCTACTCGGAGACCGAAAATCGTTGGCGTGTCTCGGGTGATCCGACAGAGGCGGCGACGCGAGTGTTCGGAGAAAAAATAGGTTTTTTAAAAGACGATCTCATACACGAATCTCCATTTGTGTCGGAAATTCCGTTTGATTATCGACTCAAGTATCATGCCATTTCCTACGCGGTGGATGGAAAAAATCTCCTCATCGTCGAAGGCGCTCCCGAATCCGTGCTTGCACTGTGTACGCATATGCTTCGAGACGGGCACCACCTTTTGAAGAAAAAAGACAGGGAAGAGCTGGAATCTGTCTATGCAGAGATGTCGGCTCGGGGCATGCGCGTGGTCGCAGGGGCGATACGGGAGAACGTTTCAGGGGATTTGAAACCAGCGGTACACGACCTCACGTTTGTGAATTTTTTTGGTATGCAAGATGTGTTGCGGCCGGAAGTCGCGGAGGCGATGCGACGCGCGACTTCTGCGGGTATCAAGGTGGTGATGATGACGGGCGATCACAAGCTCACCGCCCAATCAATCGCACAAGAGGCGGGCATATGGAAAGAAGGCGATGCGATTCTCACGGGAGAACAGATAGAGGGTATGCAGGATGCCGAGCTTGCGGCGAAGATTGCGAGCGTTTCGGTATTTGCACGCGTTACGCCAGAACACAAATTGCGACTGATTAATGCATATAAAAAGCGCGGAGACACCATTGCCATGACAGGAGACGGCGTCAATGACGCTCCTTCGCTCGTTGCCGCCGATCTTGGCGTGGCCATGGGTACCATCGGCACCGAAGTAGCCAAAGAAGCCGCCGATATCATACTGCTCGACGACAATTTCGGCAGTATCGTTTCTGCCGTCGAAGAGGGCAGGAGCATCTACCGGACCATCAAAAAAGTCATTTTGTATCTTTTTTCTACCAGCCTCGGAGAAGTGCTTGTGATTACTGCCGCACTCCTGCTCGGGTACCCCTTGCCGCTTTTGGCGGCGCAGATTATTTGGCTCAATTTTGTTACCGACGGATTCCTCGACGTGGCGCTCGCGATGGAGCCCAAAGAAAAAGACTTGCTCTCTGATACGTTTGAAAAACCCAACAAATATATCGTCGATAGGCACATGGTATGGCGCATGGTCGTTATGGCACTTCCCATGATGATCGGCACGCTGTTTCTTTTTAACGGCTATTTCGAGACGGATCTCCCCAAAGCGTGGACAATAGCATTGACCACGCTCGCCGTCTTCCAATGGTTCAACGCGTGGAATTGTCGTTCTGCGCGTGCCTCCATATTCCAACAAGATTTTTTCTCCAACAAATTTTTGCTCGGCGCAACCGCTCTCGTGATCGTACTCCAAATACTCGCGGTATATCACCCGCTCTTGCAGGGCATATTGCATACCGTTCCGCTTTCGCTTTCTGAATGGCTCATGATACTTCCCGTCGCCGCTTCGGTAGTGGTGGTCGAAGAAATTCGTAAATTCTTTGCTCGAAAAATTGCCCGGCCGCGCATTGACGCCAAAGTCGTAGCGCTGTAGGCTTTTTGGTATCCGGCGTGCTTTGCGTTGGATTGAAGGAGTTTGGGTCATGAGTGACGTCCAAGGCGTTTCGACACGAACACTAACCATGATTGGGGCGGAAGAGGGCACCACTTTTCGCGTCGGCGGCTGCGTGTATGCGCAGGTGCTGGAACGGGAAGTAACCGGCGACGGCGGGCTCACCGCTTTGCTGTTGGTCAAGCAACCCGACGAGTCAATGCTTGAGGCCATTCGTCTCGACCTCTTTCGCACAAGGCCACACGGGCACCTCAACGGGGGGGCGGCGGAACTGAATGTCGACATCTGGCCCAACGAAACCAGGCCTCAGACGCTTGTTCGTATGTTGCAACCGGAGTCGGCTGACAAGCTTTTGCGGGCGGCTGGCTTCTTCGCAGATGCGGAGGAGGTCAGCGACGGCGATTGGACGGACCTTTGCGGAAATATCGCGAGGCATCTGTCAGCCTGACGACGACGCTGGCTCCGAGGCTCGGGGCAGGGTGCCTCGGGTCTCGGGTGCCCCACATCCATGTTCTTTTTTCAAGACGATTTCGTCTTGCACGTCCGCCTTGTCATTTTCGACAGGCGGCGTTCGTTTTTTGTGCGATAATGGTTCCATGATTCAAATATCTATTTGGCCGCTCATAGCGGCGGCAGTGTCGTCGGTCGTTATTGGATACGTGTGGTATCACCCGCGCGTGTTTGGGAGCATTTGGATGCGTCTCAACGGTATTTCTCCCGAGATGGCAGAACGTGGCGCGAAGCGCATGCACATTTATGCGGCCATCGGATTTTGTGCATTTGTCGTATCGGCCTACATCATGCGTGAGCTTCTCCGCGGGCTCGGCTTCGCCTCGCCCGCAGACGCCGCGTGTCTCGGCCTTGCTCTCTGGATTGGTTTTGCCGCTCCGATTTTGCTTGGCTCGGTACTGTGGGAACATCGCCCGATCACGCTCTACATCATCAATATTGGTTACTGGCTCGTGGCACTGGTGATAATGGCCGTCATTCTGGTGATATAAGCCGTATGAAAGCAATCCTATGGTTTAGTGCCATACTCGTCCTCTTTTCAATGATTGTGGGGTACGAGTTGAGCTATTTCCGCATCGCCGATAAAGCGGGAGAGGTACGTGCGCCTCTCTATACCGTCGACCTTGCTGGTGCGCAGGTGCAGGTAGAACTTGCACAGACGAAGGCAGAGCGAGAAAGGGGTCTCGGTGGGCGTGAATCACTGCCGAAAGGCCAGGGGATGCTCTTTGTGTTTGAGAAAGACGATCGCTACGCGTTTTGGATGAAAAACGTGAGTTTTCCAATCGACATTATTTGGCTGAGTAACACAGGATCAGTGGTGTATATCGCATCCAACGTGTCGCCCGATACCTATCCTATGACGTACGTGTCAAAGGATCCGGCACGATATGTATTGGAAGTGCCTGCAGGATTTGTGAATCGATATGGTGTCCAAATTGGCGATACTGCGCGACTTCCATGAGTTATCCACTTTTTCATGAGCAGATTTTTATGCGCGGCAAGGAGTACAATGATTCTCCTTATCAGTAATCAAAGATGCGCATGACAGAAACAATCACCCGGCCAAGTAATACTGTGCCGGCAGTAAAAACAGCCCCCCAGATTACCGTAAAATCTGCACAAAAAGTGTACCAAAAATATCTCTCCCAGATACAAAAACGCGACGGGCGCATCGTCTCCTTTGAGTTCGACAAAGTCGCCGAAGCCATTCACAAAGCAATGCTTGCCTCGGGTGAAGGCTCTGCCGATGAGGCGCAGGTAGTCGCGCACAAGGTGGCCGGAGAAATGATGCGTATTGCGCGAATCTACAAAAATTTCATGCCCACCGTCGAGGGTTGCCAAGACGAAGTAGAGCGCCAACTCATGCTCTCCGATTATGTGGCGACGTCCAAGGCGTATATCCTTTTCCGCGCCAAACGTGCCGAATTGCGCAAAGAGCAGGGAAGTGTGCCCGAGCACGTCAAAAAGCTCGCCGAAGAGTCAAAACAGTATTTCAAAGACAATCCGTTAGGAGAATTTGTCTACCTGCGCACTTACGCGCGATGGATCGATAGCGAACAGCGTCGCGAGACATGGATCGAGACCGTGGATCGATATGTCAATTTCATGAAAGAAAATCTCGGCGACAAACTGACCAAGCGCGAATATGCAGACGTACGCGAGGCTATATTGAGACAAGAAGTGATGCCGAGCATGCGCGCGATGCAATTCTCGGGAGAACCCGCACGCAAGTGCAATACGTGTTTTTATAATTGTTCATTCACCGCTCCGGTAAAATTGGAAGACTTTGCCGAGATTATGTATCTTTCAATGCAGGGTACGGGCGTCGGATTTAGCGTGGAGAGCCAAAACATCGAACAATTGCCGCAGATACAAAAGCAAATCGGCACGAAGTTGCCCACCCACGTCGTGATTGATTCAAAAGAGGGGTGGTGTGATGCGCTCACGCTAGGCCTTCGCACGTGGTATGCGGGCAAAGACATCACTTTTGACTTTTCGCTCATCCGACCTGCGGGCGCGAGACTAAAGACGATGGGCGGCAAAGCCTCGGGGCCAGAACCTTTGCGATCGCTCCTCGCATTTGCACGCGAACGCATTCTGAAACGACAGGGCAGGAGGCTCCGCACGGTAGACGCGCACGATATTATTTGCAAAATAGGCGAATGTGTGGTCGCCGGTGGCGTGCGTCGCTCTGCGATGATTAGTCTTTCGGATCTCGACGATGTGGAACTCCGTGATGCCAAAAAAGGCCAGTTTTACCTCACCGCGCCGCATCGCGCGATGGCCAACAACTCCGCGGTCTATGAAGCAAAACCGACCAATGCCGAGCTGATGGACGAATGGGTTGCGCTCATGAAATCCGGCAGTGGCGAGCGCGGTATTTTCAACCGCGGCGCGCTAGAGAAAACCATGCCCAAACGCCGTTTTAAATTCCTTGAGAAGAAAAATAGTACACGAGCGGAAGGTGGCATAAAGGGTGATATTGGACAAGTGGGGACGAATCCGTGTGGCGAGATTATTTTGCAATCCAAACAATTTTGCAACCTCTCTGAAGTCATTGCCCGATCGGGTGATACCGAAAAGACGCTCATGCGAAAGGCCAAATTAGCCGCGCTTCTCGGCACGTATCAATCCACGCTCACCAATTTCCGCTACATCGGAGAGGACTGGAAGAAAAATTGTGAAGACGAACGACTCCTCGGCGTGTCCATTACCGGCCAGTGGGATTGTCCTGCAGTGCGTGATGCGCGCGTGATGCGCAAAATGAAAGAGACCACAATCAAGACAAACGAGATGTACGCAAAACGCTTTGGTGTAAACCCCTCAAATTCGATTACCTGTGTGAAGCCATCGGGCACGGTGTCGCAGACATTCGACTGTGCTTCGGGGTTGCACCCGCGTCATGCGCAATACTACATTCGCCGCATCCGCGTTACCGCGACCGACTCGCTTTTCAAAATGGTACGTGATCAAGGCATGCCGCATCATCCAGAAGTGGGGCAAACGGCAGGCGAGGCAAATACCTACGTACTTGAGTTTCCGGTGCATGCGCCCAAAGGTTCGGTATTCAAAAACGACCTCACCGCTCTCCAACAGCTCGAATATTGGAAAATGGTGAAGCTCAATTGGACGGAGCACAATCCTTCGGCCACCATATCGGTGGGGGAAGAAGAGTGGGTGGCGGTGGTCGCATGGCTCTATGAAAATTGGGACATCGTCGGCGGACTTTCATTCCTCCCGCGCGAAAGCCACGTATATCGACTCGCACCGTATGAGGCGATAGACAAAAAACGCTACGACGAACTTGCCGCAAATTTCCCCACCATCGATTACTCCAAACTCTACATCTACGAAAAGACCGACGAAACCGAACAAGCAAAAGAATTGGCGTGCGCGGGGGGGACGTGCGAAATTGTTTGACCGCTTCGTCGGCACTGTTTTGGCGAACGTTGTACCGAATGGTTGTTTCAGAGACCATCACCACTACGATACGTCTTGAGCGTTTGAATAAGTCGCGCGCGATGTTCGCCGAAAGAGTGCCGACTCCGCTCCAAAAGAAAGTGCCCGACGAACCGAAAGGCCGCCGGGGCTTTTTCTTGTTCGTCGGGCGGGTCAGTAAAGTCTGACTTTTAGTACCCGTTCTCCCGGGTGCCATGCGATCACCGTGATTTTGCGGCGTGCCTCTTCGACACTCTTCGCGGTTATGGGCACAAGCTCTATGAGCTCACTCGCCGCAACGACCATTTCCCAAATCGGACGCTGAGCGTTTGTGAATTTAGCATGTTGCCATAATTCCTCAATGTGGATCCTTACGGACTCATCGGGATCCGGAAAATATCCCCCGATGTCGATCTCATGAGTATCTGTCCCCGTTTTTGTGGTCTCTGCACGTGTTCCTGACGGCATCTGATCACTCCAATCAAACCAATCTCCTGTCCAGCGACGCATGGTGAACCCCCCTCTGTTCCTCCTTAATCCATGTAACCACGCAGAGAGAGTGTTGTAAAGAAGGATGGATTTTGATATTATTGCCCTCTGCGTGAGGCAGTCGCTCCGTGGCGAAAGTTGCGGGGAGGAAAGTCCGGACACGCACACAGTTCTTCGGAATCGTGTAGCAGGGTAGCGGGTAACGCCCGTCGAGCGTGAGCTTAGGGATGCGAACAGAGACGCCCAAGCCGAGAGGCAAGGGCATCCTGCAAAGGATGAATCTTCGTATAAGTAAGGGGCTTGCCCTGAGCGAAGTCGAAGGGTGCAACGGCAAAATTCCTACCTGCGTGCAAGGCCGTGCTTGTTGCGACCACGCGTGGCAATAAGAGTGCCGCTTGACTCCGAGAGTAATCGAGGAGCTAGATAAATGGTTGCCCATGTTTGCGTAAGCAAACGGGACAGAATCCGGCTTATCGACGCAGCGAAACGAGCGGAGCGAAAAAGCTCCGCTTTTTCGTTTCCGTGAGCAAGTCGCCTTTGGTAGGGCCAAAGTCTGACGTAGTGCACAAGCCCGCCTCACGGCGGGTCTATGCATAATGTGATAGCATCGGGCGATGATGAATCGAGCGTTTCAGTTTCTTTCATACGAAGTCCGCGGACTCCATATCGCGGTGTATATACTGGCATCTTCTGCGCTCCTCTCGTCGCTCTTGGCACTCGTGCGCGATCGTTTATTGGCGCACGCATTTGGAGCCTCCGCAACACTCGACGTGTACTATGCGGCATTCCGTATTCCTGATCTTATCTTTGTCGCTCTCGGTGCACTCGTGTCTGTGTACATATTGATTCCCGAATTGGCCAAGCGTGCGCCCGATGCACAGAGGAAATATATAGACACGGTGCTCGTGGGATTCTCGCTTCTCTCAATCGTCGTTTCAATAATTGCGTTTGTCGCGGCGCCAGCGCTCTTGCATATACTATTTCCGCAGTTGATGGCTCTAGATAATCAACTTGTACTCTTGACCCGCATCATGCTCCTCCAGCCGATTTTTCTCGGACTCTCCAATATTTTGGCGGCCATAACACAAGTTCGCTCGCGCTACGCGCTGTACGCGCTCTCACCACTTCTTTATAATCTCGGCATTATCATCGGTGTGCTCGTTTTCTTTCCACTATGGGGTACGGTGGGTCTTGCGCTCGGTGTGGTCTTCGGCGCGTTTATGCATTGTGCAATCCAAATTCCCACCACCTACGCAGATGGATTTTTCCATACAGTGCCTCGCCTTGGAAATCCGAAAGTACTGCTGGATACGATGTCTGTTTCTATACCGCGTGCACTCGCGCTTTCGATGAATCAAATCTCTTTTTTGGGTCTTACGGCACTCGCGGCCTTGCTCGCGTCTGGCTCGATTGCGGTTTTCATGTTTGCTTATAATTTACAAGCCGTCCCACTTGCGATTGTCGGAGCATCGTATTCGGTGGCCGCGTTTCCCGCTTTGGCATCTGCGATGTCGCGTGGAGAACAAGGCGCGTTTGTGTCACACATCGCGACCGCGGCACGCCACATATTCTTTTGGTCGCTCCCCATCACCGCACTCATTATCGTACTGCGCGCACATGTGGTGCGCGTGGTGCTCGGATCGGGTGCGTTTGATTGGACAGACACGCGTCTCACTGCCGCCGCATTTGCACTCCTCTCGGTATCGCTCGTTTGTCAGAGTCTCACGCTTTTGCTTGTACGTGGATACTACGCCGCTGGTCGCACCTTTACTCCATTTTTTGTTGCGCTCGGGTCGGCGTGCGCCACCGTCGCCCTCGCGGCTCTCCTCGTGGGTTTTTTCGAGAATCAATGGCTTGTTGAGTTGAGTCAAAATATTTTGCGTGTCGCGGGAGTTCCGGGAAGCACCGTACTCGCCCTCGCATTTGCGTATTCTTTGGTTGCGGTAGTGAGCACGCTCATTCTTCTCATTCATTTTGAACACCGTTTCAAGGGCTTTATACGCAACGTCGTCCCATCGTGGGGAGAAAGTGCACTCGCCGCTTTTGTGGGAGGAGTTGTCGCATACATAGTGCTCGTGTGGATCGGCCCCATCACATTTTCGTCGACGACCCTCTCGGTCTTTACGCGCGGATTTGTTGGGGGCGTGTGTGGCATTTTGAGCTGCGTCCTTGTATATTGGCTTTTCGGTAATCGAGAATTCAAAGAAAACGTTTCCGCTATACACGATCGTTTGTGGCGCAGGCCGATAGCGGCAACACCGGGCGTTGCCGTCGTCGCATCTACGGAAGAAGGAAGTCTCTCGAGCCCGCAATAGTATGACCACACACATTAGGAACTTTTCCATCATCGCCCATATCGACCATGGTAAATCGACACTTGCCGATCGCATGCTCGAATTGACCGGCACCATCGAGAGGCGTCGCATGCAAGAGCAAGTGCTCGATCGAATGGATCTCGAACGCGAGCGTGGTATTACGATCAAAATGCAACCCGTACGGATGAAATGGAAAAAAGGAAGTGACGAATACATCATAAATCTCATCGACACCCCCGGACATGTAGATTTCGCCTACGAAGTATCGCGCGCGCTCACTGCTGTTGAGGGCGTGGTGCTTCTCGTCGATTCAACACAGGGCGTGGAAGCGCAAACGCTCTCGGTCTTGGCCACGGCGCAGGCTCTCAATCTCGTCATTATTCCGGTTGTCTCAAAAATAGATGCTCCGCATGCGCGTCCTGATGAAATAGCGGCCGAATTGGCACTTCTGCTCAACTGTCCGGAAACGAGCGTCATGCGGGTGTCGGGGAAAACGGGGGAGGGTGTAAAAGAACTTCTCGATGCAGTCGTCGAAAAAATACCGCCGCCCGCTCTGCACGATCGAGGAGTGCAAGCCGTTGTGTTTGATTTTGGATATTCGGATCATCGTGGAGTGATTGTGTACGTGCGTATTTTCGGCGGCACGATTACAAAAGGCGACGCGCTTCGACTAATAGCACCCAACGAGACGTTTGTTGCGCTCGAAGTCGGTGTCTTGATGCCCGAGGAGACACCACGGGAAAGCTTGTCGGCGGGTGAAATTGGCTACGTCGTTACCGGCATCAAACGTCCGGGCATTGCGACGGTGGGAGACACGGTGACCACCACAAAAAATCCCGCCCCAGCGTTTCCCGGGTATCGTACACCGACTCCTGTCATATGGGCGAGTGCATATCCAGAATCACAAGACGACCTCCCGCTCTTGCGGCAGTCACTCGAGCGTCTTCGTCTCACCGACTCATCGCTTTCGTATGAGGAAGAGTCTTCCGGTGTCATGGGCAAGGGATTTCGTTGCGGTTTCTTGGGCATGTTGCATCTCGAAATTGTGATTGAGCGTTTGAAACGCGAATTTGGCCTTGCGCTTGTCGTAACAATGCCGACGACCGTGTACGAAATCACCCGCACAAATGGCGATATTGAGGAAATCTATGCACCGTCGCGTTTTCCCGATGACGGAACCGCGCAGAGCGTCCGCGAAATGTGGGCGAAGGTCAAGATCATCACGCCCGCAGAATATGTGGGTGCGTCGACACAACTGCTCTACGATCACGAGGCGGTTACGGGAGACACCGACACGCTTCCCGACGGAAAATTACAGATCTCTGCAGAAATGCCTTTGCGTGAATTGATGCGCGCTTTTTTTGACCGCCTCAAGAGTGTGTCTTCAGGGTATGCTTCGCTCTCATACGAACTCATCGGTATGCGCAGTGCGGATGTCATTCGGCTCGATATTTTGGTGGCAGAAGAGCCAGTACCAGCATTTGCGCGAATCGTGTCGCATCGCCGTGTACAGAATGAAGCAGAGGCGATGGTGGAAAAATTAGAAAAACTGCTTCCGCGGCAGATGTTTGAGCTCAAAATTCAAGCGCGCGCGGGCGGCCGCATTATCGCGAGTCGCCGCAAATCGGCCATGCGAAAAGACGTGACGGGCTACCTGTATGGCGGCGATATTACGCGCAAAATGAAACTGCTCGAAAAGCAAAAGAGAGGAAAAAAGAAAATGCTCGCACGCGGCAAAGTCGACATCCCGCAGGAGGTCTTTCTCAAAGTGATCCGCGACAGCTGATGCACATTTGTCTTGTGAATCGTGGAGAGAGGCAAGTCCTCGGAGCTTTTTGCTTGACAGTAACATGTCAAAAACATGTCAAAAGAGTTTACTCTTGGATAGGCAATCATCCGCGACATGTGGAAGGTGGTATGAAAGTTCTCGTTTTTTCGACCGATCAGAGCATTTCTGCAATTCTGCGCCAAAGGCATGTAATTGTCGAGCAACCGACACCAAACGATGTAAATCTATCTGATGTTGGGGATATGCTCTCATGGCTCTCAATAGAGGGTTTGTACGATGCCGTGGTGCTCCGCCTCTTGAGAGACAATAATCTTGAGTTGGTCAAAGCACTCCGCAGAAAAGGAATTGGTTTACCCGTTGTCGCTCTACGTGAGAAGCACAACTACTGTGAGTGGTTGGAAGACCACATAGAATTTCTTAAACACGGTGGCGACTACTCATTGCCAAATCCGCCTGATCCTCAAAAATTTATCGCAATGCTCCATGTGGTGACTCGTCGCGCGAAGGGACGGTTCACGGATTTCGTTGAGTTCAGAAGCGATGGGATGGTGATGAAAATTGACATCATCACGAGGATGGTTTTGGTTAATGATCTCTCTTTACGGTTGTCAAGAAAGCAACTTGATCTTGTGCTTTGTTTGGCCGAAAGTCCGGGGCGATTTTTTTCGAGAACAAAGCTCATCAATCTTATATACGAGAATAGAAATGCACCGGGACCGTTCGCCATCACCACCATCTTGTACAACATACGAAGGAAATTGGACAAACTTTGCCCGGGCGCGTCAGTGTTCATACAAACAGTTTCGGGTGTTGGACATCGTTTGCGACGATAAGTCGCGGCGGAACCAAACTCCGCCACCGCTTGATTGATCTGAACATGGGGGTTCGACTTTTAGTCGGCCCCCATTAATTATGAGAGTGTATTAGCCGACGAGCCACAGAGCGGCACCTTCGGAGAAGAAAAGCACCATACCCACGATAATAATGACCGCAAGGACACGCCATATCCATTGCAACACACTGGTCGTGCGTTTGTGAAAAAGAAAACTCATATACCTCGATGATATCATGGTGTCATATGGTTGCAATTCGAGATAGAAATGACCCTCTGCGCCTCATGGGTCGGCGGATTCTTTTGACAGTACTCGCTCTCTTGGTCGTGAGTGCTTCGTGGGCTCTTTGGAATGTATACCGCAAGGAGCGCGACGCTGACCGCCGAGACAAAGAAGCACAGATGCAACTCGCAGATCTCAAGGAGCGGTATACACAATTACAAAATAATCTCGATACTCTGCGCACAGAGCGCGGCATGGAAGAAGCAGTTCGTGGTCAGTACGGAGTGGGAAGAAAAGGCGAAGGACTCATTGTGATCGTCGAGCCACCGACACCAGAGCCTGTTCAAGCAACTTCCTCCACCATGCAGTGGTTCAAGGATATGCTGTCGTATTTTTGAGCACCTGTATCCACGTCGGTTGGTGTGATGTGGTTGGTGTGATATAAAGGAACCCTCTATGAATACGGTAGTTAGTTTTCTAAAGCAGAAGGTGGTGTGGCGTGCGCTTCTTGGAATTGTGCTCGTGATAGGTGGGTGGTATGTATTTTCATCCAAAGGAGATAGCAATAGGCAAACGATTACCGTACAATCGGCGCCGTTTTCCGAACAAGTGTCTGTTTCGGGAACGGTGGTTGCTGCGCGCGATGTTGACCTTGGTTTTGCGCAGAGTGGACGAGTTTCGGGTGTTTATGTAGCTATCGGTCAGCGGGTTGCGGCGGGGACGCTTTTGGCACAAACGGAAAACGACGATTTGCGTGCCACGCTTGCACAAAAACAAGCGGCTTTACAGGTGCAAGAGGCAAAACTCAAGTCCCTCAAAGAGGGAACGCGCGCGGAAGAGATTGCCGTTACCGAATCGACGGTAGAGAGCGATATTGTTGCCCTCGCCCAAGCTAGGGTCGCAATGAAAAATGCGATTCAAGCAGCGTACACCACGTCCGATGATGCCGTACGCAACAAAGTCGATCAATTTTTTAGCAGTGGAACCACACAAAGTCCGCACATCTCTTTCTTTACACCAGACCAGCAGGCAGAAATTAATCTCGAAAGTAGTCGACTCAAGACAGAAGCGATACTTACGAATTGGGCGAGGGACATTGCGTCAATTTCCACGACATCCAATCTTCAAGTACAAGGCGCATTCGCACAAAGTAATCTGGGTGCCGTTGCCTCGCTTCTTTCTTTTGCAAACGTGGCCCTCAACGCGGCTCTTCCTGCGAGTGCCAATCGCACCACGATCGCGGGCTACATCGCAGATATGAGCACAGCTCGTTCGAGTGTCAACTCTGCATTGAGCACACTTACCAGTGCGATAACCGCCGAGAGAGCCGCCGCTTCCACACTCGATCGCAATCAAAAAACACTTCTTTTGCAAAAAGCCGGCCCCACAGGATCTGATATTGATGAGCAAGAAGCACAGGTACGCTCCGCCGCCGCCGACGTTCAGAGTGCGCAAGCACAGCTCGACAAGACCATTATTCGCGCACCGTTTACCGGTGTCATCACTACGATGGATGTAAAAGTGGGTGAAATTTCTTCCCCCACAACATCAGAAATATCGATGATTTCTGAAGGACTCTTTCAGATTGAATGTTATATACCAGAAGTAGAAATCGCCGCGCTCTCTGTCGGTGATAGTGCCACAACAACACTCGATGCATTTGGCACAGGTGCCTCTTTTGGAGCAAAAATCGTGGCAATAGACCCAGGCGAGACGGTCGTTTCGGGTGTTTCTACGTACAAAACTACCCTGCAATTTCTGAAGCCGGATGCACGTATCCGCAAGGGTATGACGGCGAGCGTGGTCATTACCGCGCACGAAGTACCACATGCGATTGTGGTGCCGCAAGGCGCGGTGTTTTTGAAAGGAGGTCGTACCACAGTGCAAGTGTTGAGAGAAGATCCAGTGGATGTAGAGGTTGAAACAGGTGTTGCATCATCGGTGGGCAATGTGCAGATCGTAAAGGGCTTGAGCGATGGTGATGTGGTCATACTAAACCCTGACACTTCGCTCTAATCATGTTTACCCCGCTTGATGTACGGGTCGGGTGGTATCTTGCCAGACGGCAAATAAAACGCGCGTCGCGTTGGACGACCGGACTCGTGGTGTTTGTGATGGTGCTGACGTTTCTCAATCTCGTGGTCGTTACAGGCATTTTGGTCGGACTGGTGCAAGGAATTTCAAATCTGTACCGCGAACAAGAAACGGGTGATGTTATTGTCGCGACGCTCAAGACTGAAAATTATATCGAGAACAGTCAACAAATCATCGGTTTTATCCGAGGCCTGCCGCAGGTAGAAAGACTTTCCGCCCGCTATGTGACGGGCGCGACGCTTGAGGCCAATTACAAGTCGCGCTCAAATCAAAATGAAAAACCAAATCAGACCGGTGCCAATGTTATCGGCATCGATACCAGAGCAGAGAACGAATTTTCTAAACTCGCCTCATATATCGGGGAGGGGAGTTATCTTGCGCCGACGGATTACGACCAAGTATTGATCGGGTCGCAGTTGATTGATCGGTATTCTTTTGGTGGCGATGTGCCGGGTCTTTCTCCGCTCAAAGACGTGTATCCGGGGACTAAGATACGCGTTACGATTAACGGTTCGACGCGCGAGGTGACGGTCAAGGGTATTATCGTAACGACCGCGAATTCTCCTCTTGCTGTGGGTGTGTATATGCCGGAAGGGGAGGTGCGCGAATTGATGGGACGCGATGATTTCAATGTGAATCAAATAGCCATACGTCTCAAACCCAAAGTAGATCCGGCTGCGTTCCGCGACTTGCTCAAGCGCAGTGGCGTGTCGAACGTTGCGCTCGTGCAGACATTTGAAGACGCGATACCCAACGGCGTGGAGGAAATCAAACAGACTTTTGCGACGCTCGGCAACGCGATCAGCTCGGTCGGACTCGTCGTCGCATCAATCACGATATTCATCGTCATTTTCATCAATGCCGTAACGCGCCGCAAATTCATCGGCATTTTGAAAGGCATCGGCATCAGTGCAAGCGCGATAGAAATATCATACATGTTTCAGTCATTCTTTTACGCACTCATCGGCTCGAGCATCGGACTTTTGATCCTCTATGGTTTTCTCGTACCGTATATCGCGGCGCATCCTATCGTACTTCCCATCAGCAACGTCGTATTGGTGGCACCCGTCTACGACACATTCATTCGTATCGCGCTTCTCGTTGTCGCCACGGTAATCGCGGGCTACATTCCGGCGCGCATGATTGTGCGCAAAAACACTCTCGAATCCATCCTCGGGAGGAACTAATTTTGTATGATCGAAGTTAAAAATCTCATAAAAACATTCAAGACCGGCGAGATCGAGACGCGGGTACTCAAAGGTATAGACCTCACCATCAAAAAAGGCGAGTGGGTCGCCATTATGGGACGCAGTGGTGCCGGCAAATCCACACTCATGTATCAAATGAGTCTTCTCGATGATCCCACGAGTGGAGAGGTTGTCATCGACGGTCATCGCACATCTCACATGAGTGAACACGAGAAGATACGCATGCGCCTCTTCAAATTTGGCTATGTTTTCCAAGACTACGCGCTTTTGCCGGAACTCACCGCGCTCGAAAACGTCGTCCTCCCACTTTTAATGGAGAAATATTCGCGCGAGCTCGCCGAGAGTCGCGCGCAGGGCGCGCTTACCAAGGTGGGGCTTGGTCATCGATTTCCCAATCTCCCGAGTCAACTCTCGGGCGGCGAACAACAACGCGTCTCTATTGCGCGTGCGATTGCCGAGACTCCCGAGATTCTCTTTGCCGACGAACCGACCGCAAATCTCGATCGCGAATCCTCAAAAACGGTCATGGATATTTTTGGCGGTCTGCACAAAGAAGGTCAAACGATAATCATGGTGACGCACGAGGAAGAATATGGCAAATTGGCCGATCGAGTCATTCAGCTCGATGACGGAAAAATCGTCGGCCGCTAGAGCGTGTTTTGCATCCCGCCCCGTGGGTTTCACATATGCTCCAGATATGGCATAGTATTGTCAGTTAGTACACCCCCGCGAGGCTTCGATAGTCGAAGTCATCTCGGGTCATTGAGAAGGATCGAAACCATGGCAATGGCCATCAAGCCGCAATCCATCAGCGGTTTCCTGAAATCGCGGGATATGAAGATTCTCTACCACTGGGTGGTAGGCGTTGCCGTCGCGCTGGTCGCTTTCTTCCAGCTCAACGCATCTCCCTTCGTTGTCGGACTTATCGGACTCGTTTGGTTTTACGTCGTGGATCTTCTAATCGAGGAGTTGGCACGAAGGAATGAAAGAAGCTACAGAATCTACTTTCTCGGTATCGAATACGAGTTGACGCTTGGTGTTCCATTCGTCGCCGTCCTCGTGAGTTTATTCGTGTACATGCCGTTTCCGGTCATGGAGTATCACGTCCTGGACAAGGGAGACGTGGTCCTCCACCGAGAAAACCCGTCCGCGACGCTCTTCAATCCGTTCGTGCACAAGGTGCGGATGTATGGGGCCGATCAAAGCGTGCCAAATTACGCCAGATTGGAATGCAAGGCCACGACCGCCGATGACAGGGGTGTGAAAGCCCATCTCGTGGCGGACCTCGCGCTTCCGTTTGAAGGGTTGCCGACGGCCTATGCGGCTTCAGGCAGTCGGGGCGCTCTCACCAATATGGTACACGCCGAACTGTGCAATCAGTTCGCACGTGTGATTGGCGGCTACGCGCTGGCGCAAATTCCTCGGCCCTTCGTTCTCGCATCAAACACCGCGAACGACAAGAGCGGAATGAACAAGGTGGGTGTCCGCTACACGGGCAC
>CAYGMC010000013.1:20765-21759 GCA_964351105.1 uncultured Candidatus Saccharibacteria bacterium | reverse complement strand
TGTGTGGGTGTACCCGTACGATTGTGAAGATTTGATTGCACTCCTCAAAGCTGATTTTCATGTCGGTAACGATATTATTTACATGATCGTAGATTCAATCGAAAACGATCGGTACCTGCGGTTGACCTTTGGTCTCCCTCCTCATTAGAATTCTCAAATCCACACACGTAAATTATCCGCTATAGCGCAAAATATACGTAGTAGAGTAAAGAATCACGTTTGAAAAGAGGGTCTGTAATATTAAAATATAGTTAGCTTGTGTTGTGAATGATAGGCTTACTCTGCCGTTCGCTGTAACAACTCGCGAAAAAACCGATGAGTATGACGTGCCTATCGACGCATTGCCTCGTCTACGTGCTGGCGATTCTTTTCTCCGTAATCAATCTCGAAATCCACGGTGGGGATGTACTTGAGAGAACTTTTGCTCTTTAAGTACTCACGAAAGTCAGTGCGGACTCGTTTTGCAAAGGCAAGAGCGTTCGCTTCCATTTTTTCCGGAAGTACCGAGAAGTAAACCCGCACATTTTTTAAGTCGGGCGATATGTCGGCACGCGTTATGGTAATGAGAGATTCTCCATTAGATTCTCGCGCAAAAAAGTCTGCCGCATGATGGGCAATCGTTTCTCCGATTTGATCCTGTCGGCGGCTCATAGTTCTCGTACAATAACGCACTCGACAATATCACCTTCAAGCGGCGTAGCGTCAAGTACGACTTGCGCGCCAAATTCTTGGCCTACGTCGATACTTTGTACCACACGTTTTGCTGATTGAATGCTCAAAATCTCTCCACGACACTGCTCATCGCCTCGACGTTTCAGAATGATAGAAGATTTTTTCTCGATCAGTCCATCAATCACTTTGCACCCAATGAGGTGCTCGTCTTTACGGCTCGAAAAAACCTTGAGAATTTTTGCTCTGCCGACAATGATCTCCTCCGTCCGTTTGGGAGCGCGTTCCCCGAGGAGTCCGGCCAGCCGCTCTGTTAGTTTATAGA
>CAYGMC010000013.1:4926-20755 GCA_964351105.1 uncultured Candidatus Saccharibacteria bacterium | reverse complement strand
TGCTGAACCGTTGCAATTTTTGTCTTTATAGCTCCACGGCGGATCAGCATAGATGACGTTGAACGTCTCAAAGCTAATGCCGTTTTGTCGGGCGAGGGCCAAAGCCATTTCGTCAATCCCTACATTAAAACCGAATACCACATGAGCGCCCGATGCTATTGCCACTTTGATGTCATTTTCAGAAATATCACCGATACCAGATTGCACGATAGAGAGTCCGCAGTACGCGTTGCCTATGGGCGCACTTTCGTGCTCAATTGCCTCCAGAGATCCAGCCGCGTCAGCACGAATAATAACCGGAAGCATGAATTTTTCACCCGAAACTATCTCCGAAACTTTTAGGTCTGGGGATTCCGGACGTGCAGTCTCGGCCTCTTTTTTCGTCGTGAACGAAGTAAATTCGGCGCCTGCATCAGGCAACACATCAAACCCCACGAGCGACACCGGCGTTGAGAAGGTCGCGTTCTCGAGTTGTTTCCCTGCGTGACTCTCCATGATACGCACCGGTGCAATGCCGTGTCCGGCAAGCACTGCCATGCCTTTTTTTAGTGTACCTCTGGTAATAACCAAGGTCGCTGCAATGCCGCGTTTGTGGTCGCGATGTGCTTCGATGCAATATCCCTCTGCTGGTATCATAGGATCTGCACGCAATTCTTGAAATTCTGCCACGATCAAAATGAGGTCGAGGAGCGCATCGACTCCCGCACCGGTTTTTGCCGAAATCGCACTCCATGGCACATCGCCGCCCAAGGTTTCTAGAAAGACATTTTTTTCTAGGAGTGAAGCTTGTGTTCGAGCAAGGTCGGCGTTGGGCTTGTCCATTTTGTTGATGGCGACGATAAAAGGAATATTTGCGGAGCGTATCGCTTCGAGTGCCTCGAGTGTTTGAGCCTTTACGCCGTCGTCGGCCGCAACGACAAGGATGGCAATGTCGGCAACCTTTGCCCCTCGTGCACGAATGCTCTCAAAGGCGGCGTGTCCGGGCGTATCAATAAACGTAATCTTTTTTGATATACCATCGTGTACGTGCTCGACTTCGTATGCCGCGACATGTTGAGTGATACCCCCATGTTCTCGCGCAACAATGTTGGACTTGCGTATAAAATCAAGAAGCGTTGATTTGCCGTGATCAACATGACCCAAGACAACGACAATTGGAGGACGATTCTCCAGCTTTGGGATATAAGTATTCATAAAAAAGATGGCGCATAGCCGAAAAAAGGTAGTCGCAGTATACTTCATTTTATGTCTTTGTTCAAGAAGCGTGTATATCTTGATTATGCAAGCGCTACGCCGATTTCAAAACACGCTCAGTCTGCCATGCTGCGTGCAGAAAAAATGTCGGGCAATCCTGGCTCTGTTCATCGTGAGGGAGTAGCGGCAATGCAATCACTTATCTCTTCGCGCGAGCGGATTGCCGCCGAATTAGGGTGTAAATCGCGTGAAATTATTTTTACATCAGGTCTTACGGAAGCCAACAATCTCGCTATCCTGGGATTTGCTCAAGCACTAGATCGGGCGGGCAAAGAATTGGTGGGTACGCATTGGATTGTGAGCGCCATAGAACATCAATCAGTACTCGCGTGTTTTGCAGAACTTGAGCGACTCGGTGCACGAGTAACTCATCTAGATCCGGACCCAAAAGGCCGAATATCTGCAGAGGCGGTAACGCGTGCGTTGCGCAAAGAGACAATATACATATCTATCGGGTGGGCCAATAGTGAGATTGGTTTCGTACAGTCACTCTCTGAAATTGCACATGCAATCCGCGCACACGAAAAGAAACATGACACAACCGTTATCTTTCACTCAGACGCCGGACAAGGACCGCTTTATCGCGCACCAAAGGTAGCCACTCTCGGAGTCGACCTTTTTTCGCTCGGTTCGGGCAAACTCTATGGCCCGCGTGGAATAGGAACACTTTTTGTGGGCAAACGCGCCGTACTCGCCGCTCTTACGCTCGGCGGCGCGCAAGAGCGTGGCGTGCGTGCGGGGACGGAGCCCGTAGCGCTTGCCGCCGGTTTTGCAGAAGCAATGGTGCGCGCAGGCGGTGAAAGAGCGGCGGAGGCAAAACGACTTCAAAAACTGCGAGATGATTTTGTTTCGGGCATCTCCGCTCACGTCCAGGGAGCTATCATCAATGGCGATCTCAAACGCGCGTTGCCCCACATGCTCAATATTTCTATTCCCCGTATACAGAGCGAATATTTTGTTCTTGCGCTTGATCGTGCCGGTATAGCACTTTCCACCAAAGCGGCATGTAGCGAGGGGGATGCGAGGGAGTCGCACGTGGTCGCGGCTCTCGAAATTCGTCCACCTCGAAGAGAGAACGCATGGCGCGCCCAAAATACCCTGCGATTTTCTTTCGGAAAGCAAACCACAGCATCTGATATGCGATGGGCATTAAAAACTTTTCTGAATGTGCTCAAACACTTGCATCGGTCGTAACCGTTTTTTCGCGTTTTTCTGTTCATGATATGATATCCACATGAACATGGAGGAACTCACAAAATCGCAGATTATTTTGCTTACCTTGTTCGTTTCTTTCGTTACTTCTATTGCTACGGGAATCGTAACAGTCGCGCTGATGGCACAAACACCCCCTGCTATCACCCAATCCGTGTCTCGCGTCATTCGTGAGACTGTCCAGACGGTAGTTCCTGCGAGCGCCTCGCAGTCCGCGTCGGTCATTACCCAAGAAAAGACCGTAGTGATAAATGAGTCAGAGCTCATTTCCAAAGCGGTACAGCGCGCCGAACCTTCTATCGTACGATTATTTTCAGGAAGCGGAGAGGAAGCGGTATTTCTAGGCCTCGGCATCGTTCTCGACGAAAACGGGACCGTTGCCACCGACGCGAGTGCGCTCGGAGACAGTGCAGAAGCGCGCGTTGTTCTTCACGATGGTTTGTCCGTGCGCCAATTTGTACGCAAACGAGATGAAAAAGCAGGGCTCGCATATCTCTCTCCAGCTACGTCTACATCGCCTGCGCCGCGTTGGGTGGCTGTATCAATCGCGTCCGACCATGTTGTTCTCGGTCAATCGGTGGTTGCCCTGTCTGGTAAATCCGCCACACGTATAGGCGACGGTCTTATTCTCGCTCTTGTATCGGGGCCCGCGAGCACTTCGCCCCAAATCATTGAAACAAGCGTAGGGAGGGAAGCTATCTTGCCCGGTAGTCCGCTCATCAATACGCAGGGCGTTCTTGTCGGCATCAGCACAGGTCCTGCGCGAGCGCTCTCCGACACACACTTCATGAGCGCAGACGCAGTTCGAATGTAATTGAAATAAATCTACAAATGCGGTATACTGTGGGGCAGTATGACTCCGTTTAATAATTACACTACCAAAGCAAAAGAAGCGATTCATCGGGCGCATCAGCTGGCTGTCGAACGTGGACACAATCAAGTCTCCACGCTACATCTTCTTGCCGCGTTGCTCATCCAAGATGAGACGATGGTTGTCCCGATGCTTGATCAGGTCGAAGTGGATGTCCAACACCTTACCGATTCAGTGCTTGAATCTATCGAAGGATCATCTGGGTCTACGGCGGTCTCGCCTTCGTTTCAACTGTACCTCACACCTGAATTGGTTAAGGTATTTGAAGCGGCGCCTCGCATAGCCGCGAGTTTCAACGACCAGTTTGTATCTCCCGAACACCTCATACTCGGCGTTACAGAAAATCCGGGTCCAGCGTCCGACATTCTATCGCGATTCCGCGTCGATCGTGCCGCGCTCGCTCGCGTACTTACTGATATAAAAGAAGGCAAGATCCGCGATGTTGAAGAGCCCAAAAAGCCTCGTGCACTCTCTCGTTTTGCACGCTCGCTCACCGATCGCGCACGCGAAAACAAGCTCGATCCGGTCATTGGCAGGGATACGGAAATCACGCGCGTTATCCAAATACTTTCGCGTCGCACCAAAAACAATCCCGTGCTGATAGGGGAGGCGGGCGTGGGTAAAACAGCCGTCGCTGAAGGTCTTGCACAGCGAGTTGCCTCTGGCGATGTGCCAGAAAGTTTGCGCGGCAAAGAAGTAGTACAGCTTGATCTCGGTCTCCTTATTGCAGGTACCAAATATCGCGGCGAATTCGAAGAACGCCTCAAGGCAGTAATGCGCGAAGTCGAACGCTCCGAAGGCAAAATCATCCTTTTTATCGATGAATTGCACACATTGGTCGGCGCAGGCGCTGCCGAAGGCTCGATGGACGCTTCAAATATGCTGAAGCCAGCGCTCTCGCGCGGGGAAATTCGCGTTATCGGCGCAACGACACTCAAAGAATATCAAAAGCACATCGAGCACGACCCCGCTCTCACACGGCGCTTTCAGCCCGTACACGTCAACGAACCATCTGTCGAAGATGCCATCGCCATACTCCGTGGTCTCAAAGAACGCTACGAGCTCTATCACGGTGTTCATATCACCGATGAAGCGATTATTTCAGCTGTTCAACTCTCCACACGCTACATTACTGAGCGGTTTTTGCCCGACAAAGCAATTGATCTCATTGACGAAGCGTCTTCGGCTCTTCGTTTGTCGCTCGAAAACATGCCACCGGTGCTCGAGGATGCTCATCGCCGTATTCGCAGGCTTGAGATCGAAAAGGAGGCACTCAAAAAAGACGCAGAAAGTGGAGATGTATCGGCGAAAACCCGTGTCAAAACCATCGAAAAAGAAGTCGCAGACTTGCAAGATTCCACGCAAGAGCTCGAAATGAAATGGAAAAATGAAAAGGAGACGCTCGCGGAGATCAAGCGCGCCAAAAACGAGCTCGAGCAGGCGAAAATAGAGTCGGATGCCGCAGAAGCCAAGAGCGATCTTACCAAGGTTGCTGAGATCCGATATGGCAAGATTCCGGCGCTTGAGCGAGATATTGATACGGCGACGAGGCGGCTCAAAAAACTCCAAGAAAAGCGCAGAGTTCTCAAAGAAGAGATTACCGCCGAAGACATCGCGGGGGTGGTCGCCCGGTGGACTGGTGTGCCGGTGTCGAGAATGCTCGAAGAAGAGGCGGAGAAGCTTTCGCGTATGGATATTGAGCTCAAAAAGAAGATCCTCGGGCAAGACGAGGCAGTACAAAAGGTCTCCGACGCCATCAAGCGAAGTCGCGCCGGAATATCTGACCCCAATCGCCCGGTCGGCTCGTTTCTCTTTCTTGGTCCCACCGGGGTGGGCAAGACCGAGCTCACGCGTGCGCTTGCCGAATTTTTGTTCAACGGCGACAAAGCGCTCATCCGCGTCGATATGTCGGAATACATGGAAAAACACTCGGTGTCCAAAATGATAGGCTCGCCACCCGGCTATGTGGGTCACGACGAAGGTGGGGGATTGACGGAGCTCGTGCGGCACCGCCCGTATTCGGTCATCCTATTTGACGAGATAGAAAAAGCGCATCCCGAAGTGTTTAACATTCTTTTGCAAGTTCTCGATAACGGTCGCCTAACTGATTCAAAAGGCCGTGTGGTCAATTTCAAAAATAGTGTGATTATCATGACATCAAACATCGGGGCAGAGCATATCGACAAAATGTCAGGACTCGGCTTTTCGAGCGGAGCATTTTCCACACACGACGAGCGCTACGAACAAGCCAAGAGCAAGGTTATGGATTCGCTCAAAGAATTTTTCCGCCCGGAGTTTTTGAATCGTCTTGATGAGATTGTTCTCTTCAACATTCTTTCTCCCGAAGCGGTAAAAGAGATTGTACGGATGCAGGTGGATATCGTCGCACAGCGACTGGCTGAAAAGCGCATCACGCTCACATTTACCCCTGCCGCCATCGAGCATTTGGCCCGCGAAGGGTACAATCCGCAGTACGGTGCGCGTCCGCTCAAACGTTTGATACAAACAAAAATCCTGACATCAGTTGCCAACATGATGGTCGCACGCGGGGTGATGGAAGGAGGTTCTGTGGTCGTAGATTACTTAGACAACGATTTCAAATTTGAAGTTCGCAGAGGTCCCGAACGAACGCGGGGCGTCAGGACTCGAATAAAACCAGCGCCGGTGGGAGTATAAAAAAATTCCGCACTGGCAGTGGAGCCAGTGCGGTGTCAAGATCAGCCAGACAGCCTCATGCGGTCGCCTCCGCGCCGCTTTTCTTCGCGAACAGCTCGCGAAAGACCGGATAGATATCCTTGCGTTCTCTGACCCTGCGCATGGCCATCGGCGCGCCGCTTTTTATCAACCCGCCATAGGTTTGCCAGAGATCGCTCTCGCGATTCATGACATGAGAGTTGCCACCATTCGGAAGCTCGTTTCTTACCTCCAGAAAGGCGTAGTACTGGCACATCGGCAGGATGTCATTGGTCAGCAAATCCGCTGTCACCGCGTTGTCGCTCGCGGTATTATCTCCGTCCGAGGCCTGCGCCGCGTAGATGTTCCAGCTGTCACGCGGGTAACGTTCATCCGCCACCCGCTGCATTTCCACCAGTGCCGTCGAGACGATAGTGCCGCCGGTTTCCGGGCTGTTGAAGAAGGTTTCCTCATCGACTTCCGCCGCCGTATGGGTATGGCGGATGAAGACGACCTCTACGTTCTTGTAGCGACGGGTCAGAAAAAGATACAACAGGATGTAGAACCGCTTGGCAAGGTCCTTCATGTGCTCAGTCATCGAACCGGACACATCCATCAGGCAGAACATCACCGCCCGCGCCACCGGTTTTGGATGCGGATCGAAGCGGTTGTAGCGCACGTCCAGTGGGTCGAAGTAGGGGATCATTGACTGCCGATTGCGCGCCTTGCGGAGCTCTTCCATCAGCTTCCAGCGGCATTCTAGTCCCTCACCAACTTCATCCGATATGGCAATCTCCTTCTCCAGAGCATCGAGCTCGCCCGCTTTCGGCCGGCGCAATGCGATCCGGCGCGACAGACTGTTGCGCACGGTGCGCATCAGCGCGAGGTTGGCCGGCGAGCCGGTAGTCGAGTAGCCGGCCCGTTGCCAGACTACGGCTTCGGTATTGGCGACTTGTCGTTTGAGAAGATCCGGCAGTTCCAGATCTTCGAGGAACAACTCGATGAATTCGTCCCGGGACAGGGCAAAGCGGAAGTCATCCTCGCCCTCTCCGTCAGGGCTTCCTTCGGACCCGCCACCGCCACCACCGCCCTCGGGGCGCGGGATGGTGTCGCCGACGATATATTCCTTGTTGCCCGGCAATACCAAATCGCGAACACCCTTCTCGGGGTTCGGGTCACGGCGCAGAGTTGGTTCATGCACACCCTCCCCTGGCACCACGACATTTCCGCCTTTGTCGGCATCTCCAACGTTTCCATTCGTGATTTGTCTTCGGGCAGCTGCTTTCACCCGCTGCAGTAAGCGTTGGCGGTTGGGGAGGCTCTTGCCTCCAGGGTTTAGACGTCGGTCGATGATGTGCATCGATGTTCTCCTTGCTCAGACCGTCCTATGCTCTCTTGTAAAAGATCACAAGGCCGGTCAAGTCCGTTGCCTTACAAAGCAGAATACGTGTATTGAGCGCGGTGTCAAAGAATTTTTGTGTGTGCGCCGGATAGGATTCGGTCAAGAGCTCGCTTCTCGCCGTCGCTCGAAGCTCCTCTCGACCCTGGAAATTTGACCCATTCTGCTGAACGGGTCCCGCAAATTTCCTTTCGAATCCTCCCAGTCGCTACACGAAGCACAAAACCAGAGACATGCTCTGGTTTTGGCAATGTGTGCGCCGGATAGGATTCGAACCTATGAAGACCGGAGTCAACGCGTTTACAGCGCGTCCCCTTTGACCACTTGGGTACCGACGCAAGGCTACAGTATGCCGCATTTTTTTGCATGCTACAATCTCTGACATGGTGCTCACAAAAAAGCAATGGATGATTCTTGCACTCGCTACCTTTTTTTCGCTTGTTCCTCTCATTGCGTATGGAGCAGGACTTTCGGATAGGATTGTGCCGTGCGATGGAATAGATTGCAGCATCTGCCATCTCGGACAATTGGCCCAAAATATTTTGAACGCGGCGATATTTATCGCGGTATTTTTGTCGGCCATCTTGTTTTCATGGGCCGGTTTCAAGATGCTCGTAAGTCCCGCGAGTTCATCACAAGTATCCTCGGCGAAGAGTATTTTTCTCAATGTATTAATCGGTTTTATCATCATTCTCGGAGCGTGGCTCGTTATCAACGCCATCATGAGCATCATGGTAGACGGTAAGCCTGGTCTGCCGTGGAATAAGATATGCAGTAGTGTTCAGACCAACGCCGCAGGTGGGCGCGTCGGATTTATTTAGAGCAGATTTGACACTTTAAGCAGGGTTTGTTATAACACGGGTACGCCAAAAAAGCGTACACCTGCCACCATGCTTTCATTCCAACCAAAAAACGTCGCCAAGGAGCTTCTTTCGGGTTTGCCCGAGCGCTCTCGTCGCGTTCTCTCTGACCGCTTTGGCCTCACCGGCAAGGGTGAGCGCCGCACGCTTGACGCTATTGGCAAGGAGTACGGGATTACCCGTGAGCGCATCCGCCAGATCGAAAATCACGCCGTTCACTCGGTGCGCGAGTCCGATGCCTATGATACGCACAAAACTAGCTGGGAGGACTTGAAGCGAGTAATCCAAGTATTAGGAGGCGTTGTGGCCGAAGAGAGTATTCTCTCCGAACTTGCCAAAAATGAGCAAGACCGAAATCACATCGTTTTCTTGCTCACGGTGGGGGAGCATTTCAAAGACCGTCGCGAATCCAGTGACTTCAATGTGCGCTGGTGCACCGATCACCAGCTTGCGGAGCAGGTGGAAAAAGCATTGACAGCCGTGTATGAATCTCTCGAGTCGAATAAGCTCATGACGGAAGACGAATTCCTCGAGCTCTTTGCAAAACACTTGAAGCAGGAAGGGGTCAAAAACCGTCCGCCCGAAGTTCTTGGTCGCTGGTTGGTCATATCCAAACGAGTTGGCAAAAATCCGCTAGGTGAGTGGGGTCGGATGGACTCTCCGCATGTTCGCATCAAAAATACGCGCGATTTTGCCTACCTCACCCTAAAGCGCCACGGGAGTCCGATGCACTTTTTTGAGGTTGCAAAAGAGATCGAGCGCCTTTTTGGTCGCAAAACTCACCCTGCGACGACGCACAATGAATTGATAAAGGACAGTCGATTCGTTCTCGTCGGACGAGGACTCTACGCACTCAAGGAGTGGGGATATCAGCCGGGCGTTGTTCGCGATGTCATCAAAGGAGTTTTGGAGCGCGAAGGGCCGCTGAGTCGCGCCGATATCATCGAACGCGTCAAGCGCGAGCGGTATGTAAAAGAGGCTACCATCGCCGTCAATTTGCAAAGCAATACGTTTACGCGTCTTCCCGATGGACGTTACGCGCTCGCTCACACATAAAAAATTAATGTTATAATTTCGGCATGGCCGAAGACCATAGTTTTGGAGAAAAGTACGGGAAATACCCACAAAAATGGCTATTTCTCGGTTTCAATCCACTTGTCTTACAAAATTTCATAGACTACGTCGGAGATAAAGGCATCTCGCGTGGCATGATGTTGTGGATGCTCTATGTAGGGCTCATCGGGGTCCTTTCAATGCAGATTCCCAATCTCGGACTTTTTGCGCTCGAATGGATAATCGGCACTGCACCGATATGGCTTCCCGTGGGGCTCTATTATGCGGCACTCAAAGCATGGGTGTGGTATATACAATCATTTTACATTGCCGGACAAGAACCGGTATTGCTTGAAGTCAAGATGCCGCGCGACATCACGCGCTCGCCACGTGCCATGGAGCTTGCTTTTGTGCCTTTTTTCCTCTCTTCGGGAGAAACGACATGGATTAATCGTGGGTGGAATGGCGGCGTACGTCCGTATTGGTCGTTTGAGCTTGCCTCATTTGGCGGTGATGTGCATTTTTATATTTGGACATGGAAGACATTTAAAAACACGGTCGAAACGACCATGTACACGTATTATCCCGAAGTCGAATTGCACGAGGTAGAAGATTATGCGCAAAAATTCAAGTTCGACCCATCAATTCACGATACGTATTGTACTGACTGGCGTCTTGAAACATTTATGCCGGAACTATCGGGATCGAATGGGGCGGGAAGTAATTACAAAATCAACGCGTATCCATTCCGCACCTACGTAGATTTTGAACTCGACAAAGATCCCAAAGAAGAGTTCAAGATTGACCCGCTCGCGCAGGCGATAGAATTTATGGGAGGCATACGACCCGAAGACCAAATATGGGCGCAAATAGTTATTCGGCAATGCGGCAATCAGGGGATATTCAAAGTATCAAATGACCTAAAGAAATGGCAAACGATGGTCAGAAAAGAAATCGAGGAGGTACGAAAGAAATCACTCATCGAATATACGCCCGAAGAGGTTGCCAAATTCGGCCGCACGCCCCGTGCCACTTCCACATGGCGACACGGCTATCAAATAGAATCAATGGAACGCAATTTGAGTAAGTATCCATTCGAAGTCGGCCTTCGTGGATGGATTGTATCCACCAAGGCAGTTGATGCCAATTACTACAATGGTATGCGTTGGATGTGGCGATCGGTCGGCAGTCCCAATTTTATGACCCACCTTCGTCCGCGCAGGTGGCACCCGCCCTTTGACTACCCATGGCAAGATTTTCGCGGCATTCGATGGAATACCGCGGTGCGTCGTTTTCTCGACGCGTATCGTCGTCGGCTTTTTTATCATTCGCCATGGATTATACCCACCAACGTTCTTACCAATGAAGAATTGGCAACGCTTTGGCACCCGATTTCTCGCTCGGTATCGACTCCTGGGGTCGAAAGAATTCCGGCAAAAAAGGTGTCCGCACCCTCAAACCTTCCCACCGAATAGATTGTCATGGATAGATTCACAAAATTGCTTGAGCGAGGATTTGACATGGTACATTACTATGCGTCAATTTTTTTTGAACATTGGCAAAAAAACACCAATCAGCGAACGCTCATCGTTGTTGTGCTCTCAGGTGTTTTTGCTGGATATGTTTTTCTCTTTCTCATTCGTCCACCAGACACATTTCCGCTCAACGAGCTCGTTACGGTAGAGCAAGGTGCACGCGTATCTGACATAGCACTGAGCCTTGAGCAAAACGGTGTCATTCGATCTTCTCTGACTTTCCAACTCGTCGTTCGCGCATTTGGGACACATAAGCAACTTCATGCAGGTGATTACGTATTCAAACAGCCGGAAGATGTGTTTGCCGTTGCTCGCGCGATTGGCATAGGCGCGTATGGATTGGAACCGTATCGCATTCGCATTCCCGAAGGTGCGACAGTGAAAGAGATGGCAGGACTCTTTGCGCGCCAACTCGTACGTTTCAAGGCAGACGACTTTATTGCTAAAGCCCATCCACTCGAGGGTTATTTATTTCCTGATACGTACTTTTTTCTACCAAACGCGACTGTCGATATAGTCATACAGACGATGCGACAGAATTTTGATACCCAAATATTATCACTTGCCACAACGACACAAGTTTCGGGTCGTCCGCTCGAGGATCTTATCATCATGGCCTCCATATTAGAACGCGAAGCGCGCACCAAAGAAGATCGACGTCTTATAGCGGGTGTTTTGTGGCGTCGCCTCAAAATTGACATGCGATTACAAGCCGATGCGACACTACTCTACGAAATGAAGCGCGGAGATCCCATTACCAAAAAAATTCTTGCAACAGACACGCCGTACAACACGTACATTCACAAAGGGCTTCCGCCCACGCCTATCGGCTCGCCATCGCTCATGGCTATCGAAGCGGCGGCGACACCTATCGACAAGGGGTATCTTTTTTATCTGGCTGATTCAAATGGGGTAACACATTACAGCAAAACGTATGCGGGACAACTGGCAAACCAGCGTCGGTACCTCGGACGATAAATATGGGTGCGCGCGTATTTGTGGGACTCTCGGGCGGCGTGGATTCGGCGGTTTCGGCCGCTCTCCTCAAAGCGGCTGGATACGACGTAGTGGGTGTGTTTATAAAGATATGGCGGCCAGAATTTATTGAATGCACTTGGAAAGAAGACCGTCTCGATGCCTTGCGCGTATGTGCGGCGCTCGCCATCCCGTTTCGAGAAATCGATCTTTCAAGCGAATACAAAAAAAATGTCGTTGACCCTATGCTTTTGGATTATGCTGCGGGAATCACACCAAATCCCGATGTACTCTGCAATCGCGCCATTAAGTTTGGGGCATTTTCTGCATGGGCGCGTGTGCAAGGCGCCGAAAGAATAGCGACGGGGCATTATGCGCGCATTCGGCAGGAAGGCGCACATTATCAGCTTCTGCGAGGCGCAGACACAGAAAAAGATCAATCATATTTTTTGTATCGCCTGACCCAAGCGGATCTTGCACGTACATTGTTTCCCGTTGGCGACATGGTTAAAAAAGCTGTTCGTGCCAAAGCACGTTCTCTTGGCTTGCCTGTCGCAGAAAAACACGACAGTCAGGGTCTGTGTTTTGTGGGCGATGTATCCATGCCGGATTTTCTACGACGATATATATCGGTAGTGCGAGGAAATGTGCTCGACATGCATGGCAAGGTGATTGGTGAGCACGAGGGCGCGGCACTCTATACGGTAGGAGAACGGCACGGCTTTACCGTGGAAGGTTCGGATATTGCGGGCGTGGCGCATTATGTAGTGAGAATTGATACCGCACGAAATGAGATTGTCGTATCGAGTGCGCGTGCAGATGCTCAGACTCGATCCACGGCGTTGTCCGAAGTGCATTGGATACACCATGCGCCGCGCGATACAGAGCTCGCGGTACAAGCGCGCTATCGCGAGACTCCGTTTGCGGCACGTATCAAACATACGCGGCATGGCCACGTACTTGAAAGTCCAGAGCCACACATTTTTCCACCAGGCCAATCGCTGGTCGCATATCAAGACGATATATGTCTCGGTGGGGGAATTATTCGAGCAGTGCGTCATGCTTCATCTACCGACGACACGTTGTCTACAGTTCAGCCTGTGGAGAAAAGCGTGGTGCGGGTACAATGAAGACGTGTCTATGATGCATCGTCTTCTATTATTTACTTTTGCGGCGTCACTTGTGGCTGGTGGTATATTAATCATTGTGGGAAAGTTGGTATTCGCGCATGCGGCAGGCGAATATGAGCCTTCCGTTATCCAAGAATCGGTCCGAGTCACCAATGGCATCGTGACCCATCATCTCACAGGAATGGTCGAGGTACACAATACGTGCAACGTGCTTCTTCAGCATATCAAGCAAGTCGATTCGACGCTGTTTAAGATTGTTTTTAGCACGTGGAGAGAGTCATCGGTTGAATGTCGCAATGAAAAAACCCCGCGGCACTTTCGGGACAGTGTGACCACTGCCACACGCGACGTTGTGTTTATTGCTACTCTCGATGGTGCTCCGATACCGATTACTATTATACGAAACGGTTGACAACTATGGCCCAAGTATTTATCAAAAAAGCAGACGGGGAACGCGAGCAATTCCGACCGGAAAAACTCGAACGGTCGCTCGAACACGCCGGTGCGTCTTCTACCATGCGCGCTCGCATACTTGCACAGGTCATGCAGGAGGTGAAAGACGACATGACTACCGAAGAGATATATCGTCGTGCGTTTGATATTTTACGCAAAGAAGACGAAACACCGGTTGCCGCGCGTTATTCTATGAAGCGCGCCGTGTTTGCGTTGGGGCCGTCTGGTTTTCCTTTTGAACAATTTTTAGGTGAGGTTTTGCGCGGACATGGATGGCGGGTCCGTTCCGATGTTACTCTGATGGGACGTTGTGCTCCGCACGAAGTTGATGTTCTTGCCGAAAAGGATGGTAAGCGCATTGGTATTGAGGCAAAATTTCATAATGACCCCGGAGGGAAGACTGATATAAAAGATGCGCTGTATGTGCACGCGCGATATCAAGATTTGGCCATGACACCTCATAAGGAGTCACACGTCGACGAAGGATGGCTAGTGACCAACACGCGCTTCACGCGCAATGCGATCAACTACGCGCAGTGTGCAAATCTTGCACTGCTCGGGTGGGACTATCCAGCCAAACATGGTCTGCTTGCGATGATAGAGGAAGCAGGAGTGCATCCATTGACCGCGCTTACCACGCTCGCCGAAGGTGAAAAACGCCGCCTACTCGAACACAAAATCGTGCTTTGTAGAGCAATTCAGACTCCGCATCTTCTCGAAGAACACGGGGTGAAGCCAAGCAATATACCCAAGGTGGTCGAAGAAGCGCAACGCTTGTGCGGCATATAAATCTGCTATAATCCCCCTATGCACGGAGTCGAACAATTTATTGATTCCTCGACAGTCATGTTCCTCAAGCTCATGCTTGCCATGGTGTTGGGTGCTGTCATTGGTACCGAACGTGCGATTTTGGCGCATCAAGCCGCGGGAACGCGCACGTTTGGACTTGTGAGTCTCGGGGCGTGTCTTCTTGTAATCGTGGGAAGTTATGTCGATACCAATTACCTCGGTGTAGTCAATTTGAATCCCACGCACATCGCGAGCGCTGTCATCACGGGTATCGGTTTTTTGGGTGGGGGACTCATCATTTTTCATCGTGATTCCTTGCATGGTGCAACAACTGCCGCAGGACTTTGGATTGCTGCGGCGCTGGGTATCGCAACAGGTTTTGGCCTCTACAGTATCGCTTTTTTCACGACCGTTCTAGCGCTCATCATGCTCACTGGCGTGTGGTACGTCGAAGATCGTTTCAAACATTGGTTTAATGAAGTCGAACATCGTAATAATGGTCAGAGTGATATACTCAAGGGATGAGTGGATATTACAAGCCAGATCGAAACCCGAATTGGAATTACGGCGGAAAAAATTGGCGGCTCTCGCGCTCCAAGATTAGTTTGTACATGGAGTGTGCTCGGTGCTTTTATATCGACAACAAACTCGGCACAGCACGACCCCCCGGCTATCCTTTCAATCTGAATAGCGCGGTTGATGCGCTCCTTAAAAAAGAATTTGACGCACATCGGGCGGGCAAAACAGCGCACCCACTGATGGAAGCGTACAAGCTCGATGCCGTGCCATTCGATGACCCGCGCATGGACGAATGGCGGGATGCACTGAAGCGCGGTGTACAATTTCGACACAAACAAACAGATCTCCTTATCAGTGGAGGTGTTGACGACGTATGGGTGCGCCCTGATGGCGAACTCATCATCGTCGACTACAAAGCGACAAGTAAGGATGGAAAAATCGAAGAACTCGACCAAGAATGGCACATTGGATACAAACGACAGCTTGAGATATACCAATGGCTCTTTCGGCAAAACGGATTCAAAGTGTCCAATACAAGTTATTGGGTATACGCCAATGCAGATAAAGACAAAAAAGCTTTTGATGCTGTCCTCGAATTTGAGCTTACCCTCGTCCCGTATGAAGGCGATGATTCGTGGGTCGAAGGAACGCTTTTGGCAATAAAGAAAGCACTCGACGGTGGAGAGCTCCCCGAAGCTGACCCCGCGTGCGATTATTGTACGTATCGCGAGGTGGTGGGAAAAAAGATGATTGCCTTTGCGAACAAAACAAATAAATCCAGCGGTGGTCAAAAATCTTTGGGTATATAAGTGTTGTTTACAATCAGCTATAGCATAATATAAACAACACCGTATGAAAGCGTTTGTAGAAAAAGTGCGTGATGTCGTGCGCAAGATTCCAAAAGGAAAAACAATGACGTACAAGGAGGTCGCGACAAAAGCGGGGAACTCGAAGGCCGCGCGAGGAGTAGGAGCCATTATGCGCTCAAATTACAATCGTGATATTCCCTGCCATCGCGTTATTTACTCCAACGGTGGCCTCGGCTCATACAATCGCGGTGGCACGCTTCGCAAGCAGGCAATTTTGAAATCAGAAGGTGCTTTATA
>CAYGMC010000013.1:0-4826 GCA_964351105.1 uncultured Candidatus Saccharibacteria bacterium | reverse complement strand
CAGCACGCTATCGTGTATCCGCCGCCCAAAAACATCTTCCGCGCGTTTGAGCTGTGTCCGTTCGACAAAGTAGAAGTTGTCATTCTCGGACAAGATCCGTATCACGGCCCGGGACAAGCCAACGGCCTGTGTTTTGCGGTAAACGGGGGAGTGAATTTGCCACCATCTCTGCAGAATATAATTAAAGAACTCGAAAGTGACTTAGGGGGCGACCGAGCGTCGAGCGAGGAAGTCCTGAGGCCAGCAGGCCGAAGGGAAGCTTTAGCGAAGAAGGGTGGTAGTCTCGAACATTGGGCCAAGCAAGGCGTCTTGCTCCTCAACGCGACGCTCACCGTGCGCGCACGCACGGCAGGCTCGCATCAGGGCAGGGGCTGGGAGCAATTAACCGATGCGGTCATTCGCACACTTTCGGAAAAGCGCGAAAATCTCGTCTTTATCCTTTGGGGTAACTATGCCAAAGCCAAAGGTGCACACATCGACCGCACCAAGCATTTAATAATCGAATCCGCCCACCCCTCACCATTCTCCGCCCACAGCGGCTTCTTCGGCTCAAAACCATTCAGCAGAACAAACGAATACCTCGCCGTGCACAACAAAAAGCTGATTGAGTGGGTGTAGGAAGGTTTTTCTCTTTGTGTTATATTAGTTAAATATGTCTATAGATTGGACAAAAATGCAGCAAAAATATAGGGGGATGTGGGTCGCTTTGGCGCACGATGAGCAGACAGTTCTTGCCTCCGCGAGTAGCGCGAAAGAGGTCTACAATAAAGCTCGTAAAGCAGGTCACGAAGATCCTATTTTGACGCACATGCCTGAAGAGCTGACAGCGTATGTTGGTTCGGGACTATGAAATTCAAGTACAAACGTTACGGCAACATTCTCCGTCCAGTAATTCCAATAAAAATACAGAGTGGCGGTCACTCGGTCAGTTACGAGGTGCTCGTGGATTCAGGTGCCGATATTTGTATTTTTGACGGTGGAATTGGAGATATTCTCGGCCTCAATGTCGAAGGTGGCGAAAGACAGTCCGTCGGCGGTATCGCTGGTCAGTCAGCTTCGTATTATCTACACGATGTCGAAATTGAAGTTGGTGGTTGGCCATACAACATCAAGGCTGGTTTTTTACGGAATGTTGCCGGTGGATTTAATTATGGAGTGGTGGGGCAGAGAGGTTTTTTCGAGCATTTTGTGGTTAAGTTTGATTTTCAAAAAGCCGAGATAGAGTTGAAACGCAAAGAAGGATAGATCTTCAGCGGCTTCTTCGGCTCCAAACCATTCAGCAAAACCAACGAATACCTCTCCGCGCATGGCAAAAAGCCGATTGAGTGGACTTAAACAGTTCATTCGCGGTACTCAAAAGTATTATTTGGGTTAGGTTCAGCACACCGCACAAATCCTTGTCTTTCCCAAAAACCCTGAGCGACCGCAAATACTTTTGTTGCAAAAACGGATAAATTATTTTGCCGAGCAAGCGAGATAAGTGCCTGTACCGTCTTGGCTCCAAGACCCTTCCCTCGCTCTGCCGTTTCCTCATCTACTGTAATACCGTTGATGAGTAGTTCTCTCTTGCTCGTGTCGAGAGACGCAACCACGCCAACCTCGGCACCATTAAAATTAAATTGTATGACGTACGAATGTTTCTCAAAAACACCTGGATCAATCTCCACTTTTGCTCCAGACAACTCTTCTAAAGTTTTTGCTTGATCGAGAAGCGAAAATCCACGCTTCTTTTCCGGTGATTCCATGGTAGTAAGTATATGGGACTATAAGACTGTGCGCTACTTTGTTCATTTACAATCTCAAAGGTCGATGTATTATTTTCGATCGAACCAAACAATCGCTGAATAAAGCACCACGGCGCCTAAAAGGACTACAGTGCCATAGATGTAATTGCCACTGCTTAACATGTTCACTCCAATAGCGCCGATTATCCCCGAACTGAGAAATTTTAATATCTCATGAAGCGCGAGTGTTTGATTTTTTCCCGCAAGAAAAGTATTGTCTTTGTCTACCGCGTGGTACTTTCCACGATAGACTTCTAATTCATCCTGAGTAATTTTGAGCGACTTTTCTAGTATTTCAATACGCGTAGACATCAGTTTAAAAGCCGCAGTCGTTTTTTGTTCTTTAGGTGTGAGTTTGTTTTTGTCTTTTTTCATACTTAAACAAAGAAAAGACTCACTGGATCAAGTGTTGACCATGCATAGGTTTTGTACGGCTTGAATGGAACGAACTGAGTGAAAGGACGAAATGGCTCGAACTCAACGAACCCAGGGAAAGGTTTAAATTGCCTGTAGGGGAAAAAGGGTGTGGGAAAATCCTGGGGGTTTTGACCAAATCCCACAGTATGGCCGTGCCTATCACGCATTACGCCACTCTCGATCCACCCGACGTACTTCCCCGAATAATCGAAGAGATTCCCCTCATCGACAAAGCCGACACTTTTGCCGGGGAATGTTACCAGTCGACCATCGCTGAGCAAACGAAGTGTAGGTGTCCCATATCGATTGTATATAACGTCGACTTCATGCATACATGTTGACGGACTCAATGTATACCTGCTTCCCCGATTCGTCTATGCACGCAAAAGCGAAAGGAATCTATTTTTTTTAACGTGCGGGCCTAGAATGGCGAGGTTGAGAGAAGTGGTGTTGAAGATGTCTTTCGCCACGCGCGCTATGTCGTCAGCAGTTACTTTATCTATGCCTTTGATTACTTCTTCGAGCGAGCGGATACGGCCGATGTTGATGAGTGATGTGGCTGTGTATTGAGCGATTTCGTCGCTCGTCTCGAGCGCGAGCGTCATGGTGCCGCGCATGTATGACTTTGCCTTTTTGAGTTCTTCTGCCGAGACTTTCGTGCGTTCTATCTTTTTGAATTCCGCGAGAATGGTTTGGATTGTCTTTTCCAATTTTCCGTGTTCCACGCCCGCCTGTACGACGAAGTAGCCCGTGTCTATGTATTTGTCGGCCCATGCGTGCACCGAATAGGCAAGGCCGCGCTTTTCGCGCACTTCGAGGAAGAGGCGACTGCTCATGCCGCCGCCGAGGATGGTGGCGAGCACAGAAAGCGCGTACTCGTCTTTGTGCAAATAGGGGTATGCGGGGACGCCGAGCATAAGCTGGGTCTGGTCGGTTTTCTTTTCTTTGATTGCTATACGTGGAGCCGTCTGCGCTATTGCAAAAGGATCGTGGAGAGGTGCCGTCGCAGGCTCAAGCCGACCAAACTCTTTTTTGATTTTCGCCAGCACCTTCGCTGATGAAAATGCGCCCGCGACACACACGACCGTATTTGCAGGCACATAGTTTCTTTTCAGATACTTTGCAAAGTCATCGCGTGAAAACGCGCGGATATTTTCCTTTGGCCCGAGGATGGTGCGGCCGAGCGAGTGCTCGGTGCCAAAGATGAGTGCATCAAACACGTTGTCCACCGTGCGCATCGGCATGTCCTCGTACATATCGATTTCCTGAATGATTGCACCGCGCTCTTTGGTGATTTCCTTTTCTGGCAATGTTGAGTTGAGAAAAATGTCGGAGACGACGTCAAGTGCAGTATCGATATATTGACTGCTCACCTTTGCGTAATACGCAGTGCGTTCTTTTGCGGTAAAGGCGTTGTACACAGCTCCCACACCGTCCAATTCTTCGCTGATAGCGCGCGCACTCGGCCGCTTCTTGGTGCCTTTGAAAAACATGTGCTCCAGAAAGTGCGCGAGGCCGTTCTCTTTTGCGCTCTCGTAGCGCGAGCCAGTCCCCGACATGACGACGACCGTCGCGGTAGCGGCGTCGGGCATCGGGGCAAGAACGATTCGGAGGCCGTTTTTCAATGTGTGAATATCGTATTTCATTTTCGTGAGCATAGTACCTTTCTATCTATTGCACAAATAGAAGAGACACGATACGCTCTCTGAAATGACGATCAACGAAATCCGCACAAAATATTTTAAATTCTTTGAGAAGCACGGCCATGCTTTGATACCCTCTGCGCCCATCGTGCCACACAATGACCCCACGACGCTTTTTACGGGCAGTGGCATGCAACCACTTTTGCCGTACCTCTTGGGCCAAGAACACCCCAAAGGCAACAAACTAGTGGATAGCCAAAAAAGTTTTCGTGCTGAAGACATTGAAGAAGTGGGGGACAATCGCCACACCACTTTTTTTGAAATGCTCGGCAATTGGTCGCTCGGAGATTATTTCAAAGAAAAACAACTTCCGTGGTTTTTTGAATTTTTGACGGATGAAGTAGGTATTGACCCAAAAAATCTCTACGTGACAACCTTCATCGGCGATAAGAAAAACAACGTGCCACAAGACACTGAATCTGCGGACATTTGGAAAAAACTTTTTGCCAAAAAGGGCATAGATGCCAGTATTGTCGAAGTAGGTTCTGAAGCCGACGGCTACCGTCTCGGCATGCGCGGCGGCCGTATTTTCTATTACGAGGCAAAGAAAAACTGGTGGAGCCGTGCCGGTGTGCCCGAAAACATGCCGGCAGGGGAGCCGGGCGGTCCCGATTCGGAAGTTTTTTATGATTTTGGCACACCGCACGATAAAAAGTTTGGCGATGAGTGCCACCCCAATTGCGATTGTGGACGCTTTCTTGAGATTGGCAACTCTGTTTTTATGCAGTACATAAAAAAAGAAGACGGTTCGTTTGCACTCTTGCCGCAAGCCAATGTCGACTTTGGTGGAGGACTGGAAAGGATAGCGGCCGCCGCCCTCGGTGTTCCCGACGTATTCAAAATTGATGTGTTCCAAGAAATTATCCAACTTCTCGAGCATTTCCCTGGCAAATCGTATGACGATAGTCGATATACGAAGTCA
>CAYGMC010000012.1:0-24458 GCA_964351105.1 uncultured Candidatus Saccharibacteria bacterium | reverse complement strand
CCTTTCGACCCCCCAAGGCATCATGACCGACAAGGAAGCGCGGAAAGAAAAAGTCGGCGGCGAAGCACTTTTTGAGATTTGGTAATTATTTATGTCACGTATAGGCAAACGAGCAATTCAAATACCATCGGGCACCGATATTTCCATCGGGACGTCGGAATTTTCTGTAAAAGGCAAAGGTGGCACACTGACGCGCGCTCTGCATCCCGCTGTTTCCATCACCATTGCAAACGGTACGGCTTTGGTAGAACCAAAGACAAAGACGCGCCTTGCTCGAGCGCTGTGGGGCACCTACGCGGCGCATGTAAAAAATATGATACAGGGCGTCAACAATCCGTTCGTCAAGAAATTAATCGTCGAGGGTATTGGGTATCGTGTGGAGTCGGCGGGTAAACAACTCAAATTTTCACTTGGATTTTCACATCCGGTAGTTCTCGCCATTCCCGAAGGGCTTTCTATTGCTATCGAAAAAGGCGTCGTCTCGGTTTCGGGCGCGGACAAAGAAAAAGTAGGACAGTTTGCGGCCGACATTCGCACACTCAAGAAGCCCGAACCGTACAAAGGCAAAGGCATTCGGTATGACGACGAGGTTATCCGTCGCAAACAAGGCAAGAAGGCAGGGGCGACCGCGTAATCATATATGACACTTGCACACAAACAACAACAAAGACAGCGTCGTCACAAGCGCGTTCGCGCCAAAGTAGCGGGTACCGCATCGCGTCCGCGACTCTCTATCTACAAGTCCAACACACGTGTTTTCGCACAGTTGATCGATGATGAAAAACACATGACCATCACATCAGTTTCCTCGATCGAAGAGACAGCGAAAACACCGCGGGAAAGAGCCGAGCTTGCAGCCGCAACGCTCGCGAAAAAAGCGAGCGAAAAAGGCATCAAAGCCGTCGTGTTTGATCGTGGCGGATTTGAGTATGCAGGTACCATCCGAGCATTTGCTGATGCCGCGCGTAAAGCGGGACTGCAATTTTAATATTATGTCTGAACCAATCATGGAAACAACAGGAGAAGTGACAGCACCCGATGCAAAAGAAGTGTCGCCTGAAACGGCGCGCTCACCAGTGGGCGCGAGCCGACCTCCTCGCGGTGGTCAACGGGATCGACGTGGAGATCGCCGAGGTGGCGGAAGGGGCCGCGGTGGTGACGAACGTCGAAGCGAATTTGCACAAAAACTCATTGGTATTCGTCGTGTCGCGCGTGTCATGGCCGGAGGACGTCGATTTAATTTTTCCGTAGGTATCGTACTCGGCGACAAACAGGGGAGAGTGGGAGTGGGCTTAGGCAAGGCGGCAGACACACAACTCGCTATCGACAAAGCAATGCGCTCGGCCAAGCGTTCAATGATCACCATCGTGCTCACGAAAAATCATTCGATCGCACGCGACGTGCATGCCAAATATTGCGCATCGGTCGTAGAAATTCGGCCGAGTCCCGGGCGCGGACTGGTAGCGGGTTCATCGGTGCGTACAGTTCTCGAGCTTGCCGGTGTTTCTGATGTTACCGCAAAACTGCTCTCGCGAAGCAAAAATCCTCTCAATAATGCTCGTGCCGCTATCGACGCACTCAAAAGTCTTTCAAAATAATAAATACATAATATATGTCTCTTCATGAATTACAGCGGGTAGGGAAACGAGCATATCGACGCGTTGGTCGTGGTCAATCTTCGACGCGCGGCAAGACGTCAGGACGCGGTGGCAAAGGACAAACAGCGCGCGCAGGACACAAGGTGCGCCCCGAACTGCGCGATATCATAAAGAAACTGCCCAAGCGCCGCGGATATGGCAAAAACCGCGCTCGTTCAGTCAACGCCGCAAGAGTGCGCCCTACAACGGTATCGCTTGCTAGGATTGATGCGATATTTGAATACGGTACCGAAGTAACCCCTATGCTTTTGCGTGAGAGCGGGCTGATCGGGAGAAAAGACACATCGGCGAAGATTGTGGGTGGTGAAGTGACAAAAAAGTTTACCGTGAAGGGTATCGTTATTTCCGAATCTGCGCGCACCGCGGTAGAAAAAGCAGGCGGAACCATCATTCCGCTTGCAGTCCCCAGTACGTTACAAGATGCTAAGGCTACTCCTCGGGCAAAAAACGCCTAAATAAGTATGTGGGACAAATTTGTACAAAAAATGAGGGTCGTCCTTGAAGATGAACAGCTCCGCACACGTATTCTTTTTGTACTCGCCGCACTCGTGGTGTTTCGTTTCCTTGCCGTTATTCCGATCCCGGGCGTCGACGAAGCGGCACTGCAGGGTTTTTTGGCTAAGACTCCATTGGTCGGACTCCTCGACGTGTTCTCGGGAGGCGGATTCTCGTCCGTTTCTATTATGATGTTGGGAGTTGGCCCATTCATCACGGCGTCCATCGTCATGCAGTTGATGACGATTCTCATACCGCGCCTCAAAGAAATGTACCAAGAAGAAGGCGATGCAGGTCGCCAACGCTTCATGCAGTATTCTCGTTACCTCTCGGTGCCACTCGCGTTCATCCAGGCATTTAGTTTCCTCTTTTTGTTGCAACAGAATGGTTCGATTACTTCCATCACATTTTTACAAATGTTCACAAACGTATGTATCATAGCGGCAGGTTCGGTACTCCTTATGTGGATCGGTGAACTCATCTCTGAATTCGGTGTGGGCAACGGTGTTTCCCTCATAATTTTCGCGGGCATTGTCTCGAGTATTCCGAGTAGTTTGTCCCAATTCATATTCACATTCGACATAACACAGTTGCCCGCGTACGTGGGTTTTGCCGCCGCCGCACTGTTCATTATGGCGGGCGTTGTCTTTATTACCGAGGCAGAACGTCCAATTCCGGTAACATACGCGCGTCGCGTTCGTGGTATGAAAGTCATGGGTGGCGTGTCCACGTACCTGCCTCTGCGCGTCAATCAAGCGGGCGTTATTCCGATTATCTTTGCACTCTCAATTCTTCTCTTTCCGCAGATGATTGCAACCTTCCTCTCGAAAAGCGCTATTGCAATCGTGGCAACATCGGCATCTTTTGTCGTGGGTGCTTTGGCAAATCAATGGGTGTACGGCGCGCTCTATTTCTTTTTTGTCGTTGTGTTTACGTATTTCTATACCGCGATCACGTTTGAACCAAATCAGGTATCAAAAAATCTTCAGAAAAACGGAGCCTTTATCCCCGGTGTGCGTCCGGGCCCGACTACCGCTGAATATCTCGGCAACATCATCACGCGCATTACTCTTGTCGGCGCACTCTTTTTAGGTTCTTTGGCCGTTCTCCCGCTCATTCTTCAAGGCATCACGGGAATAACCGCGATTACTATTGGTGGTACCGCGCTCCTCATCGTCGTATCGGTCGTCTTGGATGTTGTAAAAAAGATTGATGCACAAACATCGATTAGGGAATATTAAGTTTTGATTTTAGAATACGGCATGGTAGACCAGCACAATGTTGTTGTCATCGCCGGGCCCTCGGGAAGTGGTAAAAACGCCATCATCACTGAGCTTCTGTCACGGTTTCCGCGATGTACGCGGCTTGTTACGGCGACCACACGTCGCCCGCGCCCGGGTGAGATCGATGGTGTCGACTACTATTTCTTTTCGCAAAAGCATTTTGATCAGGAAATGTCGCGGGGAAATATTCCCGAACATCGCTTCGTACCTTCGCTCAATACCTATTACGGCATTTATTTGCCCGATCTCGATCAGAAAATAAAATCGCACGCGGCGGTGTTTGCGCAAGTCGATATCGAAGGCGCACGCCTTCTTAAGGAGCGTTATGGCGCGACGACCATTTTTATCTTGCCTGAATCGGTCGAACAATTTCGCGCACGTCTGCACGTCCGCAATCCTGAATGGAGTGAGGACGAGATCACCGCACGAATGAGCATCACCGAAGAAGAGTTGCGCGCCCATGCTCCGCAATATGATTATCGAGTGATAAATCCTGACGGAGCTCTTGATACGAGCGTTGACGAGATCGTGGCGATTTTAGAAAAAGAGGGCTATAATCTTGCATAATATGGATTCCATCACGGTCGCATTCTTCGGTATTTCAGGCAGTGGCAAGGGCACGCAAGTAGATATGCTCGAGAAGTACCTCAAAGATACCGATAGTTCTCGCGGCATCGTAAAGCCCGGCATGGGCGATCTCTTGCGCGAATTTATGCAGACGAATACACCGACTTCGGTGCATATTGGCGACATTATAAAAGCAGGAGGCCTCGTACCTTCTTTTATGCCCATTTATCTGATGACAAAAGCTGTGAACGAAACATTTGACGGAACGCAACACGTGATTCTCGAAGGTACATGCCGTCGCCCCGATCAATCGCGTGCGGCCAACGACATGATGCGCATGTTCGGTAGAAATGAGCTGAGCGCTGTCGTTCTCACGCTCACGAAAGACAGTGCCAAAAAAAGGCTCGTGGCACGTGGCCGATTTGACGATGCACAAGACGAAGCGATCGAGAGTCGTTTTGCGTGGTATCAAGAGCACGTTGTTCCGGCTATCGAAGAACTGAGAGCGTGCGGATGGACTGTTCACGAGATAGATGGTGAACCAGATGTTGACACAATTCACAAAAATATTTTGGGTGCCCTCAAGCTCTCATGATTGCTACAAAAAAAGAAGACATTGCGGCGCTTCGCGAGGGAGGACGACGAACGGCACGGCACTTGCGACTTCTTTCGGAAATGGTTGTACCGGGAGCTACTTCGTATGATCTCGAGATGAAAGCGCGCAACATGGTAGAAAAAGATGGCGACACGCTCGCGTTTTATGGCTATGCCAGCGGCAAAGATGAGGCGCCGTATGAATCGGGTCTGTGTTGCTCGGTCAATGACGTCATCGTGCATTCTCCCGCAGGGCAGAATGGTGCCGTGTTTGCAGAAGGGGATGTGGTCTCGCTCGACTTTGGCATTGTCCACAAAGGATTTTATTCTGATTGCGCGCGCACTATGATTGCGGGTACGGCGCTGAACGCTGACGATGAGCGATTGGTAAAAGGCACACGTGAAGCGGCGCAGGTAGGTATCGAGGCGGCACGCGTGGGCAATACGATTGGGGATATCGGCTGGGCGATTGAACAAATCGCTGACAAATACGGATTTGGCTATCCCAAAAATCTTTGTGGCCATGGTGTGGGACGAGCGCTCCACGAAGATCCGCGCATACCTAATTTTGGTAAACCAAAGACCGGACAAAAAATAGTAGAGGGGCTCGTGATTGCCATCGAACCGATGATGACGCTCGGTTCGGGTCAGCTTTTTGTCGACACGGATGGTCATTCGTATCGCACAAAAGATGGTTCACGCAGTGCGCACGTGGAGAACACTATTATCGTTACCGCGAACGGACCGGAAGTCCTCACGAGAGAATAGGATACAATGTGCGCATGAATATCTGCGTTTTTTGTTCGGCCCAAAACGTGGCACCAATATACCAAGATGCAGCGCGAGAGTTTGCGACTTTGATAGGCAAAAAAGGGCATGCGCTCGTGTGGGGAGGATCAAATACAGGAACGATGAAAGTGATCGCCGACGCCACGCAATCTGCGGGTGGAAAAATTATGGGGATTTCTGTAGAAACTTTCAAACACGATGCACGAAAAAATGCAGATGAAATGATCGTTGCACCGACACTCACAGAGCGAAAGAAGATACTACTCGAAAAATCGGACGCCATTCTCGTGTTGCCCGGAGGTCTTGGCACGCTCGATGAAATGACAGAAGCGCTTGAGCTCAAAAAACAAGATGCACACAATAAGCCGATTGTTTTTTTGAATACCGATCGATTTTATGATGGATTTTTGACACAACTTGCGCGTATGGAAAAAGATGGCTTCTTGCCCAGAGAGATGTCTAATTACGTCAATTTTGCCGATACGCCGGAAGACGCGATGCGGTATATTGAAGATCATGCGTGACGTGCTCTTGATAGGAAGCGGGGGGAGAGAGCATGCGCTTGCTTGGAAGTTGAAGCAATCGTCTCGATTGGGCAAGCTCTACATTGCACCGGGAAATGCTGGCACGAGTGCACTCGGTGAAAACATACCGATTGGCGTAATGGAATTTGAAAGATTGGCAGATTTTGCACAGGAGAAAAAAATAGGACTTACTATTGTCGGGCCCGATGATCCGCTCGGCGAGGGAATTATCGACATTTTCAAAGCGCGCGGTTTGCGCATCTGGGGTCCCACCAAAGCGGCGGCGCAGATTGAGAGTTCGAAATCGTTTGCAAAACAATTGATGCGCGATGCGGGAGTCCCGACTGCAGAATTCGGCATTTTTACAGAATACGAGAAAGCGCTCACGTATGTGCACGAAAAGGGCGTGCCCATCGTGGTGAAGGCGAGCGGGTTGGCACTCGGCAAGGGAGTGTATGTGTGCATGAACATGGGGGATGCGGAGAGTGCACTCAAAGACATAATGGTCGATCGAATGTTTGGCGATTCGGGCAACGAGGTTGTCGTTGAGGAGTTTTTAGACGGTCCCGAAATATCTATCCATGCGATATCAGATGGTACGACGTATCTCATGTTTCCACCGTCTCAAGATCACAAACGCGTTTTTGACAACGACGAGGGGAAAAACACCGGTGGTATGGGTGTCGTCGGGCCACTTACGTGGGTTTCTGCCGCACACATGAAAGATATAGAAAATTCTGTCGTACGGCCCACGTTTGACGCACTTGCCGCGAGAGGAGTGGAGTTTTCGGGCATCTTGTATCCAGGTCTCATAATGTCCTCGAAAGGTCCAAGAGTCCTCGAATACAACGCTCGATTTGGGGATCCGGAATGCGAAGTGTATATGCGGCTCATGAAATCCGACATTCTGGATATTCTCTCAGCATCAGCGGACGGTACTCTTGCTGGCCAAACGCTCGAATGGAATTCGGGATTCGCGTGTTGCATAACGATATCTTCGCGCGGATACCCCGAGACATCGGAAAAAGGAGTCGTGATTGCGGGAGTTGAAGAAGCAAACAGGGTAGAGGGTGTCGTTGTATTCAACATGGCGACCGCGCTCGATGGCGGCATCTTAAAAACCGCAGGCGGCCGCGTGCTCGGTGTTTCCGCCATTGGCGATACCCTAAAGCAAGCGCTCGATCGTGCGTATGAGGCTGTCGGTAAAATTCATTTCGACGGCATGCACTTCCGCCATGACATTGGTGCAAGATCTCTGTAATTAGTGCGATATAATCCGCCCATGCCTCCGGTCAGAGCTGCGGAAAGAATAAAGGTGGGAACACCTGAAAAATTTACATCGGCGCACGAAGAGCTCGCCTATTTGCGCGAGCGCGTCGCCGAGAAAGAACGCGAATTGGAGTTGCCAAAAAATCAGTTCGAGCGCGATCGAGTGGCGAAGCGCGAGGTCGTTGAATACGCGCATGTTCCAGCGTCGATGATCTTGCATGAGACCATCGTCATGGCCGAACACGACATCATTCACCATGTATTAAAACTCGAACCCGAAACGCATGACACGCAAGTCGAAGAAATATTGAAAATAGTGCAAACGCGCGGAATTAGAAATGCGCTTTCGGTAGCCGCGCGTCTCAAAAATCCGCATCTGGAAGATGACGTCCATCGAGCGCTCGTGCGCTATGTCGCTCAAGGGCTTCCTGATCGCGGCATTGAGCCTTCGGCGACAATTCAACGTGCCCTTCGTACGGTACTTTTTGAAATTCAACCGCAAGCACACGGGGAGATAGACACCGACAAGGGGCAGTACAAACTCGAACAACTCCTCTCGTCATCCGAGCAATTATATGCAGGGCTCGTGGGCCTCGTGGATTCGCCTGAAGGATTTTCTCTCGAGATCGCCGTGCCGCAAGGAAGCGAGTCAGCATACCTGTACCTCGCTGTCCCATTCGTCAAGAGGGCAGTGGCAGAGCGTCTCATTTCTTCGGTTTTCCCGAATGCGCGCATTTCTGAAAGCCGTGGCGACTACAACATATTTAATCCGGAAGGAGCACATGCCGCCGCTTACGCCACACTGACCAAACATCCTGTTTTTCCCATCAAGACGCCGGATATGTTTGAGCATGATCCGATGAACGTGCTTCTTGCGGCCTTTGCCAAGATTGCAAAATATGGGGAAGGGGCCGCTATTCAATTAACTGTTTCATCATACGGTGATCGATACAACAATCACTACAAACGCATGTTGCGTGAACTCGAAAAAGGAAAGCCGCTCGAAAAAGCGCTCAAGGTTGCTCAAACAGAGGTCGGAGAATCCTTTCGGCAAGCGGCGCACAACATTTTCATGCCTGAAGAGGTCAAAAAAGAAACAGAACAACAGTTTCGCCGTACTGCCGATCAAGTCTCGACCGAAGAGATTACGCGCAAAATAAAAACCCGCGTTGTTCCCGTATCGATACGAATCGTTGCTTCGGCACAGACAGATGTCCGCGCACATGAACTTCTCGATAATCTTGAAGCGCCGTTTTCGCAATACGACAATTCGCGCGCCAACAGTATTGAGTTTAAGCGCGTCGGTTCGTGGGGTATCAGCGCGTTTTTGCGCGCGTTTACCTTTCGAGAATTTGACGACTCGATATCAATGCCGCTCTCTCTTGGGGAAATTACGTCGATTTTTCACTTCACGGCCGAACGCGTTACGACATCGCGCGAACTCAAGCGCAGTTTTGCCAAACAAGCACCCGCACCGGTCGAGATCGCAGGAGAAGGCATTACGCTCGGAATCAATCGCTACGGCGCCGACGAGACCGCAGTGCATTTCACCCCGCCCGATCGTATGCGGCATTGCTACGTAATAGGACAGACAGGTACGGGAAAGACAGGGCTCATCAAAAACATGATTATTCAAGATATCAAAAATGGCGAAGGCGTCGCATTTATCGATCCGCACGGCAACGACATCGAAGACGTGCTCGCGGCGGTTCCTCCCGAACGCGCGGGCGACGTTATTTATTTTGATCCTGCCTACACGGCGCGGCCGATGGGACTCAATATGCTCGAATACGATCGCTCGAAACCCGAAATGAAAACGTTTGTCGTCGACGAAGTCTACGGCATTTTCCGCAAGCTCTACGCCGATGTGCCAGAAGCATTTGGCCCGATGTTTGAGCAATATTATCGCAACGCCGTACAACTCGTCGTCGAAGATCCGGATACGGGAAGCACGTTTGTTGAAATCCCACGCGTTTTTGCTGATCCGCAATTCCGCAACCTCAAGCTCTCGCACTGCAAAAATCCCATTATCGTCCAATTCTGGCGCAAAATCGCCGAGCAAGCGCAGGGCGACCCATCGCTTGAAAACGTCGCACCATACATCACGAGCAAATTCGACGTGTTTCTTACCAACGACATCATGCGTCCAATTGTTAGCCAAGAAAAATCGGCTTTCGATTTCCGTCAGATTATGGACAGCAAGAAAATCTTTCTCGCCAATCTTTCGAAGGGCCGTTTGGGCGATCGCAATACCGCACTTCTCGGTCTCATCCTCGTTTCCCAGTTTTTGCAGGCCGCATTCTCGCGCGTCGACACGCGCGGCGATCTTCTGCCCGTCTTCTATCTTTACATAGATGAATTCCAGAACTTCGCTACGCCCTCGATCGCGACCATCTTATCCGAAGCCCGTAAATACAAACTCTCGCTCACCATCGCGCACCAATTCATCGCTCAATTGGAGGACGACATTCGCGACGCCGTTATCGGCAACGTGGGGACAAAAGCTTCATTCCGTATCGGTACCACGGACGCGGAATTTCTTGAGAAACAATTTGCACCGGTATTCACCGCGCAAGATTTGGAAAATCTTCCCAATCGCAACGCCGTCCTCTCGCTTTTGGTAAATGGCGTACCCGCACGCCCCTTTACCATCGAGACGCAGAATCTCCCCGCGTTCGATTATTCCCGCGTCGATCCAATGAAGAAACTCTCGTATCGCACGTATGGCAAAGATAGGGAAGAGGTGGAGGCCGAAACACGCCGCAAATTCGACGCCGCGTATGGCACAAGACCCGCCCCCCTTCCCCCCGAAATGCCCGAGTCGCTGTATCGGTGAAAAAGCTCTTGATTAATCGTGCATAATCTTCTATAGTTGAAATGTAAGATTATACACCTATGGATGAACAAGCCGCTCAAAAAAGTCGTTTGAACGTAAGATTGGAGACCCTCCCTCCTGAAATCTATGCCAAGTTGAGCCAAATAGACGAACTTAAGGGGCGGTGGATAGCCGGAGCACAGCTTTCGCCTCAAGTTTTAGGCCGTCTTAAACGGTCAACTTTGATTACTTCTACCGGCGCATCCACTCGTATAGAGGGGGCCAAGCTTTCGGATGAAGATATCGAGAAAATGATGCGTGGAATCGGCATCCAGAAGTTTGCTGATCGGGACAAACAAGAAGTACAGGGATATTATGAGCTTTTGGAAAACGTACTTGATTCGTGGAAAGCTCTTATTTTTTCGGAGAGCTCTATAAAGCACTTTCATCAGGAGCTCCTTAAATATGTAGAGAAAGATCAAGGGCATCGTGGAGACTACAAAAAACAGGAAAACAAGGTGCATATGGTGAACGAGACTGGTGAGTCGGTCGCTGTGCTTTTTGATACCACACCGGCATGGCTCACACCGAAAGAAATACAAGAAGCAGTTGAATGGACGCAGAAAGCTCTCTTGGATAAAAAATACCATCCGCTTATCGTGATCGGCAACTTCCTCGTGGAGTTTCTCAATATCCACCCATTCCAAGATGGCAACGGCCGCCTTTCGCGCGTGCTCACCAATCTTCTCCTACTCAAAGAGGGGTATTTGTACTCTCCGTATGTCTCTCACGAGAAATTGGTGGAAGATAACAAACCGGATTACTACGTTGCTTTGCGTCGCAGTCAAAAGACTTTCAAGACCGAACACGAGGACATCATGCCATGGCTTGAATTCTTTTTTGGTATTCTTTTGGAGCAGGCACAAATCGCAGTCGAGCTTCTTTCCAAAGAAAATATAGAAAAAATCCTGTCGCCAAAACAATTAGCAATCTGGACATACTTGCAGACTGTTGACTCGGCAACGCCAGGAGAAATTTCAAAAGCTACGAATGTCGCGAGGCGTACAGTCAATCAAGCGGTCAATAATCTCCTCCGACTCAAAAAAGTGGAGCGTATCGGGCTTGGTAGAACAACGAGGTATAAAAAGTTGACGTAGTCAAAATTAGTGATTACGAGCAGAAAATAGTTTTCGGCGCTTCTGCGGATATCCCCGTACACCGTTTGAGTGATTGTGTAATCGAGGGGGGGGGTGCTACGATCGTTGGTATGAAAGAGGAACCAACGAGGAGAGGTTTTTTGAAGAGAGCGTTAGCAGGGGGAGCTTTGGCGGCTACGGGGATAGGCACTTCTGGTGGAAATGCCGAAGCCGCAGAGCAAAAAATAGAGAAGCAGGCGGAGAAGATCCCATCAGCCGAACAGATAGATGCAATGCATAGACAAGCGTTCTCTGATGCCGAAAAACGAGGCGGAGATATTCCTTCGAATTTGAAAGACGTTCTTCATGCCCGTATATTTGGAGGGGACTTCGTGGCTATAAATGAGTCTATGAAAGTTTCTCGGGATAACATCCAGGGTGTCTTAGGTAAGATTATGAGAGAAGCAAGAGATCGGGGGAGTGAGGACGTGAGGAGGCTATACGAAACAGAAATTGCCAAAGTTGAGTCCGTCTATATAGAGGGGCACCGAGCTTTTGACAATCATTACAGAATATATCGTGAATATGTCGATAAATTGGAAGTCGCAATGGGAATTGAAAAATTAGGATTTATAGGGAGGTCATCCCCGACTTACAGTAAGGAGGGCGCAAATACCGTAGTTGTAGCCGATAGACTACGAGAGGCTTTGCTCATTTGGGCACGTGCAGGTGACCGATTGAAAGAGATGGAGATTCAATATTTGAAATAATTCTCATTACTCGTATTTGCGGGTTACTAGTGGGTAGATTGGCGTGGGTTTTGTGCGGGTGGTATGATTGCTCGCATGGCAGAAAAGAGTATTAAGCGCGGAATTACTAATGAGAAAATCATGGAGGTGCTTCTCGATATGGATGATAGGATGGCAACAAAGGAGGATCTTCAGGAAGCAGTCGAGAGTATTAATAGTCGCATGGCAACAAAAGATGACTTGCGGAGTTACGCCACAAAAAACGATCTTGAACGTGTGAAGGATGAGATTCTCGATGGCATCAAGCCAGTTATCAAAGCAGTGGACAAAGATGCAGAAATTATTTTTGATCATGGGAAACGCATCGTAGTCCTCGAACGAAGGGTAGGCGCACTTGCAAAATAATATGGAACACCCCAAAGAAGAGCGCACGTTTGTCATTATCAAACCCGACGGTGTACAGCGTGGGCTTATCGGAGAAATAATCAAGCGCTATGAGCGCACAGGGCTCAAGCTCGTGGGAATGCGATTTGGTGTCGCGGATGAAAAGAAATTCTGGGAACATTACAACAAAGACGACGCGTGGTTCTTGAAAAAGGGGACTAAGATCGCCGAAGACAAAAAAGCCAACAATCTTGCCGTCAATAAAGAGCCGATTGAATACGGCAAAGACATCATCCGCCAACTCGTCAAGTTTATGACCTGCGGGCCCGTGCTCATGATGGTATGGGAGGGGAATCAGGCGGCGGCTGTGGTCAAGAAGCTGACGGGCGACACCGAGCCTTCGACCTCGGATGTGGGCACTATCCGCGGTGACCTTACGATTGATTCATACAACATTTCTGCTGTGGATGATCGCGCGGTGCGCAATCTAATCCACTGCTCCGAATCGGCAGAAGAGGCGAGGCGCGAGATTGCTATCTGGTTTGCAGAGAGCGAAATGACAGAATATCGGCTCGTGAGCGAGCAAATCCTCTACGACGTAAATCTCGACGGTATTTTGGAATAGTGTTTTCTAGAGCATGTTTGAAAACCCCACGAAGCGGGATGCTTTTTCGACGAGAACTGTTTGAGCAAAGCGAGTTTTCGAGGCGGAAAAGCATCCCGCTTCGTGCGCATCTTGGTTTTCAAACATGCTCTAAATATTTGTTATACTGGCACGAGCGGCTGGTACGAAAACCTCTGGTTTACTTCAGGGATTCTCACATTACTTCATGCCATCGGTATGATTGTTGCGGAAACCCACCTGGAAACCTCCAGGCTAAACCGTGCCTGCCGCGCCAAACACCCGCCGCACGGCGGATGTTTGGCACAAGGTGATATACTGCAGACCAATGGCACACAAAAATATTCCACCCGAGCACACAGCAGTACCGCAAAATTTCTGCCGTCTGCCCAATGGCTACGGTGTCGTCAAAATCGGTGTTTCGGGAGCGGCCGAAACAGGTTACTGCGGGCTCGACGCATTTGAAAAAGCAAAAGAGCTCGGTCGCGAGATTGCCAAGCAGGGAGCTATCATAACGACCGGTGCCACCACGGGTTTTCCTATGTATGCGGCCATGGGGGCCAAGGATGAATGTGGATTTTCAATCGGTTTTTCTCCCGCTGCCACCGAGCGAGAGCATGTCGAAATGTACAAGCTTCCGCTCGAATACATGGATGTCGTGGTGTACACCGGATTTGGGTATTCGGGCCGTGATCTCCTCTTTGTACGATCGTCGGACGCGCTCGTTATTGGATGTGGACGCATTGGTACATTCAATGAATTTTCAGTTGCGTTTGAAGATCGTCGGTGCATCGGCATTCTTGAGGGTACGTGGAAAACAGACGAGATTCTCCAGCAGATGATTCAGGCGGCACATCGCCCCAACCCACGTATCATTTTTGAATCCGATCCCAAAGCACTCGTGGAGCAACTCGTCGCCATGGTCATGAAGGAGCGCGAGGAGACGATGCTCATGTACAACCACCCGCGTGATACCGGATGGAATGCTGGTGCAAAAGGGGCCGAGGTTATCCTTTGAGTTGATCTGCCAATCGAGCAAAAATTTCGGGGTGGTCTTTTGCGAGTCCTGCGAGAGACTTTCTGTCGAGTTGTGAACCTTTCTTTTTTAAGGCGCCGATAAGTGTGGAGTACGAAAAACCATTTTCGCGCGCGACTGCGTTGATGCGAAGTGCCCAAGTATTTCGTGCGAGGCGTTTTTTTGTTTTGCGATCACGAAAGGCGCTCGCGCCTGCGTGAAAAATCGCGTCTTTTGCCATGCGCGTCTTTGTCGAACGGCCAAATCGATAGCCTTTTGTTTGCGCCAATATATTTTTTCGGCGCTTCAAACTCGTCGTACCTCTTTTTACGCGTGCCATATCAATTTATGATGTTCGGGGGAGAAAACGGCCTTTATCGGACGCCGACATGAACGCGTGGAATGAGCCTGCGCGCTTGTGGCGACGTCGCGCCGACCCGCTTTCTTTTGCATTGAAATGATTTTGCCCGGGTGCTCGCGAGACGATTTTACCTCGCTTGGTAACACGTAAGCGTTTCAAAAATGATTTATTTGATTTCATGATGTTTTTCTGTTTCCGTAGAGGCGAGTAGAGGGGGAGTAGGTACCTTCGGAGCCTTGATAGAAGAGGCTTTTTTGGAGGAATCCCGCTCAATGACGATCGAGAGACCCTTAGGACTCTTCCTGATCTCGTCTGCGATTTTATACGATTCTTTGATTATTGCAAGGAAACGCTCAAGTCGCTCCTTGAGGAACGCAAATTCCATATATTTGTATCGGCCCCACAAAAAGAGGTCGATTTTGACGCGGTGACCTTCCACAAGCCATTCCGATATCTTGCCAGCCTTTATCTGCATGTCGTGTTCTGACGTGCCTATTTTGACCTGCGCTTCTTTTGTCTCCGTTATCCCGACCGACCGCGCCTTGACGGCCTTCTCTTTCTTCTTCTGCTCGTATTTAAACTTGCCGTAGTCGGTAATGCGGCAGACGGGGGGAATGGCTTGTCCCGATACCTCGATGAGATCAAGTCCAGCTTCGCGTGCCTTCGCCAGCGCTTCGGCAATAGGAAGTACTCCCAGATTTTCTCCCTCGGCTCCTATTACCCGCACTTCTCGCGCGCGTATGGCATCGTTCATGCGTACGCGTTCTTTCTCTGCTTGTGTTGTGTATTTAGTAAAACCCATTTGCGGGACAACTATAGCACGTACTCGACCTACGGGCTATGTTTTGTGTGAGGCTTCCCAACATGTTCTAGTTCTGGATACCAAATACGCGCCGCGCCGCATTGATAAATGATGTAGTGGTGCGGTATAGACGGTCGACGAGTCTGTCGAGCCTCGAGAGTGTTTGACCCGAAGTATTGCGCGGAGCACTCGAAATCGTCAACGCATCGGGCGCTCCGGATGTATTTTGGGCTTCTTCCTCCATAGAAGGCCCGCCTACAATCGAGCCGCTCCCACATTCTGCAAACGTACAATTGGCACCAACTCGCCCCACTAGATTTCCGTCGGCGCATCGACGCATATCTGTGGCACAAGCAGACTGCACTTGTCCCAAGCTCGAGCTTGCTGTGATCGGACACGGAGAAAATTCGCATTGTGGCCCGCTCCGACCCACCCACGAACCATCAGGGCACTGCCGTGCCTCCATAGTGCAGGAAGTAGGTTCAAGTGATGTGGTGGAAGCGCGCAATCCCTTGATGAGTGTGTCTATTGTCGAAGTCGCTGGAGAGGGAGCAATAGGAACGAGATTCGTCGTGGCGGGAAGCGGGGGGAGTGGTACCGGCGGAAGCGGGGGCGGCTGTGCGTAGGGTGTGTTGTAGGCATTATTGTTTGCAAGCGAGCTGGTCAGTGTTTGTCCCATCTGCATAATCATCATGAGTCCCATCATCTGCATCATTTGGTTGCCACCGCTATTTCCACTGTTTCCCGTATTGTTGCCGCCCTGCCACGGAGAATAAGGTTCGTCGCCTCCTCCCGGACCTACGTCGCCAGTAGATATATATGGTCCAGTACCCCTCCGCCCACCCGAAGGAGCCCACGTGGCCTCGACGTGATTACATTCTCCCGATAGGAATCCATGACGAACATTAAAGAGAGCCAGCGAGAATCTTTTAGAATTGTCGTAGACCCATCTATAAGAGGAGGGGCCATCAGCTCCTCGATATCCTCCTGCGCGTTGCATGCCTGTCTGGCACACCCATTTATTTGATCCGCTCATTCCCGGATACAAAAGATCTGCCGCGAGACCTCTCGAATGATTTGATGTGCCATCGCTTGTGCGGTATCCTGAAAAAATCCTAATGTGGTAGCCCTCCGAATTCGCCGCCATGAGCATTTCATTGAGCTTTTCTGCGAATGTTGGATTGAGCCCCGTAATACCTCGCGGATCACCACCCTTCGATGGAGGCGGAATTTGGTTGAAATTTTTGTCGAGGCTTTTATAGGCGGCACATTGAGCTTCGGTGATTACTTTCTCCGACATGAGGTCGTACAGTGCGTTGTTAACAATCATTTCACAGCTTACAGCTTCCGATCCAGCCCCTGCTCGGGGCTGTACGAGCTGGGCGGGTGCTCCATATACGTCACCCACCCCCACACCAAAAACAATCACGCAAACAAGCACGAAAACGTACAGACGTTGAGTCCGATGAATCATCCCCCAAATTATACCCCGCCTCCAGCAACACCCTACCGCGTCCTCACCCCTAATAGCCGCGCCATGCGGTCAATGAGCACTTGGATAGAATCGGCGGCGCGATTGAGAGCCGAGATCGCCGCAGGTCGAACGGTCGGTTGTCCCACTGTTACGGGCAGGTCATCAAAGGTGTCTGTCGAAGTACTCGCTGATGTGGTGGCACTCACCGGTGGCTCACTTGAGGTGGGGAAAGACGCAGTCGAAGTTGCATTGAGTCCCGCAACGAGAGTGTCAACCGAGCTTGGCGCAGGAGTTGTTTGCACGGGTGTTTGGACAGTGGCCGGCAAGGGCGGAAGGGGAGCGTAGGTGGGCTGATACGCAGGCGCTGGCGCGTAGTTGGTATTGGAGCGTGAATTAGAAATCGCACTCGACATGCTCTGTATCATCATCATTCCCATCATCATGGTCATCATCGAGCTTGAATCAGAACCGCCACCACCAGAGCCTGAATTGCTGATGTTGGGACGATTATTGTGCTGATAATCAGACATGAGCTGTGCACAGGCTGGGGTGTATGGGTTGGTATTGCACAGGGAAGGGTTTTTGTATGGATCTGTTTTGGAAAGTTCTGGCCCAGGTTGCTTTGTCGTTGGGTCAGGACGTGCGTCAAGACCTGCGGCAGGTGGGGTGCGTGCACCACTCACACCCGGGGCGGCAGGAGACGGAGGTTTACTAGAAACATTGACAGCCTCGACATGATTACATTCCCCTGGAGCGAACCCTTCTTTTTCGTAACGCTGATTATACAGAAGAATATTATATGTATGTGCGTTTCCGGCAACCCACTGATAAGATTTTGGACCATGGTTTGCTTCAAGTGGTTTTCCTGTTCGTGAACCACTCATCTGACACACATCTCTACCCCTGCCCACCGCCTCGGGGTATACCAAATCTGCCGCAAGTCCCTCGGCATGTAACGAATACAGACCCGGTGCTTGCAATCTTGCTGGAAATCCGCCAGGACTATTACGTATGGCATCCTCTTGATTCTTTGTCCGAAATCCAGATTGGATACCTATTCCAGGAAATAGCTTCCGAGCTTCCACGAGCATGTTATTAAGATTTACTGCGAATGCTGGGTGGAGCATCGTTATACCGGTAGCTTTTTCTGGTCCGGCGGGAATTTGGTCAAAAGTAGTGCGTAAATTTTGGTACGCCGCACAGACTTTCTCGTTGAGTAAATTTTTGTACTGAAACAACGGATTATCGATGATATCTTTGCAATTTGGGCTCACGGAAGGAATCGCTGCAGCGGCACCCGCAAACATTGGAAAAATAATCAGAACAAACCACAAAAATACACTGAGAGACTTTCTCGTCCGCGACATGAAAACAAGTATACCCCGCCTCCAGCAACACCCTACCGCGTCCTCACCCCTAATAGCCGCGCCATGCGGTCAATGAGCACTTGGATAGAATCGGCGGCGCGATTGAGAGCCGAGATCGCCGCAGGTCGAACGGTCGGCTGTCCCACCGTTACGGGCAAATCATCAAACGTGTCGGGAGTGCTCGAAGATGTAGTGGCACTCACCGGCTCACTCGGAGTGGGGAAAGACGCAGTCGAAGTTGCATTGAGATTTGCGACCAGTGTGTCCACCGAGCTTGAGGCGGGAGTCGTTTGCACGGGCGTTGGTGTCTGGACGGGAGGGATTTGCGGTATGGGTGGCAAGGCATAGGGCTGTTGATACGCAGGCGCTGATGCGTAGTTGGTATTGGAGCGTGAATTAGAAATCGCACTCGACATGCTCTGTATCATCATCATGCCCATCATCATGGTCATCATCGAGCTTGAATCAGAACCGCCACCTGAGCCTGAGTTGCCAATACCTGGACCTCTGCCTGAAAGTGCGTTGAAGTTGGACATGATTTTGGCACAATCACCGGCATTTGCGGTCATCATGAGAGGCGTTGCTCCACACACAAAGGTACTTCCTAGCGGGGGTTGCGCTCCCGCGGGAGGAGCGGCAGCACCGGGCGTTGGTGCCGCATTTCTTGCTTGCGGGGTGGGCGATGCTCCCGGGGGAGCAGTACCCAAGACAGCGGGGGAGGCCTCTTTAGCGCAGGTGTCAGGGTTTAAAGGGGCCACAACAACACCAACATAACCAGTACCAGGAGGCACTACTTGCAGTCCGTGAGCCTTAGCATTTGTTTGCATCCATTTACAACTTGCATCGCATTTCCCGGCTAATGACCTCAACGTTTCCGTCGGAATAGGACCCTGGAGCGGTACGGTAGTAGGTACCAAAGTAACAGCACAACCATACGCCTTAGCCGCCGGTGCATACACGATGCTCGGACATAGAGAATTCTTAGACTTTGCAGCAGTCCTGTCTATATAACCATATTCGATTCGATGATTGCCCAACAAAGGGGAGGCTCTCAACATTTTTGCGAGAGCAATCGCAAATTTGGGATTGAGTTTGGTTATGGCCTCTTGTCGAGTATTTGTAAGACCGGTATTACATGCGCTATTTACGTATTTTGAATCAAGAAGAAATGTGTTTGCCTCGCACAGCTCTGGCGTTAGGTACGTTGTGTCCCACACAGGCACGCCTATCCCCAGCCCAAATAAATCAGTACAACGAGTGTTCAAAGTCCGTATGTCTGCGTGTGCATATGGCACAAAGACAAGCCCAAAGAAGCTGATAAAACACAACATCATCACGCGAGCGACCCGCAGAATCATGGATAGAAGTATACCTCGAATTTTAACGTATCTTGCTCGGCGTGGAATAGATGCCCGTGTCGCCATTGCAGGTGTCGGGAGACCAAAAACCTTTGTGCGCCGCCTTTGCTTGTGCCTGCGCCGCCTTAAATTCTTTTTGGAATTGGTAGGCTTTTTTGTAGGTGTATTCGTGCGCGTATCCTTCGGCAATCATAAATTCGTTGTACAGAAGTCCGCTTGGCATATATACATACGCGAGCATACGGCCGTATCGGTCGTAGACATCTTGCGAATGGTCGGGGACGAGCCGCACGTCTTCATGCGAAAGGATCCGTTTGCCCTCTGCGGAAGCCTCAGGGCCAAAACACTCGACTGGTTTGCGCGGGTCCAGCGTTTCGGGTGTATCCATACCGATGAGGCGCACTGTTACTTCCTCGCCATCTTTCCATACGACTATCGTGTCGCCATCAACCACACGTACTACAGAATAGTAGCCGGGCGTGGTCGTTGCGTTTGCGGGGTCAAACGCTGATTCGGCAGATGCGGATTGTGCCTCGGGCGGAGGGTGCGCACTGGTGGTCGCGATTCCGACAAAAATTATGGCGAGCGCAAAGCAAAAGTATGCAAATCGCCGCGCCATCCAGCCATTCTACTGTATGGCGCGCGCAATGTACGGATATACGACTTTGTTTACAAGCAGATATCGAGGTGTACAATTTAGGCATTATCAATTCTCAATATCTTATATGGAAGAATGTACATGTGGTCCAGAATCTACCTGTAAGCCAGGAGATGAGGCGTGCGCGGGATGTGGCAAAGCGTGTCCGACGAATCGATCCAAGATAGAGGAATAATCCCATTTTCTACCAAGGTGTGACCTCGGTAGAAGATAGCGGTTTTATGATTTCTCGCCGTGTTCACGTGCGTTCATGTCGTGGAGTGCCACGATGAAAAGACTTTCGCTCCAGCCGAGCGGCGTGTTTTCATTGTATTTTTGTGAGTTGGAAAAATAGAGTTCGGGCAGACCTTTTTTGCTCACCGTATTTTTTGCTTTTTCGAGATACTCGGCCGCCTTCTCGGCGTTGCCGAGTTTTTCGTAGATTATCGCGAGCCAGCTCAAGCCAAATGTCCACTCGGCTTCTTCCGACCACCCGTCTTCATTTTTGTTGTAATATGCGTCGCCTTTGTAGCGAATCACCCCGCGTTCGCGGAGCAAATGATATTCCACGTTTTCCAATATCATAGTCGTCTCTTTGGCAGTAGTAACGCCATAGGGCCAAATGAGTGAAAGGAGGGCGAGGTCGACGAATTTTTTCTCTGATTCCCGTGGTAGGATCGCATGCAGTTTTATCCTCCCTGCTTCGATAAGCTCGGGTGGCACTTCCACACCCGCAATGTGTTTTGCCATTTCAAGTCCCGCAAGACACGCGCCGACGGACGAAGCATGAAGTTCCTGATTTTCTTCCCACATGCCGGAATCGGGATCATGCCAATATTCGAGCGTAGAGAGGTACCACACGAGCTTTTGCAGTATCCGCCGGTCATCTTCATTCTCCACAACCGATCCTTGCTGCCTTTTTTCCAGCTCGCCAATCTTGAAAAGTACACAGCCAATGGAGTCGTTCTGCTTGTTACCCCATTCTTCCCAGTATTCGTCGAACGTCTCTGGGTGATAGCGTGGGTGAATGTACTGATGTGTGTGCTGTGGCTTTGCCGCTATCGCATGATCGATCTTGTATTCGTGTTTTTTAAAAATGTCCAAAATGGCGCGGTAGGTTTTCTGTACCGTTTCCATGTCGCCCAAAACCTCAAACGCTAGACATTCATAAAAATTATCACGCAACCATGCTTTGTCGTATCCCGTATCAATGCCTTTTTGGGAAGCGGCAAAAAGGCCCGATGTATATTGAAGGTCCTCAAGAATTTTCAAGTGTTGCGCGATGAGCTTGTCGTATATCGGATGTTTGACCATATCGCTATTTTACCCGAAGAATGACAATCGCGAGTTATCAAGGGTACTATCCAAAGTGAATACCTCGTTTCATTGACTCCTCTACAATCCACTTATACAATTACCGGTATATGAAAACAGCATCAATTTCGATAGCCTCGTTTTTTGTTTTCGGGTTTTTTATTCTTATGAGCAGTGTCGTTTTCGCCGCGCCAAATACCGATCGTGTCCCCGCGCAAAATGATAAGAGTGGTGTAGATGTTGTTATCCCACAGCATGCAGTGCAAGTCGCAGAGCATGTCTTCTCTTTGGGGGAGGCGATAGATCCGACCACCGGCAGGCGTGTAGAAGGATACGCGATCGTTCATCCAAAGTCTGGCAGTAAAAGACCGGGAACTCCTGGGGGCGGTACCACCACAAGCAGTTGCTACGCATTTCTTGCAAAGGGCGCCAAGTGGAAGAGTGCAGAGCCGTGGGTAGTTGATCCGGCAAATGGCGAAGGTCTTGCCGAGGCGAGTGTCTTTGGCATCTTGGATGCCTCAATTGCGAAATGGGAAGACGCCGCAGATGGCACTTTGGATTCACAAGTGTCTATCAATATCGTTGGCTCGGGTGCGACAAGTACTGGCTTTGCCCCGTCGGGAAGCATGGACGGTATAAACGGTGTGCGTTTCGGATCGCTTGATGCCGGCACCATCGGCGTTACGGTGATATGGGGCGTTTTTGGAGGGCCTATCCAAGGACGCGAGCTGGTGGAATGGGATCAGGTGTACAACACATTCTATTCGTGGAATACCGACGGCAATCCAAGCGACATGGATTTTGAAAGCATTGCTACGCACGAGCTGGGACACAGTGTGGGGCTCGCCGATCTCTATCAGCCAGAATGTTCTGAAGCGACCATGTATGGATACGGTTCAGAAGGCGACACCAAAGCCCGCTCCTTACATACGGGAGATGTTGCGGGGATAAGTGTGCTGTACTAGCCCAACTTTTTATGAGCGAGTCCTTGGAGCCGAAAAAAGGTAAGCATATGACACCGTTGACTTCTCAGGAGGAGAGGTCTAGTCTAGAAACAGACGCTGGCGCACGTGCCAGTTTGGGCGAGCCACACATAAACCAAAGAGGGGATCTCCAAATGGAATCGAATCTGGAACCGTGTGAAATTACGTACCGGGGGGCGTTCGAGACTGTCCGCAACCAATTTGAAAAGGTAGGCAATATCACCGCAACTGCAGGAGAAAAATTGCCGCCATTGAGTGAGGTCGAGAGTATGTACAAAAAAACTCCGACACCCGATGAAGCGACGAGAAATCGTGTTGACAACGCCGCTATGGAGGAGCTAAAACTCGAGGCCGCCAAGTTGGGTGTGGCGGGCGGTTTGATCGTCCTCGACGATGATTCTCTGGGGGATGAGGGCGAAGTGTTCGACGGAACTTACAGTTATACCGCAAGAGCCGAAGTATATAGGCTGAAACTCAATCCATGACGGCTCGCGCCTACGTGTTCCTGAAATGGCCAATCCTGGTGAAGGACTGGCCATTCTTGTTTAACAAGAAAACATAAAGGACGGTCCTTTATGTTTAGGAAGGGTCGGGTACCGCTTTCTCCTGTGTTGACAAGAGATATCCAAAATATATACTTTGGATATGAAAACTATGATCAACGTAAAGACAGATTCAGCCTTGAAGGCGAAAGCTCAAAAGGTCGCGCGCGACATAGGTCTTCCGCTCGGCACCGTTATAAACCGTTATTTGCAGAATTTTGTCGTCGAGCAACGCGTTGTTTTTGAACGGCCAGAAATCCCCAATGCAGAGACTCGAAAGGCGATCAAAGAGACTATGCGCGATGTAAAGACAGGCAAAAATATGATCGCATTCAAAAATGCTAAAGAAATGGACGACTACCTTCTGTCGCTTTGACGGTACATGAAGATCGTCTTACGACCGTCGTTTGTCAAAAATTTTAAGAAGCTTGAAGCGAGTATCCGGTCAAAATTTATCGAGCGCAAAAATATTTTCGAGCGCAATCCGCATCATCCGATACTAAACAACCATCCGCTTCATGGAGAGTATGCGGGGTGTCGGAGCATCAATATTTCCGACGACTATCGGGCCATATACTATATGAGCCATAATATGTGTATCTTTATCCGCATCGGCACACACCCGCAATTGTATGGGTAGAGCGCAAAAACACCCCATAGAGAGTTGAGGGACGAGCTCTTAATCAAGAGGCCTCGTCTCCCGATTAATTTTCATTATACCAGTCGTTCAGGTAACGTATGATTTTCCTCCCCTCGTCAGTCGTCCAGTCGGTAATACCGAACGTTATAGCGAGCGCATCTTCATATTCAGTTTGACGAGGATTGTTATTCCCGCCTTGCTTGAAGATTTTCTTTTGCGCATCCAGTGCGTCACGATAGGGCTTTGCGTTGCGCAAGTCTTTAGCTTTTTCGTCAGCTGCCATGAATTCTCTTTGCGCCCGAATCATATTATCGTATCCTGGCGGGTAACCCCGATCTTTACCCTGAGCAAGAGCTTGGCCACCTACTAGACTTCCCGCAACGACAAGACCTGCGGTAGCGCCACTTTTTTTAAGGAAATTACGACGAGAAATCCCCCCATTCTCAAGCTCGTTTATCATACCAATATCTTACAGCCTATATCCGGCTCGACATTGCTGGCCTGGGGATAAGAGAATAAGTAGTCAGGAACTTTTCGTGACTTTTGTAGGGTTAACGGGTACAGACGCCATAATTTTGAGGAGGGTAGAACTTCCAATTTGTTGCGATGCGCGAAAGGAGAATGATATTAAATCTTTGTTCGTAAACCTTTCTTGTATTGCTCAATCAGCATCTCTTTCTTCTCTCTCCGCCATTTTTTGATCTGAACCTCGCGCTTTCGAGCCTCGGCAAGAGTAGGATATCGTTCGAGAAAAACAATGCGGAATTTTGAATCTCTTTTTGTAAATAATGCGCCACGCTTTTCGTTGTGATATGCGAGACGTTGCTCAGGATTGTCGGTTATCCCGATGTACAAATCGCCGTAAGGATTTTTGATCATATAGAGGAAATGCATATGTGAAATAATACTCCTTCGACGTTGCTCAGGGTACACAGCCCCTCGACTCTCGCCTGCGGTGAGCGCAGTCGAACCGCTCGGGGCACTCGACTCGCACATGCAAAAACACCCCGTATCGGAGTGTTTTAGATCGCAATTCTTTTGAGGTGGCTTGCCACGAGCGAGCGTAGCGAGTCGAGTGGA
>CAYGMC010000011.1:15810-25011 GCA_964351105.1 uncultured Candidatus Saccharibacteria bacterium | reverse complement strand
ATCATCGAATGTGTGGTTGTACTTTTCGCTAACCATTTCTAATGGGCTAGAGCGTCGTTGTCCGCGCGCGTTGTTTTTCGAGGTACAATCTCCGAAATGGAAATCTCGGAATTACTCAAGAGTTTGCTCGCAAAACGTGGGGTTGAATCGGAGGATACCATTGCGGCTTTTCTTAATCCGGCGTATGAAGCGCACCTACACGACCCAATGCTCCTCTCGGGGATGCAGATGGCAATCGAGCGATTTTTTGTTGCGTTCGCAAAAAAAGAGCGCATCGCGCTGTATACCGACTATGATTGCGACGGTATCGGTGGCGCGGTCGTGCTCTCGGATTTCTTGAAAAAAATAGGATACGAGAATTGGGAACTCTATATGCCGCATCGCGATCGCGAGGGCTATGGATTCCACGCGCATGCGGTTGAAGAACTTGCCGCGCGGGGCGCATCTCTCATCATTACCGCAGATGTAGGAATAACAGCTGTCGAAGCAGTCGATCGTGCTCGAGAGCTCAGCGTGGACGTGATTATTACCGATCATCACGAGCCGATGGGGGCAATTCCGCGTGCACTTGCCGTCGTCAATCCAAAATTAGAGGAGTACCCATTTCCGCATCTCTGCGGTGCGGCGGTGGCATTCAAATTGGTGCAGGCATTGCTCACAGAAGGCAAACGCCGCAATGTGCCACAATTTCTCTCGATACCGGATGGGTGGGAGAAATGGCTTCTCGATGTAGTCGCGCTCGCGACTATCTCCGACATGGTGCCGCTCTCGGGGGAGAATCGCACGCTCGTGCATTTCGGACTCCACGTATTGCGTCGCTCACGTCGTGTCGGTATTCGCGCATTGTGCGAAAGCGCGCGAATACAGCAGAGCATTATCACTGAAGACGACATTGGTTTTGGTATTTCGCCGCGCATCAATGCCGCCTCGCGCATGGACGAACCACGTATCGCGTTTGATCTTTTGACCACGCACGATAGAGCACAGGCAGAATTGCTCGCACAAAAACTTGAGGCACTGAATGCGCAACGTAAGGGTATCGTGGCAGGAATTGTGAAACAGGCAAAAAAACGCGCGCGTGAACGCTTCACGCCGGAAGATACCATCGCTGTTTTGGGTGATACCGCGTGGAAACCTTCGCTTCTCGGGCTCGCGGCGAATTCACTGATGCAAGAACGCGGCGGTGTGGTGTGTTTGTGGGGAAGAGATGCAGAGGGAAAATTGAAAGGTTCGTGCAGGTCGGATGATTCGATATCGCTCGTGGATCTTTTTGCGAATACCGGCGACCTTTTTGAACACTATGGCGGACACGAACATGCGGGAGGATTCACCGTTTCGCATGAGCGTGTGCACCTCATCCAAGAGGAATTGGCGCGCGCAGGGGCAATGGTGTCTCGTTCGCCATCCGCAGAAAAAATACATTTTGATGCCTCGCTCCCGCTCTCACTCATATCCAATGCACTCTATTCTGATGTTTCGCGCCTTTCACCATTTGGAATGGGGAACCCGAAGCCCATTTTTCTTGTGCCAGAAGTGCGCGTAACAGACGTAAAGCGATTCGGCAAAGAAAAAAACCATGTCGAAGTCATGCTCGAATGTGCCACAACGGGTCGTCTCGTCCGATCGTTCGATTTTTTCAAAGGGCCCGAGCATTTTACGCACCCACCCACGGTGGGTGTTTCGGCAAAGGTGTTCGCCACAATCGAGAGAGATACATATCGAGGCCCGAGCGCTCTTGCACTCCGGCTGGTGGATATTGTGGCAATCTAGTGGTACTATTTTCATATGGATTTCACAGCGGGTGCATGCATTCGTTTTGGTTGGGAGACGTTCAAAAAACGCCCGTGGTTTTATATCGGGATAAATTTGTTGATAGGCGCTGCGTACGGAGGTGTATCTATGTTCTCAGATGCTCTGGGGATGTTTGGATTCATCGTGAATTTTCTTGTCGGAACACTCCTCGGTCTAGCGGTCACTGCTTTTTATCTCAAAGCGCACGACAATCCAGATACTGTGGAGGTGTCCGATTTATGGAATCCTGAGCTTCTTAATAAATATGCGTCTTATTTGGGCGCGGCATGTCTTTCGGGCCTGGTCATCATACTCGGCTTCATATTATTGATCGTGCCAGGAATGATTCTTTCCCTGATTTTCTTTTTCACTTCGTACGCAGTTGTAGATAAAAATCTCGGACCCGTCGAGGCAATGAAAGAAAGCGCGCGTATTACAAAAGGCTACCGATGGTCATTGTTTGGTCTTTGTATATTGTTGGGACTCGTTATGATACTCGGATTGTTATGTTTCCTCGTCGGAATACTGGTTGCGATGCCGGTTGTCGCTCTTGCTATTGTGCACGCATATCGCGAATTGGAAAAACGAACCATGCTCGTTCCGGTACCGGCTGTATAACGTGTCGAAGATAATTATTTATACCGATGGCGGCGCGCGCGGAAATCCGGGGCCCGCTGGTGCGGGCGCGGTCATCTTGGAAGGTGAGCGAGTACTCGCTGAAGTAAAGAAATATTTGGGCGAGCAGACCAATAATTGGGCGGAATACGAGGCGGTGATACTCGTGCTTATCGAAGCAAAGAAGCTCGGGCTTGCGAGCAGGGACATAGAAGTACGCGCCGACAGCAAACTCGTCGTCGAACAAGTCTCTGGTCACTGGAAGATAAAAGAGCCGGCGCTCAAAATCAAACACGCCAAAGTGCGCGCAATGATAGCGGCCGACTTTCCCCGCATTCGTTTTGTCCATGTCCCGCGAGAAGAAAATAAAGAGGCCGACAGATTGGTCAACGAGGCAATTGACTCCGCAATGATATTGTAGTATAAAAGAAGTCGGTTCTTTGAAATTCTTGCCACAGCGGAAAGTACCTTAATGTGGGGTCTTTTCCGCTGTGGCAACCGAGATTGTCTCGGACCATTCAGCGTCTCGAAAGGAGACACATCATGCAACCGAGGAACCTAATTGGGGCGCTACCCACGGCGCTTGTCGGGCTTGCCACCACGCATCACGGGCTGGTCCTCGGCGTCGTGAATGCGTTGAGGGGGGAGAGCGCCGCCTTCTTCCACGACCAAATTGCGGAGGCCCTGAAGCAGAGGCCTCTTGCTCCGCCGCAGGTTGAAGTCGAACCGCCCCCGCCCCTCGTCGTGGTCAAGAAAACCTCGCTCCCCGGAGGGGCAATCTTGACAACGTACCACCTCGGCCGACGGATGACTTTCGGGGGAATGTTCCGCGCACTCCTCAAAGTGTCCGAAGAGACGGTCATGGAGGAGGTTGCCAGGCTTCTCCAGAGTCGCGGCCACGTCCTCACGTCCGCGCAACTCGATCGGGTAATCGAGTTGCAGGAGAAGTTCCTGCTGAAGGTGGAGGACGGCGTGGACTTCGGTCTGCGCACCGACGGTTGGTGGAACTTCGTTCCAGTTGAGAACGAGGATGGTTCCGTCTCCGTCGTGAACGTGTCTCGCGGCGACGTCAGGTGGCTTCGCAGTCGCCGCTCGCTCGCCGACGACGACGTTTGGACTCGCGAGAATCGCCTTGTCGTCAGCAACTCACATCTTTCCCGGCATATTGTTGAGCGTAGAATGTGCCGGGTTTTGCTTTTCTACATACACTTTCCATCCGACAAGCATTTTACTCGCCTCTACAAGATGCTCCGAGATTCGCGCATATTGAGTATCCGTCAGCATCTTCATTTCCCACGCGATCACAAGGAAGAATTTTGCGAGGTCTAGCCGAGTGACCGCCGTTTCTATCGCGACAGTTTTGCGGTCGTGCGGCATGTATCCGGCTCGGAACGACCACGCGAGTGTTTCAAGAAGCTCTGCATCTATTCTGCTTGCCAGAGTTTGTCGACGGGCTTTGTCGACATGCGGTAAAAAACTCTGCCAGATGAGGTATGCGTCTTTCAGTTTAGAAACCACGGGCACGAACTGTTGTTGCGGAATCGTTCGGGGGGGGGGTACGGTTTCTAGAATGGCTCGGGTTCAATTCACTCATAGCTACGAGGATATCATTAGCGTAGAGAATCTGCTCGCCGCGTGGAAGGAGTTTGTCCGAGGGAAGCGAGGGAAGAAAGATGTGCAAGAGTTTCAATACAAGCTGATGGACAACATTCTCGGTCTGCACCGCGATTTGCGTGAGGGAACTTACAAACACGGCGGATACAAAGCTTTCAAGATCAGCGACCCCAAACCCCGCGACATCCACAAAGCCACGGTGCGCGACAGGCTTCTGCACCATGCGCTCTATCGCATACTCTATCCATTTTTCGACCGCATATGGATAACAGACTCGTATTCGTGTAGGAAGGAGAAGGGAACACACAGAGCAATGAACAGATTCCGAGCATGTGCGTATCAAGTATCCAAGAATCACACACGCACAGCAGGGGTACTCAAGTGCGACATCCGCAAGTTCTTCGCCTCTATCGACCACAGTATTCTCCTCCGCATTATCACGACGTACATCCCCGACAAGCGTGTCGTTTCGCTTATCACCGAAGTCGTTGGAAGTTTCCGAAGTCTTGCCACAACAAGTTCCCCAAACCAATATTCCTATCGTACGTCTATAGCGAAATATAGGAATATTGACAAAGGCCTGCCCCTCGGCAATCTTACGTCCCAATTACTGGTCAACGTGTACATGAACGAATTCGATCAATTCATGAAGCACAGATTGAAAGCGAAGTACTACATCCGCTACGCCGATGACTTTGTGGTTCTTTCAGATTCAAAGACGTACCTTCGAGAATTGCTTACACACATCGAACATTTCTTGAGATTGAGGTTAAACCTCAATCTTCATCCTCAGAAGGTGAGTATCGCGTCACTTGCTTCCGGTGTTGATTTTCTCGGTTGGGTGCACTTCCCCGATCATCGGGTACTGCGGACAAGTGCGAAGCGGAGGATGGTGAGGCGCGTCGTTGGACTGGAGAAAGATAGTCCGACTGTGCAATCGTATGTGGGGATGTTGGGGTGGGGGAATACTGGAAAGCTCAAAGATTTTTTGAATGAAGACTGGACGAAGCGCTGGAAAAATAGTAAAAATACGTATGGATAAAATGATTCGACCACTCGATGGGTTCAAAGATTTTTTGCGTGAGCGTGGTGTCGCGGGTTTTGCCATTGGCTTTATTATCGGCGGCGCATCGCAGACGCTCGTAAAGGCGCTCATGGATGACATCATTACTCCGTTCATTGGCCTTCTCCTCGGACCCGCCAATAATCTCGCGGCGTTTCAGATACACGGTTTCAAGATAGGTGATTTTCTTTCGGCAGTGATCAATTTTGTCATCCTCTGTCTCGTTGTGTACCTGATATTTAAGGTGTTGCATCTCGAAAAACTGGATAAGCCAAAGGAATAAGCGCATATGGCCGCCCGCGCGTTTTGGGCGATTACGGGAGGTTTTTTGGTCGGTGTTGCTCTGCGATCCCTTTTCCCATTCGGGTTGGTATACGCAGGATTTTTTGCGCTCATAGCCTGTGCGTTTCTCGCACTTGGTTTCATTGAACGCGGCAAACGAAATATGGCCGTAGTGTCTGCTCTCGCGCTCTGTGCATGCGGACTCGGTATTGTCCGCATGCACGTCGCCATACCGGAAGGTGTCGCCGTACTCAATGAAAATATCGGCAAGCGGGTAGTGATAGAAGGAGTGGTGATGGCGGAGCCTGACGTGCGTGACAATTCGGTGCGCGTGATGATCGCGGCAGATCATTTTACTGCGCCATCTACCTCGACCCGTGTTTCGACCGGTGTTTTAGCGACACTTCCGGCACATGCCGATATTCACTACGGTGAGCGCGTTCGCGCATTTGGTGAGCTTCGTGCACCCACCGCGTTTGATACAGGACAAGGAAGGCAATTTGCATATCCGCACTATCTTGCCGCGCAAGGCATATCGTACGAACTCGCGTTTGCACAAGCCGAGGGGGTGCGTGGCGCGCACGACGAAGGTTTTGCACTGCAGGCGGCGGCGATTTCCACCAAACGACTCTTTTTAGATGGCATTGGTACTGCACTGCCTGAGCCCGCGGCAGGGCTCGCGGGCGGTATCACGGCCGGAGACAAACGATCTATCGGCCGAGAGCTTTCGGACGTATTTCGGGATGTAGGGCTGATACATGTGGTCGTATTGTCGGGCTACAATATAACCCTTGTATTGGCGTTGGTGGAGCGTATTGCACGTTCCGCCCCACGTTTACTGCAATTCGGTGCGAGCGGATTGATCGTGCTTTTTTTCATCTTGATGACAGGGGGAGCGGGGAGCGCAGTACGTGCAGGACTTATGGCGCTCGTCGTCATATTGGCGCGCATGACGGGACGCGTATTCTTGGCAGGTCGCGCGCTCGGGCTCGCGGCATTTCTTATCGTTCTTTGGGACCCGTTCGATTTTATGTTTGATCCCAGTTTTCAGCTGTCGGCGCTCGCCACCTTCGGACTCGTTGTTTTCACACCGATTTTTGAAAATCGGACACAGTGGATACCAGAAAAATACGGTATACGCGATATTGTGTCTTCGACACTGGGTACGCAAACAGCCGTATTGCCACTTCTTCTCTATCAAAACGGTGTTTTCCCTCTGTATGCGCTCCCCGCAAATGTATTCGCGCTCGTCGCAGTGCCGCTCGCCATGCTTTTTTCTTTTATTGCGGGGATTGCGGGCCTTTTTGTCGGAGATTTTGCGATTCCGATAGCGTTTCCCGCATACATACTTCTTGAATATATCATTGGTGTTGCAAAATTCTTTGCATCTCTCCCATTTGCCAGTCTTTCTATCGGTTCGTTCCGCGTGCAATGGCTCATCGCGACGTACATACTCCTTTTCATTGGAGCGTGGTACGCGCACCGGCGATTGAAAATAGCCGAACGTGTTTCAAAACCGCATCGTGTATAAATAACAAAAGGCTTCACGCATTTCGTGAAGCCTTTTTTGATTGCGATAAATTGCCGGATAATTATATCATCGGGCGCGGAGAGGAAGGTTGAGACATGGGCGTGCTCATGCGCGATTGTATCAACCATCCTACGAGAACAGACGGTATGACCCAAAGGAAGAACAAAACGAGCGTGGTTTTGTTCATAATGTACGGCCCAAAGTTGGGAAGTGCGGTCATAACTTCTGAAAACGAGCCGGTTTGCAAAAGGACACCAGCGACTCCAGTAGTAAAGGCCGTAAGAATCGCAATGACAAATCCGCTCACGCCAAAAATAGCACCTTGCATCATGGCACCTACGCGCGAAGTACCCACGAGATACCACCAGCTCATAATACCGAGCGTTATAGCACCAAGTACCATAAACGTGATGTATTGGGGTGTAAGCAAAGACGTTGCGTCTGCCGTCGGTTTTACGAGGGAGGCAAGTGCGGCAACAACATTATTGATGACGTAATTGCCAAAAAACGCTACTAAAATGATTCGTTCAATTTTCATACGAAAAATATACTAAATAACTAATAATGCCAAAGGCTAATGCTCCCAGTATATCATAGCTCCGCAGATGCAAATCGGTTTTCCACCACCTTCCAATTCAGGTTTTTAAAGAAGGCCTCGATATATTTGCTTTTTTCAGCAGGAAGATAGTCGACCATGTACGCATGTTCCCACATATCCATGGTGAGGAGGATGTGCACGTCAGCGAGTGTTCCGAGCTCGTGATCCGTTGTCCACCAAATATGCGGCGTTTGGGCCTTTTTGTCCCACGCGAGAGTGGACCACCCCGAACCGCGCGACATTCCCACTTTTTTGAAATGTGCGATACAGGAGTCCCATGAACCGTATTTTTGAGACAATGCTGCATCGAGAGCTCCACCGCGAGGTTCGGGTGAGGCGCCAGCTTCCCATTGGGGAAAGTAGAATTCGTGCATGCGCATGCCATTAAATTCAAAGCCAAGACGACGACGAATGGATTCTGTCGCGAAGCTGTATTTTTCAGCGTCTTGTTTTTCGAGATCGGCGATTTGTTCGCGGAGAAGATTGACGTGCTTCACGTATCCTTCATAGAGCGCAAGGTGTACATCGATCTGTTTTGGGGAAATACCCATAAGTGTTGGGAGGATAAACTTCATGGGCTCGTATGTGTGCATAGTGAGAGTATGATTACTGATAATGAACAAAGTATACCAGGGCATTTCATGTGCCAGGGCATGTTTGAAAACCCAAATACACATGGGGCGAGATGCTTTTCCGTCTCGGAAACCTGGCTACGCTCAAACAGTCCTCGTCGAAAAAACATCCCGCCACGTGGGGTTTTCAAACATTCTCTAGACGATGCTCAATTGTATGAGAACAAGTTCGAAGATAATGGCTACAACACTGATTTTTTTGGGAGTAGTCGCGGCGGTCGTGTGGTCGGTCGTCATTCGTGAGGATCGCGGGCTCCTTACAATATCCTTTTTGCCCGCAGGTAAAACAAGTATTGTCGTGATCGAAGCACCGAGTGGTCGAACTGTTTTGATCGACGGCGGATCAGGAGCGCATGTCTTGCGAGCTGTCGGGTCAGTATTTCCCTGGTATCGTCGCTCGGTCGATGTCGTTGTTGTCGCGCATCCGGACACCACATATGTGTCGGGTCTTGTCGATATTTTTAAGCGATATCATGTAGAGCGTGTCGTGCGATCAGGCGCGTCTGGTAGTGGCCCTGTGTGGATCGCATTTGAACAGTCGCTCCAAAACATTCAAAAAGACACTTCCGTTTTGATTGCGCAACGCGGGCAGGTCATTGACCTTGGGGGAGGGGCGTATATCGAAATCCTTTTCCCCGATCGAAACCTTGCTCTGGCGTCCTCGGGTGAAGCATGTGTCGAAATGCAATTGGTCTACAAAGCAACGTCATTTATGCTCTCGTGTGGTGTGCCGTCGGTACAGGAGTACCTTGTCCTTTTAGATGGGAATGGACTCCAATCTCATGTACTGAGTGCCGACAATGGGTCAGGCACAAGCTCGCCTTTGTTTGCGGGGTTTGTTGCCGCGTCCATCAATGCTCGTTCGGGGACAAGGTTGGTGTCTGATGGAGTCACGATACGCGAGATTTAGATAAGTCCGGCCGCTTTGAGGGTCTTGAAGGCACCGCGTTTTTTCATTGTTTTGAGGCCTTTTGCTGACACGTTGATGGTAATTTTTTTACCGAGTTCGGGGATAAAAAGGGTCTTTTTTTGCATGTTTACCTGACGACGACGGACGCCAGTAGGGTTGAATTTG
>CAYGMC010000011.1:8196-15800 GCA_964351105.1 uncultured Candidatus Saccharibacteria bacterium | reverse complement strand
ACACTCGTGCCATACGTCGGGGTATGCTAGCATCTGCACTACTCATATGCAAATAATCGACGTTACATTCGTTATTGCGGTCATCATCTTTTCGGCCATTATCCACGAGGTGTTTCATGGTGCTGTTGCAGATAGGCTCGGAGATCCCACCGCACGTCTCGCTGGTCGGCTTACGCTCAATCCTGTATCGCACATCGACATGTTCGGGTCGATTATATTGCCATTCCTCCTCGCTTTTTCGCACTCGCCGATTTTTTTTGGCTACGCCAAACCGGTGCCATACAATCCCTATAATCTTCGGCCGGGCCGGTTTTCCGAGGCTTTCGTCGCTGGTGCGGGGCCTGCCGCTAATCTCGCGCTCGCGCTCTTGGGTGGCCTGATTATCCGTTCGGGTATCCTTGCCGCATCCAACGACATCGTATTTATTGTGATAAAGGTCAACGTCATGCTTTTCCTCTTCAATCTCATCCCCATCCCGCCCCTCGATGGGTCAAAAGTAATCGGCGCATTCATGCCCAATAATCTCTCGCACAGATACCTTGCATGGCGCTCGAAAATGGAGAGCAATCCGATTATTGGGACCGCGCTCGTATTGCTTCTCGTAGTCATGCTCGGGGGTGTTTGGAGTGGATTTCTTCACAGTATTGCGCGAGGCATAGCGGGAATGTAGAGGTGCTCGGCTTGCGCCTGTCCTTTTTCCATAGTACATTGCCTGCGCAGGCGGGGATTTTTAATTGTTTTTCGAGAGTTTCAAGATACAAAATGTCAACAATAAACCAACTCACACGCAAGGGGCGAACGCAAAAAAGCTGGCGTACCAAGACCATCGCGCTTTCGCGTGGTTTTAATGCGCTCAAAAATCGCCCCACATTTTACCCTGCGCCGTTCAAGCGTGGCGTTTGTACGCGCGTTACCACCAAGACTCCTCGTAAACCAAACTCCGCTATCCGCAAGATTGCTCGCGTGCGACTCACCAATGGCATGGAGATTACCGCCTACATCCCCGGAGAAGGGCACAATCTGCAAGAACACTCGGTGGTGCTCGTGCGCGGCGGACGTGTAAAAGACATCGGTGTTCGCTACACAATAGTCCGAGGTAAACTTGACGCGACAGGAGTCGACAAACGTCGCCGCGGTCGTTCTCGGTATGGAGCCAAACGCCCGAAAGCAGGCAGGTAATTTATGCGACGCCCTATCAAAAGAAAACATCTTCCTCAGCCGGATGAAATGTACGGTTCTGTCAAAGTATCCAAGCTCATCAATTACGTGATGGAGCGTGGCAAGAAAGACACGGCGCGCAGAATCGTATACAAAGTGATGGAAGAACTAAAAAAGGAGGGCGACCCAGTCGCTATTCTTGAAGAGGCACTCGAAAAGGCATCTCCGACCGTCGAGGTGCGCTCACGGCGCGTCGGTGGTGCCAATTATCAGGTGCCGCGTGAGGTAAACCCCAATCGTCGTTTGGCACTCGGGCTTCGCTGGATAGTAGAAGCGGCCGAAGGCACCAAAGGTAAGCCGATGCACGAAAGTCTCTTGCACGAAATTAAATCCGCACACAAAGGCGAGGGCGTGGCCGTCACCAAAAGAGAAACAACGCACCGCATGGCCGAAGCCAACAAAGCTTTCGCTCACTTCGCCTGGTAAATTCGAGTCGTTCAGCGACGAAGAAATTCCAGATTCAAAATGGAGTATGCCCGCATGGGTATGCCCACTCTGCGTGGTAAGATAATTTCCGATGAATAGAACTTTATCTACATCGAAGGCATTATTTATTTTGGGCACAATCATTGGTCTGTTGCCACTTCTTTGGTATGCAGTGGCCACCATCGGAGCCGCATTGCTTGGTTGTAAAATCCGCGGTGATAGCTTCGGTTATTCCGGCTCTTTTGATTCGTGTTCTGTTCTCGGGTTCAGTCTCGGCAGTTTTTTCCACACGGCCGAATCTTCTTCAATTCTCGTGCTCATCACAGTGCCGATTGGTTTGATACTGTGGGTTACGTCCGCCATCAGCTTCGGCATTAATCGGGGAAAACGATAAGGGAATTGGGGAGCGGACACCGCTCTTGCGATTAACGTGGGAGAATGTATGATATTTTCATATCCGATAATATAAAATCATATGGTTACTATTTCTGTCCCCATAACACAGAAGCAAGAAAAATTTATCAATGCTCTGGTAAAGAGCGGGCGAGCGGCCAACAAGGCGCATGCGGTAAGGTTGAGTATAGATGCTCTTGAAGACGACTCAACATTCGCATCGCTCCAGCGGTCACTGAAAGACGCGAGAGAAGGAAAAATTCTGTATGGAAATCCGCGTGAAATATTAAAAAAATCCTAACGAATGATTGATCGGAAGAATCGAATCGTGTTCGAGTGGATCTCTGGGGGCGAAGCCCTCCTCCATACAGTTGGCGATCACACCATTTACGACTAACCGTTCGCATGGCCGAGGCCAACAAAGCTTTCGCTCACTTTGCCTGGTAATCTCGTTTGCCCCTCAGAATATTACGCGATACTATGAGCGCATGACTAATATAGCGATACAAAAAGAATTAGCGGCCATGAAAGCCGACATACAAGACCTAAAGAAGTCGATAAAAATAAACTCGGCTGTTGAAAAGGCACGAGCACGACTCAGGGCGGAGATCGTGAAAGGTATTGAGAGTGGACCGGGGAAGCCTATGGATGCTGCCTACTGTAAAGGTTTGCGCGCTCTTGCCCGACAGAAAGCTCGCAAGGCATGAAGCGTGCACTGCGATCGTCGGAGGCAAGTCGGGATGTTGAGGAAATCGTAGGGTACTATTCGAAATATGGTTTGCCAGCCGCGAATCGCTTCATCGATGAGTGCGAAGATAGAATTCGCAAAATAGAATCGATGCCGAATATCGGTTCCCCTCGTTTCGCAATCGAACTCGATGTACCTGGTCTGCGTCTCCACCCACTCAAAGATTTTCCACATGTTATTTTTTATATCGAACGAGTAGCCCATATAGATATTGTACGAGTCATGCATGCGAGTCGGGACATCTTTAATGTGCTTTTGGGGATGAAGTGACTGTTGAGGCCAACAAAGCATTTGCCCACTTTGCCTGGTAATCTCGAGTCGTTCAGCGACGAAGAAATTCCAGATTCAAAATGGAGTATGCCCGCATGGGTATGCCCATTTTGCCTCGTGAAGTCCCGATTTTTGAGGTTGGGGATAAATATAATAGGCGGTAATTTGTCGTGTACACTGAAGCGATGTCGATATATGCAGGAAGATTGAGCAGAAAAAATTTCGCGCTCGGTCTCGTCCTCATTTTTGTTGCCACACTCCTCCTCTTCTTTGTGCTAGGGATGTTTGCCGCTATTTCGCTTGCCTCCGAACGAGAAAAGGCAAAAGATTCGTATGACAATTCACAACAACTTTCACAGCAACTTGACCAAGTACTACAAAAAGCCAACACCGAGATAGCGATATGACATCAATAATGCTCGTAACACTGGTATCTGTTTGTGTTTATGCCACCCTCGTTGCTTTTCTGTGGTCTCTCTACATTCGTCGATGGCACGACCTTGGTAAAAGCGGATGGTACTCTCTTTTGGCCCTTATACCGTTCGTTAATCTGGTCGTGTTGATTTACCTCTTTGTTGCAAAAGGAGATGAAGGACCAAATACCTACGGCAATGTGAATATCGAAGAACCTTTTTTGGCTTCAATGTTTGGTACCGGGCCACAAAATTCAGTGCCATCTTCCTCGCCCGTGGTGCCAAACAGCGTTCAATAAGCTTGCAGCTGTGTGGTACGATTGACGTGTGGACGAAACACCGTCATCCCCGATACACGAGTCAGCGGAACCAAATGTTCCCCCAAAACCAGCCGTTATGCTCGGGGCTGTTGTAGTTTTGGTACTTGGCGTGATATTGAGTGTCATCGTGTATGCAAGCCATTCTCAGACGGCATATGACGGATCCTACAAAGACAGTCTCCAAGACGACGAAAATACTTCGGCCCAACAGCCTGAAGTATCGGACACACCGTTGGTGGGAGGTACCATCCTCACGCAGGAAAATTTTCTCGAAGAAACCACTCGCGGGATTCAATCCCACGAAGAGTATCTCGTGTATCTGGAAAGTTTTATATTTCCCAAATACGAGATCCGCACAGTGCAAAGTTATGATGGGCCCGTCTTGGGGCTGATAGGGATTGATGAATCAGGCCAAAAGCACCTCAAAGCGTACGTCCAAGCTTTTTCTCAACCAACGAACAGTGATTGGGCTGTTTATTATTCGTATCGTCCGGGCACAGATAGTGGCGCGGGACCTTATTTTGGGTTCAACGCAAAGACTGAACAACTCAAAGTGTTAAAGACAGTAGGTAAACATATTGAAACGTGGCATCCAGATGCAAAAAGACTATCGCCCGACGGCCTTTATATGTTGTCGGCCTATAGCGATTTGGCCATTGAGGGGAAAAAGGACACGACTCTCTATCTTCTCAATCTTGTCGAAGACTCCGCGACCCCCATTCATACGTTGGCATCGGGGGAGACATTCGTAAAAAGCTTTGAAACCTTCGGCGGGTCGCCGGATACGATCGTTGAATGGGTGAGTGAGGGGGTAGTACGATATGACGTATTTCGAAAGTCTTCGGGAGATGGGGCGCGTACAGTATTACGAACAGAGATGCTCAATCCTGTTTCTAAAGAAGTGCTATCTTCAACAATATTTAAACGATACTCATATTCCCATTTAGGGATCAGCTTTGTAATTCCAGAGGATTGGACATTGGCACATTCTTCAAACCCACTGAAATTTACTTCCACCACGGGCATATCTGTCGAGATCAATTATCTTGGCAATGGTGCATCTAATAATATAAGTGGGTCCTCATTCGAGGAGAAATACACTAAAATCGCGCGGACAAAAGGTTTCACTGTTCTCCCACATTATTCATTTCCAGTACCAAGCGGACGGATAACTGCGTATTTTACATCTGAAAAGGATTCGTCCGGTGTCTCTACTCTTGAGATTGTCATGTTGCAGACTCCTCGCATGTATACAATCACTTTTACATCGCCCGTGAGTATGAAAGGAGAGAGGAATAGCGTGGCCTCGACGATTCTGCGAGAAATCATCTTCCTCAAATAACAGTAATCTCTCGAGACGGCGAGTTGCGTGGTAAAATAACCTCAACGTGTTATAATTACAATATGAAAACGATACACAACTTCTCGGTTGTTATCGAACGCGACAAAAATGGTTTCTTTGCTTTTTGTCCCGAATTGCAGGGTTGCTATGCACAAGGTTCGACCCACGAAGAAGCATTCGCCAATATCAAAGATGTGATTAAGCTTCATGTCGCTGATATTCAAGCTGAGAATGAAGAGCTCCCAGAAACGGAGTTAATGAGTCTCTCCACCGTGTCTATAGCGGTGTAATTTATATGGTGCGTTTGCCGCGGGTAACGGCGAAAGAAATGGTGGCAATCCTATCGAAACTTGGATTTTCAATAGCTCGACACAGCGGTAGTCACGCTATTTATAAAAATATGTATGGTCTGCGTGCGACGGTCCCAATGCATGGCAACACGGTGTTGCATCCGAAAATCATAAAGACCATCTTGAAGGACATTGGTATTTCTACGGAAGATATGCGCAATTATTTGTAAGAATTGCTTTTCTCAGGATTTCCGCTACAGTATTTGTATGCCGTAAGGCTCCGCCAGCTGGCGGATATTTTTTAGCACTATGCCAAGAGACTACCCACTCGAAAAAGTCAGAAATTTCGGTATTGTCGCGCACGTGGATGCGGGCAAGACCACCACGTCGGAGCGTATTCTCTATTACACCGGTATGTCGCACAAAATCGGCGAGGTGCACGAGGGCGATACCGTAACCGACTGGATGGAACAAGAGCGTGAGCGCGGCATCACCATCACCGCCGCCGCTATCACGTGTTTTTGGAATCCTACCTACATGGGTACCGACCTTTCACAAAAAGTGCGCTTCAACATCATCGATACTCCCGGACATATCGATTTTACGTCCGAAGTAAAACGCTCGATGCGCGTCTTGGATGGTGCGGTCGTCGTTTTCGATGGCGTTGCGGGCGTGGAGCCACAGAGCGAGACCAACTGGCGCTATGCAGAAGAAGCCAATGTGCCTCGCATTTGTTATATCAACAAACTCGACCGTACCGGCGCGTCCTTTGAAAAATCATACGCGTCCGTTCTCGACCGTCTTTCTACCAAAGCAGTACGTTTGCAAATTCCTATCGGCGCAGAAGGTGATTTCGACGGTGTCGTTGATCTTCTCGCCATGAAGGCGTACAAATTTGAAGGCGAAATGGGCAAAGAGGTGATTCCCTACGATATTCCCGAAGGAATGAAAGCCGAAGCAGAAAAATACCGTCACGAACTCGTCGAGCGCATTGTAGAAAACGACGATGCGATGATGAATGAGTACCTTGAGGGCAAAGAAATCAGCGTCGAGCGACTCAAGAAAGCGCTCCGCGCCGCAGTCATACAAAATCAGATTTTTCCCGTCCTTACCGGCTCGTCGCTCAAAAACAAAGGTGTACAGCTCGTTTTGGACGCTGTTGTCGACTACTTGCCGAGTCCACTCGACATGCCAGCCGCGCGTGGGACCAATACCGACACGGGTGAAGAGGATGTCCGCGAATCGAGCGACGCAGCACCCTTTGCCGCTCTCATTTTCAAGCTTCAGGTTGATCCATTTGTCGGCCAGCTTTCATTTTTTCGCGTCTATTCCGGCTCGATAAACGCAGGTGATACGGTATACAATTCTGCGAATAACAAAAAAGAGCGGCTCGGTCGCATCGTGCGGCTCCAAGCCGACAAGCGCGAAGATGTAAAGACAGTCTATGCAGGCGAAATAGCCGCCGCGGTGGGCCTCAAAGAGACAAAAATCGGCAACACGCTCTGTGATCCGGACCACCCCATAGCACTTGAAAGCATCGTATTTCCCGAGCCGGTCGTTTCGATGCGTATCGAGCCCAAGACCAAGCAAGACCAAGAAAAAATGGGCATTGCTCTCTCACGACTTTCCGACGAAGACCCGACATTTCGTATCAAATCTGATCCGGAGACCCTTGAGACCATCATATCCGGCATGGGGGAGCTTCACCTCGAAATTATCGTCGATCGTATGAAGCGCGAATTTGGCGTCGAGGCGACCACAGGGAAGCCGCAAGTCGCGTTCCGTGAGACCGTGCAAGGTACCGCAGATGTCGAATACAAGCACATCAAGCAAACGGGCGGTCGAGGTCAATATGGACACGTCAAGATTCGCTTGAAGCCGCTTGAGCCCCTGGTAGAGGGAATGAAATTGAAAAACAACGTCGATCGCGAAGACCACTTTGAGTTCGTCAACACCATCAAAGGCGGCGTCATCCCCAATGAGTACATTCCCGCAGTCAAAAAAGGCATCAAAGAATCGCTCGATCGCGGTGTTTTGGCCGGTTTTCCTATCGTCGATGTGTCGGTAGAACTCTACGACGGTTCCTATCACGATGTCGACTCTTCAGAAATCGCCTTTAAAATTGCGGCTTCTATGGCATTTCAGGATGCTGCCAAAACCGCAAAACCAGTGCTCCTTGAGCAA
>CAYGMC010000011.1:0-8186 GCA_964351105.1 uncultured Candidatus Saccharibacteria bacterium | reverse complement strand
GACTCTTCTGAAATTGCGTTCAAACTGGCGGCTATCAACGCATTCCAAGACGCATTCAAGCAAGCAAAGCCGGTCATTCTTGAGCCGGTCATGAAATTGGAAGTCGTTACACCAGAGAAATTCATGGGCGACGTAACAGGCTCTATTAATTCAAAACGTGGCACTATCGAGGCGATGGGCGAACGTGGGCAAGCGCGCGTCGTCACCGCCAAAGTCCCGCTTTCGGAGCTTTTTGGCTATACGACGCAACTCCGCTCGCTCACCGAAGGCCGCGCCGTACCCAATCTCGAATTTAGTCACTACGCGGTTGTGCCGCGCACCGTCCAAGAAGAAATTATCACGAGCAGAAAATAGTTTGCTTCCGCGGATATCCCCACACACCGTTTGAAACGATTGTGTTCAAGGGGGGTGGTGCTATGCTTCACGTATTATTTTTAGTCCATGCACCATGTTTAAAAAATCCGCATCAGTAGTCGCCGGCGTTCTTCTCCTTGTTTCTCCATTGGGGGCGTTAGCCCAAACATCAGATTATCAGTCGCGGATAGATGCTTTGATCAGACAAATAGCCCAACTCACGGCAGTTCTTACGCGACTTCAACAAGAACATGCAGCTTTTACCGCAACACCGGCATCAGGAACTGCACCGCTTACCGTTACGTTTAGAGCCCCCGCCGCAGTAGACGGTTCGTACAAATTAGATTTTGGTGATGGCAAATCGGGCTCGTTCCCCCGTAATGTTGGTTCTTCGAACTTCCACGACACAGTAGGATATGTGTATACGAATCCCGGTACCTATACTGCCAAACTTCAAAAATCAACGTATGGTTGCGACAGGGAAGGAAACTGTGGTTGGGATTCCCCCGCGTACCAAGATGTAAAGACTACAACTATTACCGTCACGGGCACATCAAATGCTCCAACTCTCACCGTTTCCGCGAATCCATCGTCGGTGTCGAGCGGCCAGGTATCAGTAATCAGTTGGTCATCAACAAATGCTACCAACTGCACCGCGTACGAACATGGAAGTTCTGTCCAAAATCGTCCTGAAAGGATAGACCTGAATGGCTCAGAAGCCGGATCTTTTTCTGAGACTAAAACCTACACGTTTACCTGCACAGGATCCGGTGGCTCTGTTTCAAAACTTCTTACAATAACGGTAACAGGTACCTCTGTAGTCCCTCCCGCCACAGTATCCATGGCTGGCAACGTTGCCCTAAATGGCGTCGACCAGTATGTGCCGCTCTCACAAATCGGTGATTCGACGGCCTTTACCGTTAGTGCATGGACTTCGTACAGCGGTAGTTCGTGCAATGTTATTTTCTCCGACTCTACTGCCGCAGGTGAGAATGACGTCATACTCGGTATGGATTCTTCCAACATCTACATCCGTGCAGACAAAAACGGAGCGGGAATAGGCAATACTGTCTCGAAGAATGCCTCGGGTCTCCCCGGGTGTCATGCCTTTTATGGCATACCAGCAGGGAAGAATCTCTCCAACGCGTGGCACCACATTGCGTGGGTCAACACCGGCTCTCAATCGCTCGTCTATGTAGACGGAGTGTTGGTACGCACACTGGCAGTCTCGGGAAGCAACGTCGGTCATCACAGTCCTGCGGCTCAGATAGGCCGTATGTGGGATGGTACCACTGGCTCATATCCACGTGGCGTTTCCTATTTCAACGGCAAAATCTCCGATGTGCGTTACTACAATTCCGCCCTCTCGGGTAGTCAGGTGTCCCAACTCTACACTTCAGGTATGCAATACCTCTCGAGCACAATTACGCCGACGAGAGATTCTTCGACCCCTTCGTTAGCTACTCTCACGTTCTCGACTGACTCTTCAAGCCCTGCGTACCAAATCGTGGCTGGCGGCACCTTGGGCAAAATACTCGGAGTATTCAAATTCCGTCCGACAGGCGAAGACTACGCGATGCAAAAAATCGGACTTCGGCTTACAAGCGGCACACCGGGCGACCTCGGTCAGCTGTATCTCTACGATTCTGCCGGCGTATTGCGAGGTACTGCGTCATTCGTGGGCAACAGCACATTTGCTACCTCGACGCTCTCCAACCCAATATCTCTCAATAAAGACCTAGACACAAAGATCTTTGTGAAAGGTGATATTTCATCTGTGGGGTTGAATAATCCAGGTACTGCAGGAGATCTAATAGCGGTGAATATGACTGGCACTGATGGATATGGCATCTCGAGCGGTTCAAACATAGCAGGCACAGGAAGTACGAACACAGCTGGCGTCCGCATTTTCAGGTCATTTCCCACGGTAACACAAGAAGCACTTCCACTGGAAGGTCTTGCCGACGGAAGATTGATTCGATTCAGAGTCAGTGCGAGTTCAGCCGGTGACGTCAGCATGGGACAAATGAAATTCCGCATCGACACTTCATCGCCCATGAACGGCACGGCGTATTTATACGCATACACAGATTCTTCGTACTCCATGCCAGCGCCAGAAGTAACGGGCGGATTAGTGGGTACTGCCTCTCTATCGGGTAGTAGCGCAACGATTGCCATTAGCCCCACACAGCCCATTTATATTCCCCCAGGCTCGGCACGCTACTTCCAGCTACGAACGGACGCTCCTGTGGGGGAAACTGCCTCGGCATTACTCCTTGGTGACGCAACCTATCACCCGCTTACTTCATTCTCTCTCGGCAGTGCCTTTGCAAGCAACAACTTCATTTGGTCGCCGAATGACATGACCACCTCAACCTTTACAGATACCGACTGGACAAATGGATTCGGCGTTGCAGGACTTCCGCCAAGTGGTATTTCGCAGACTCGCGTTAGAGGAGGGACTCCCACTCCAGTAGTAAACATCCTCCCCAAAGGCAACGTCGAAGCTTCAAACTGTACCTTCTTCCAGGGGTGGACATACGATCCAAACGCTTCGTCCACGTCCATCGGTGTGGTTATAAAAGAAGGAGATGTTACCCGAGCGTCTGGCACTGCCAACAGACCTCTTGCGTACGTGAATTCACTACGGAATATCACCGGTGACCACGGTTTCTACATTCCGACACCAGCCAGCTTGAAAGACGGTCTATCTCACACCGTGCGTATCTACGGTGTCGACACCAACGGAACTGGTCTTGGGGAACTCTTCTCCAACCCTCGTACACTTACCTGCACCACTACGACGACTACATCCACCACCGGTGCGATGGCGAATCTCGCCAACGCAGCAAGTGCTTTCTCCTCTGACACCGCAGAATCACCAGATACATTCCGCTTCACCCGCAATCTTTGGAGAGGTTCACGAGGAGCAGAAGTCCTCCAGCTCCAACTTCTCCTCACTAAACTCGGTTTCTTTAAGGGAGATGTCACCGACAGTTACGGCCCCCTCACCGAAGAGGCAGTGAAAGCACTGCAGATAGCACACAATCTTGAACCCGTCGGCAGTGTAGGGGAGCAGACGAGAGGGGTGTTGAATGGGGGAAATTAAGTCGGTTGGTTTGACATGAGCACTCGTTTCGGATAGATTATGAAGACCCGCCGCGGCGGGTTTTCATTTGACCCTATGGCGCGATCACTAAAAAAAGGTCCCTACGTGGACGAAAAGCTTATGAAAAAAGTTGGCGCGCGAAAATCGGGCGCTGGCTCTATCAAGACATGGGCGCGCCGTTCTTCCATTGCACCCGAGTTTGTGGGATACACATTTGCGGTGCACAACGGCAAGATTTTTGAAGAAGTGTTCGTTACCGAGGACATGGTAGGGCACCGTCTCGGAGAATTTTCCCCCACGACAAAGTTTATTCGTCATGGAGGTAAGATGCAGAAGGAGATAGAACAACAGAAACAACAGGCCGAAATAGCGACAGCGCAGGCCGCAAAAGCGACAGGGGACGCCAAGAAAAAATAATATACTCGCAACTTTATTATGAAAGCCTTTCTCAAAAATTATCACCAGTCACCTCGCAAGGTGCGACTCGTTGCTGATGCTATTCGTGGCAAATCAGTCGTGCAGGCCCAAAAGACACTCATGTTTATGCCAAAATACGCCGCGCCCGCGATTAGCAAACTCCTTGATTCTGCTCTAGCCAATGCGCGCGTGAATGGTGCTTCTCCCGACGATCTGTTTATCAAAATGATTGGTGTCGACAAGGGTGTCATGAGCAAGCGCGGTCGTCCTTTTGCACGCGGCCGCTCCGGAGTCATTCGCAAAACAATGTCGCATGTAACGCTCGAGCTGGGCCATGTGGTAGAGACAAAACAAAAAAAGGTGCGCGCCAAGAAGTCCTCTTCTTCAAAAGCAAGCAAATAATACTTTTTATGACACATACCGTACACCCATATGCACATCGACTTGGCGTCATTCGCGATTGGAAATCGCGATGGTTTGCAAAGACGCCCGCAGAATATCGCTACAACGTCATTGTCGACGCCACCATCCGTCGTTTCTTGAAGAAACGCCTACGCGGCATGTACATCACATCCGTCGAGATAGAGCGCACACAAAACGCGATTCGTGTCATTGTAAAAACGTCGCGCCCAGGTCTTGTGATAGGCCGTGGCGGGGAGGCGTCGCAGAAAATAATCAAAGAGATCGAAGAGGTGGTGCGAAAAATGAAAGGAGTTCCTGCTTCAAGCCGCACCAAGCTCGCGGTCAAGCTCGACATCGAAGAAGTGCGTTCTCCCGAATCTCATGCGGCTGTGGTGGCGTGGATGATTGCAGAAGGGCTTGAAAAACGACAGACATTCCGCCGCGTATTGAAGCAAACGGTGGAGAAGGTGATGGCGAATCGCGATGTCTCCGGCGTGCGTATCGCGGTTTCCGGTCGTTTGGGAGGAGCAGAAATGAGCCGACAAGAGGAAATCAAACGCGGCCGCGTGCCTCTGCAGACATTGCGTGCCGACGTGGACTTTGCGCGTGAAATGGCGTATCTGCCCTACGGAGTACTCGGGGTCAAAGTGTGGATCTATCGCGGCGATATTTTCTCGAAGAAAGATAAAACAAAATAATTCAGGTTCAAAAATATAATTATGCTCGCACCAAAAAAAACAAAATACCGCAAGTGGCAGACAGGTCGTCGCCACCCCAGCAAGCTCCAACAGCCCGAGACGCGTGGGCTTACCGTAGCGTTCGGTTCTTTTGGATTGAAAACGACTTCGCCTGCACGCATCACTTCAAATCAGATCGAGGCCGCGCGCCGCGCACTCACACACACCGCAGGCAAAACTGCCAAAGTGTGGATCCGTATTTTTCCCGATCGTCCTATCACAAAAAAGGCCGCTGAAGTGGGCATGGGAAGCGGCAAGGGCGATGTCGCGGGTTATGTGGTAGAAGTGCGCCCGGGGCGCGTGATTATGGAAGTAGATGGCGTTTCCGAAACTATTTCGCGCGAAGCTTTGCGTAAAGCGGGCACCAAGTTGCCGATCAAGGTAAAGATTATCTCGCGCGTATAATATATATTGGTATGTCTGATATTAAAAAAGAAACATCCGAGAGCTTGAAGAAATCAATCGCCGATATGCGCGAAAAATTGCGCGTTTTTCGTTTTGAAGGCGCGGGTAGTCGGCTTCGCAATGTCCGTGAAGGTCGCACACTGCGCCGAGAGATTGCGCGTGCAATGACAGAGCTCCGCGCTCGAGACATAGCAGATTCCGCGAAGATTGCAGAGAAGCCTGCAAACAAGTAGTATTCCATTTCTATATGACCGACGCACAAAAACAAGGCCACATACTCGAGGGAATGGTGGTCAAGAGCGCCATGAAGGACACCGTGACAGTGGCGGTGTCTCGTTATGTCAAACACCCAAAATACAAAAAGTATCAGCGTAAGACAAAAAAGTATCTCGTACACAATCCAGGTAACACCGTAGCAGTGGGGGACCGTGTAAAGATTCTTGAGACGCGCCCAATATCGCGCAACAAACATTTTGTCATTGCAGAGCGTATCGCAAAAGCTGCACAATAAATATATGATCCAACCTCGCTCTATCGTAAAGATTGCAGACAATTCCGGCGGTCAGGTTGGACGTGTTTTCAAAGTGCTCGGCGGCTCGCGAAGGCGATATGCAGAACTTGGTGATGAAGTCGTCATTTCTATTCAGACAGCACAGCCCCGCAAAGCGGTCAAAAAGAAAGATGTTCATCGAGCTGTCGTTGTCCGCCAAAAAAAGGCTTTTCGCCGCAAAGACGGCTCGTACATTCGTTTTGATGAAAATGCTGTTGTCTTGGTCGAGAAAGACAAGAAAGAGCCGAAAGCGAATCGTGTATTTGGCCCTATTCCGCGCGAGGTCGTCGAACGCGGGTATCAGAAAATAGGTACGCTTGCACCTGAAGTTGTATGAAATTAAAAAAAGGAGACAAGGTGATGGTAATAGCTGGTAAAAGTCGTGGACAAAGCGGCACCATCGTGCGTGTTTTGCGCAACGAACACCGAGTAATCCTTGATGGTATCAATCTCGCCAAGCGACATCGCCGCGCGACGCGCCAAGGGGGAAAGGGACAGATTGTTGAGATTCCGATGCCTCTGCACGTATCAAACGTCATGATAGTGGATCCCAAAAGTGGCAAGCCGTCGCGCATAAAAATCGTGCGTGAGAAAGACGGCACGCGTTCTCGGGTAGCTGTCAAAAGCGGACACACGATCAAATAATATGACTACCACACAATCACGCACGTTCGAACTTCTCAAGGGAGACCTCGGCTACACGAATATCATGCAAGCTCCAAAGGTAGTGAAAGTCGTTGTTTCTACCGGTGTCGGCTCTATCAAAGACAAGAAACGTCTTGAGCTCATCGTGGATCGTTTGCGCAAAATCACGGGGCAACAACCGGCAGAGCGATTGGCAAAAAAATCTATCGCGACGTTCAAGATTCGCGTGGGCGATATGGCGGGATATCAAATAACGCTCCGCGGTAAACGTGGTGAATCATTCCTCTCAAAGTTCATACACGTGGTACTGCCTCGATCCAAAGATTTTCGCGGCATTTCGCCCAAAGCAATAGACGAAATGGGCAATATCACCATTGGACTCAAAGAACACACGGTATTTCCCGAAACAGCGGATGAGGAATCAAAAGACATGTTCGGTCTCTCGGTGACGATAGCGACGACCGCTAAGACAAAGAAAGAAGCGGAAGCCTTCTTGCGCCATATCGGCCTGCCACTGCAAAAATAGCATGAGATCATTCGGCCCGTACCTGGTATTGCTCGCGGCGATGCTCTGGGCGACCGACGCGCCGTTCCGGCTTCATCTCACCGAAGGGCTCTCGAGTAATTTTATTGTGCTCGCCGAGCATTTTGTCGATGTCATTTTCGTACTCCCGCTCCTTGTCATCGGATTTTCCCAGCTCAAGAAGCTCTCGTGGCGCGAATGGGCGGCTGTGGGAGTGATTGCGATTGGGGGAAGTGCGCTTGCCAGTATCGCATTTACCCAAGCCTTCCACTACGTAAATCCTTCCGTCGCTATTCTTTTGCAAAAATTACAGCCACTCATCGCGGTTGCGCTCTCGGCCATTTTGCTCAAAGAAACTCTCCGTCCGCGTTTTTGGCTGTGGGCCGCGCTCGCCATTGCGGGTGCGTATCTCATATCATTTCCCAATCTCGTACCCCAACTCTACCCAGGCGAAGCGTTTAATCCCAATGTCATTGGAGTTCTTTTTGCGCTTCTCGCAGCCTTTTTCTGGGGCGCGTCCACCGTACTTGGCAAATACGTACTTCGCACCATTGATTTCAAAATGATGACGGCACTGCGCTTTTGCGCCGCTTTTGTATTCTTGCTCTTATTAAACATCCAACAGCAATCATTCCCCTCAATGGAGCAATTTACGTGGACGGACGCGCTCTTTTTGGGCATCATCGCCATTACGTCGGGTGTCGTCTCACTTTTTATCTACTACCGCGGCCTCCAATCCACCCAAGCCTCCGTCGCCACCCTCGCCGAACTCGGATTTCCCATGGCCGCGATATTCGTCAACTGGCTTTTCATCCCCGATTCGGCACTCGCCCCCATGCAGTTTGTCGGCGTAGCCGTGCTCCTCTTTGCCGTATGGGGCCTCGCAGGGTACAACAAGGCGCAAACGTCTCCAGAAGCACAGACTGCCTGAAACCCTCAAGGCGAGCAATCATAATATCGAGGCGTCGCCTGTATAGAGAAGTAGGGTAGATATCCACCACACCGCTTTTGCTTAATTGCGCGATTTAAGCCGAGGATGCTACA
>CAYGMC010000010.1:0-25352 GCA_964351105.1 uncultured Candidatus Saccharibacteria bacterium | reverse complement strand
CGCGAAGTTCGTCGAACGATACGCCGACGAGCTCGTTGGAGTGGAAAAAGAGATCTTTTTCCTGACCATCGCGCTTGATGAACCCGTAACCCTTCTCGTTGAGACGGGCAATTGTTCCTTCTTGCATAGCAATGAGAAAATGTTTTTGATAAGACCTGCCTTTGATTTTCGTCTCGGGCTGGTATCAAGTGCAGGTGGCTGGAGTGGAAGCTCGATCCTCACTTCTCTGGATCAGCTCTGATTTGATAGGGCAATGATATCACATCCCTCCGAAATATGCAAGGGCATAAAAAAGGGTGCCCGACGGGTCAAAATGACCCATCGGGCGTTGAGAGGTAGTCCACGCAAATCACCTACCAACTAAGAACCCCATCGGACGCATCTTCTGTACAAGCTCCACGTCGCCCTCGTGTCCTGTGAAGCGAGTCTTCATATGACCGACGATTCTGTTTCCTTTCGGACACACATGCATGAGTGCGCCGAGAAGATCAAGAAGACGGTGAAAACATAACTCACGGAGGACAGCTTGACGCGCCTCCTCCGAATCTGATTCTTTGTACACCGCAATATCAGTATGCGGCCAATTTAAAAATTCGCTGGCGGTTTGCGCAAGAAAACGGTGCGCGCGAGTACGCATGTACGAGCGTGCCGAAAAGAGCTCAGCGAAATCATTCGCATCGCCGACGACTCCCGTGAGCGTCATCTCGCCGAGCTCTGGGTAAGAGACGAATATCTCGTACGTGAGTTTTTCACATCCGGGAACACCAGGTGTGAATTCTATTTTTCCCCCACGTTTATTTTCCACGGTCACATTTTGACGAGGTGTGCATAGGTGGTGGTAGCCGCTACCGACCACATTTTTTTTGAGCGCATCCCAGTATATTTTCGCACCACGGCTGTAGGGGAGGCGAGGTTTTGGGAGCTCAATCATAACCTTGTCGAGTCCGACGGCGTAGAGCATTCCGAGCAGATGTTCGGGGATGTTCAGTTGGTAGGCCCCGTAGGCAAGTGTGAGGAAATGGAAAGTCGTGTTGACCCCCAAACTCATCGACGACAGGGGAACCTTCTCCCCATTGGGGAGTTTGAAAAAAATGCCAGATTCCACAAGTGGGTGAATTGTGCAGGTGGTAGTGATTCCGAGAAAACTGTGTCCCGAGACGAAAACTGTCTTTGTAAGACGATGTGCGTGCTTCATTTCGGCGGTCTCCCATTCGTATTGTTGTCTATTCAAGCTAGAGGGAATATATAGGAAAAAAGGGAAGTGCGCGAGGAGCGGGCTTTGGCGCAGGACGGCATAAAAAGTGGAAGCCGCCGGCCGATGTGATTGGCAGGCGGCTCCGGGGTGTGCGGCGAGTTACTCGGTAGGCGGAATCGGTTGCGCCGATAACATGTACTTACCACTTACACGATTTCCGACAGAGTGCAGATGGTCTCTGCAGCCAACCTTTAGCAAGAAAATCTTAAGATCAGAGAGCCCCTGACGCGCGCTGGCACTCCTACTTTCCGGATTACTATGACTCTCCCAGAGCCTTGCACGCATTTCTGGCGTGACGATATTCTCTGCGTTTTGGGCGAACAACCAGAGAACTCTCATCACCCTCCTCGAGACATTATGTGCCTCTTCTTTGACGCTGAACATTAGCCTTTCTCTGTCGATTACCATAGGCCCAACGGTAATGACATCAGGGGCAATTTGCTTTGGGCCCTCCAAGGCATTAATTTGTGCCTGCATTCTGGCGACGGTCTCTTCCAAAATGGCCAGCCTCGCGGCCAATGTGGCAAGACGGGCTCTCGAATCGCGCATAGTGTCCCCCTATGATTTCCTAACTTATTTATAACACACATTATCTATTTACACAAAAAAATCGCCGGGAGCGTGAGCTCCCGGTCTGGTTCAGCCTTGCGGCGGGTGATCAGGCCAAGTGGGTCAAGAAGATCGTGGCCCCATCACGTCCTTGATATAGCGCGTCAGGGAGAATGAGGAAGTAAGGCGGGGGGCCGAAGTTGCCGTGTTCCACCAAGACCACCTCCGTCTGACCTCCCGTTATGGTGGAGCCTCCACCGTACATCGCCGCCATGACCGTCCCGCATGCTCCATTTTGGGAGCGGTCCGTCTTCAGCACTGTCGGCATCGTCGTTTTCCTCCCGAGCGAAGGGTGTGTCTTCTTGGCCCAGCGCCGAGAAGTACATACCTGCCCTGAGCGTACGCCTTGCTCGGCTCTTGTCAATCAATAGGGGTGAAAAGTGGGGGAGAGCGAGAATCTTGATTTTTTGATAAGGCTTGGCCGCACCAAGGTGGACTCGGTGCGGCATGGGGGGTGCTCGAGGCGGAGGGCGATTCCATTGCATCGCGCGGGGCGACGTCATTGTTTCAATTTGTCCCTTTCGAGAGTACACACAGGATCTTCGCCCGGAGAGAAGATATGGTAGTGCGCGATTTCCGGGCAGAGGCCTGCATTCTTCTCTTTCGCAAACTTTTCGGCGCTATCGAAGTTCGCGAAGTGGACGCTAAGTCCGGGGAACGACATTCCCGAATGCGCAACAGGATACACCCGACAACAAGACAACATGAGGCTCTGTCTCCATCAAGCGAAGATCGAGGATTCGATACTTCTCCTACCCAAAATGCTATCACGCTTTTGAGCGTGTCAACAGGCCTGTCAGAAATTGAGGTGCATAAAAAGTTTGAACCTGCCCAGCGGGGTCGCCAGGCAGGTCCATCGAGATAATCAGGAGCGCATCACACGATGGATGCGGCTCAAGATGTCCCATGCGGACACCTTACGACCGTCGGTCCGCCTCATTCCGATGATGCGGATGTCGTACACGTTTAGGCCGGTCGCGTGCATCAGATGGCCGATGGTCGTCGCCGAACGCGGAAGGGGGATTTCAGCTTCCCACAAAGCTCCGGCGGCAAGCTCGAACAAGGTGCCGGCGACCGGGGTGTCTGCGACCTGCGCGTCGGCCATGTTATGGATGTTTGTGACCGGGGTAAAATATCGCACATCCTGTCCGTCCACCCCCTCGAAGAACGAAATGATGACGGTCAGCACGGAGGCGTTGAAACGCGTTCCAGTCGCCACCTCGTCCGGCGGCGGCGGAAGTTTTCCCTGTAGATATGTCATGCAAGCATGCATGATGTCCACTCCACTGATGTGGCACTGTTGCCACGCGACACTCCGACCCAATGTCGGTTTGTCTGCTTTTACAATACCAGCTGTAATGCGATTGACAATGGAAATTGGAGCTGTGGGTGGATTAGCAGAATGACTTCAATCCTAGTTCGTCCTCTTGCTTCTCCTAAACCACCACGCACCCACTCCTACGCCGAGCAAGAGGAGGGCGATATATTTCCAAGAAAAAGAAGAACCGCCTGCAAACTCCGCTTCTGCATCATAGATGATCTCGCGTCTGTCTTGCACAAACTCGGCAATTTTTTCAGGCTCGCCATTGCCGTCTGCGTCGTGGATCTCTAAGTCTATCGTGTCACCGCCTTTGTAGCGCAGCCAGAGGTCGGGCTTGCCGTTTTCATCTTCGTCATATGCGCTCCATACGAGCGTGTCGCCTTGATAGTACGAGGTGCGGTCGTTTTTGCCATTGCCGTTGGTATCTGCTTCCATCCTTGTATCGTATTCCAGCGGGTAATTCCCTATCGTCTCTTTGGCGAATACGCCAAGCGGAAAGAGAGTGACTACGAGCGCGAACGCGATAAGTGATTTTTTCATATTATTTTTTGCAGTCTTCAGTAAGGGATTTTTGCGTACGCTCACGCTCTTTTGCTTCCCACTCGGCAAATTCTGCCGTGAGCCTCTCTTTGTCTTTCAAGAGTTCGTCACGCAATGTTTCCATCTGCACTCGCTTGCGATTGGCTTCTTGGAGAGCGTCGTCCAAGACTTTGGTCTTGTTGTATTGCCCCGCCAAGAGATCAATGTCTTCTTTGGAGAGTTGCACATCCACCGCGGGGAGCGATTGCTTGGTGATTTCTTGGAACATTTCTTTGGCCGCTTCTACCGGAGAGCCAATATTTTCCAAACCAGCGATGAGTGTCGTCATAGAAACTGCGCCCAATTTGCCGTCCAAGGTGGTGGTGTCGAAGGCGTATTTGGAATTGCTCCCCATGCTCTCGCGTGCGAGCTTGGCCAAAATCGCGAGCTTCTGCCCATGTGCTAAATCGTCGGTAAACATCTTGGCCAGTGATCGCCCAAGGTCTGTCCCACCCTGCAAGAGGAAGGTGCCATCCGCACCAAAACGCATTGGTGCGGCGGCTCCCGCAGAAGTGTCGTAGGCGAGCCACGCCAAGCGCCAAAACGACTTGAGCATATTGACCTTAAAATTCGTCGCGACTGCCTTGCGATAGTCTTTGAGCTCGCCGAGCATCAGCCTACTCATCTCAATGTCGCGCTCAAGCACGTAGATGCTTGCCAAAGTGCTTTTCAATTTTTCGCCCACTTCGTAGACGCTTTTGGCCTCAAAACTTCGCTCCGCAGGAGGAATGGCCTGGTCTATGTCCGAATACTTCTTCCAGTTTGTATCAAAATCAGGAGGCAGACATTTTTTCTCGGTGTCTGTCTTTTCATAATACTCACACACATCTTTTTTGACCCTCCCACCGCCCATGGTGCACGAGAGCGCAAACTGCGCACGCAGAGTTGTTACATATATTTTAAATTTGGATTGGAGTATGTAGTTGGCAACGTTTCTCTCCCTCCCGATGTCTTTGCACATCTCACCGTGGCGAGCGCATTTGCAAACGCGATAGTCTATCTTCGCTCCGCAAAAATCGTCGTGAATGTCAGGCACCTTAAAAGTGGTCGTCTTCCCCACCTTCTCCGCCACTGCGTATGATGAGGGCAAGAAAACCAGTATGCCGAGGAGTATGGTTACTATAGGAGTTGATTTCATACCTCACTCTCATTCTAGCAACAGATACCAAAAAAAGAAAAGAGAGAGGCCGCCGGTGCGCGACGACCCCCCCAACGTGCCACCTAGCACCTACGCGCTATGCGCATCGCCAGGTAGTCAATCGGCGGAACTTCCTTCAGGGACAGCGCCCCGAACAGTACCGCGATGACACCTAGCAAAAACGCAAACAGTGCTGGAACATCAGTTCCGGGCGCCGTTGAACCCTGCTCCACAACGAAGGCAGAGAAGATGCCCGATAACGAAGCCATACCGACTGCAAGACCTACGAAGAAAGCGGTATCGTGGTCTCCCGTTTGGCGGTATACGGTAAATACAAGAATCACCGTACCAGCCAATACCGCAAACACAATTGTAGGCTTGTCGGGAAGATTGAACGACAGGGTCAACCCCGCCACCCATATCAGCAAGACGACGATAACGCCAAGTACGTTACCGACCCTCGACTCACACTCGCGACTCATGGCTGTTCTCCTTTGCTAGCCAACCTCAATATTATCATGAGGGGAAAAAGGTGTCAGGGGGAAAAAGGTGTCAGGAACCTTTTTTAGGTCTTCCGCGTGGTCTCATGGTCGTCCCAAGTTTAAACTTGCTAACCGTCTGTTCCATCCACGAGTCTGATCCGTAGGGGTTTCCTCTGGTAACAGCTCTCCGCATAGCTTCAACTTCTTCTTCAGATTGAGGTTCATTCAGCAAAGAAGTGTAGCCACGTGGCATTGGTACGGGCCACTCATCAAGTAATTTCTTCTGCTTCGCTGTTCCGTTTGTTCTTCGCCATGCGCTACCCCACTGCCAATTTTCTGCTTTTTTCGTAAGATTGGCTCTAAGTGGGTTACGTTCTACATACCGAACGAGCTGTATGAAATGTGCATCTTTTTCACAAAGAAATGATTTGTATCTACCTTGATAGAGGTGTCCATAACCGATTGTATGGTGCGTTGCATGCCATCGTTGAGTATGAGTGAGTGTCAGCCAATTCACAAACATTGAGAGATCCCCGTCACTCTTTGGGTACAGCACCAAATGCCAGTGATTGGGCATGATGATGTATGCAAGAATTCTCATCTCGCTCCTTTCTTTTGCTTCTTCAAGAATCTGCTCAAAGAGTTGATAATCTTCTTTTTTCTGAAACAATGTTGCACGCGCGTTCGCGCGGTTTAATACATGATATACATATCCTCCGACGTTGGTGCGTAGCGCTCTTCCCATGTTAGAATAATATCACAAAAGGTTCCTGACACCTTATCTCACCACCCAGCGCAAGTCCGGGGATGCGTGCCAGATAGCATAGAGCGCCCAGACAAGCGTGCCGAGGACCAATAAGATATCGACGGAGGCAAGAAGATTGTTTTTGAGCCCGAATTGTATCGGCGTAAAGGCAAAGTTAAAAACGAGGTTGAGTGCAAAGGGAAGGGCTACCGTCCACGCGAGTTTGTGAGTTATCGCTTTGTAAAATACCGCGCCAAACGAGATAGCGATGATTGCATACAAGACCGTCCACACTGGCCCAAAAAGCCACGAGGGAGGAGCCCAAAATGGCTTAACTAATTCTGCGTACTGCATTTGTTCGTTCATGCTTTTCATTTACTTTCCCACCCAAACCTCAATATTGAGGTGTAACCTTGCTAGTAGTAAATCAGAACGGGTACTGGATGCCTGCTCCTCCGTTATAAAGTTCCGAAACTTCATCACTGGTCAAGACTCTATTCCAGATTCCCACCCCGTCATAGGTTGCATCAACAAGTCCCAACATACCAGATGCTCGACCACCAATACTAAAGTCTGCCGTGCCACTGTGTATCGAGGTAAGTTCCCCCATGGTAGAAGATGTATTGACGTTGTCGATGTAGAAGTTTACCAGAGCATTAGAAGCAGTGTATGTGACGACCAAGTGGTACCACGTTCCTACAACAGGAGTGAAGGGTATCCTTGCGAAGTCTTCGCTTCCCCCAGCGCTTCCATTAGTACTCCAAGAGAAACTGAGTAGATTGTTGGAAATGGCAAACTCGTAACTCCTTTGCCCTCCGTTATTCCATTTGGTAGCAAGAGCGTAGAAGTACTCGGTCGGCGGGAATGAGATAACGCTATCGAATTTGACCCACATAGAAATTGACATATCACCTGTCAGATCAAGGCCCGATTGGGCTGAATCTGGTATTGAGAAATACTGGAGCGATGTCGAGGTCATTTGTGCGCCGTTGTTAATCTTTGCTGGCACATAGGGTGTGGCGTTGTTATTTGTGAGTGTATTTGCACCAACAGAATCTATGGCGTTGCCACTTGATCCATCAAACTTCCAGTAAGAGACCAAGCCATTTGGAAGAGTGGAGTCGACGTTGGTAGGTCGCAGTGCAATTTGCTGGGCTACCCAATCTCTTTGGCCCGAATAGTTTATGGTTGACGATTTTGGGCCTGACGCACCGGCACTGGCCTGTATTGTTTCCTCTACAGCAGTTGAAGGGCCGTAGGGAGTATTGGTGATGTCGTATTTCTTGGTCATTCCTGTAGTTGTTGAAAAATGCTCAATAGCAGTTTTACCTGCATCAAAAGCGTAGAGAGTGACAATCTGCGTGTTTGGACGCGTTGTCATAATCGATGGGGCAGTTGCTATATTGCTACGACCAAAATCGCCGTCATAACTGTCGATAGGGCTGTTAGTATCCACCCCACCATAACTCGTGATACCTCCTGCCGCGTGAGTTTGTGGACTAATCGTCCATGTATAATTTCCTGGCTCCGAAGCGCCTGCGATTTTCCAATATGAAAGAGCAGATACATTTGTATCGTTGTCAGTCCGCAAGACGAGATTCCATCCGGATGGGGGTGTTACCAGACCTGCTGACCCACCGTTGACTGCAATCGTGGCGAGCAACAAATCATCTACCGCTACAAAATCTGGACGAGCAATAGTGAGTTGCGTAACATTGAGGTCTGTCGAAAGAGCGGTCTTAAATGATTCCGAGACGATGTCCGCAATCGCTGTAGAGCCTATGAGAAAAGTACTAATGGCGAGTATAAAAACTAAAACAGAACGGACTGTTAATTTACTTTCAAAAAGGTGATTCATAGGAGTTGATAATTATTGAATAATGCTTCTCATATATACCACATATATTGTACCTTACTATCGTAGAACCAGTTACATGCAATTAGTGGAACAAAAAAGGACAGACACAATTTAGAACATAAAAAGTGTAATCCAATCTTGCTCCGCGGCCAGGGCTCGAACCTGGGACATCCTCGTTAACAGCGAGGCGCTCTACCGACTGAGCTACCGCGGAATGTGTCTGATGAGCTCTCGACCTCGAAATGACTCTAACTGTCTTTCGCGGATGAGGGCATCCTTTCGGCTTGGGTACTGTTCTTCATAAATCAGTAGCCAGTCGTCATCATAACGAGATGTGTACGAATTTACAAATGGAAATCGTGGTACACTGGCAACATGGATGTTCGCATCAAATCTGCAGACTTTGAGATTCCAGCACAAACGAGCGCATATCTTGATGAGCGATTGGCGCATATAGAAAAATTGCTCGCTGACACCGCGGAGCTTGCGCGCTGTGAGGTAGAGATTGGACGCGATGCCGGTCGGCCTCGCCACGGCGCGAATATCTGGTTTGCAGAAATACAAATCATCCGCCCGGGAGAGAGAATCATCCGTGCGACGAATCGTTCTGAAAGTATTCACGGCGCGATCGACGATGCCAAATCAGAACTCGAGCGACAGATCCGCAGTGAAAAGCGCGTGCACAGGCGTTTTATTCGCAAGGCGGGCGCTCTTACAAAGCGATTTTTGCACCTGAACGAATAAAATCCGCATAGGGCATTTCGCGCTTGCCTTCGGGCTTTACGGTGTCAAGAATCAGTCCCGCGCCATCCACGTGTGCTTCGATTATTTGAACGCGGATTTTCTTCGCCTCTTGTCCTGAGCCTATCGAAGGACGTTCAAAGAATGTAAATGTTCCCGGCCAACCTTCAAACGCTTTAATTTTGAGGAGATTTTGGTACGCGTCTGCCTTTAGATCGAGAAGACCGTCTTCTTTTGAGAATTTGTCGCTCACCGTGGCAAGGTCGTGGTTTTGTTCGCGCGGTTCGATATTTCCCGCTACGTATTCAGGTAGTATCTGTGCCAAGAGTCGGCCACCTTCGGGGATGAGCAGTGTTTCGAGCTCGGAATTCTTTACCGGCCACTCTGGCACCGCAATTTTTTTCTGCGCAACAATCGGCCCATGATCCATTTCTTCATCTACCAATATGATACTGACACCTGTCTCGTGCTCGTCGTGGAGAATGGCAGAGCGCATGGGGGAAGGTCCACGCAATCGAGGCAACAACGATGGATGAACGTTGAGAAAACCTTTAATTGGAATGTCGAGGATTCTTTTGGGTAGTATTTTGCCGTAATCGACGACGATCGCGACATCCCACCCGCCCATGGGCGGACTTTTTTCAAATGCAGACCAATCATGCGCGACGGGAATACCGCGTTCGCTGGCATGTATTTCCACAGCGGTCGGGTGGGAAATCAGTCCGCGACCTTTTGTTTTTTCAGGAAGCGTTACCACGAGCGCGGGCACAAACCCCGCATCCAGTAGTGCGTCAAACACACACACCGCGATGTGCGACGTGCCAAAAAAAGCGAATCGAATGTTATGTTTTTGGTTGCTCATCATAGATTGCCGAGGCCTTGTCGGTATAGAGAATTCCTTCCAGGTGATCCATTTCGTGCTGGAAAATATGGGCGAGGAAACCCGATGCGCCGCGTGTTTGGGGGTGACCTTCTTCGTCCACGTATTGCAGAGTAGCTTTTTCTGCACGCGGCACTTCGCCCCATTTGCCGCGGACAGAAAGACATCCCTCGTGTTTGTCGGTTTTTTTCCTTGATACTTTGCGGAGCACGGGATTGATGTAAATTTGGTCCGCTACCACTGCAGAGCTTGTACCATGAAGCGACGCCTCATGGTTTTTCGGCTCGTCGGGGGCATTGCGTGTGTCGAGTGCAAGCGCACGCCCCGCGACGATAAACAAGCGCACCGGTTCGCCCACTTGTACGGCCGCGAGCGCGACTCCGTAGGGCTCTTTTGCCAGCAATTTTTTCATATCCGATATCAGGGTTTGTATTTTTTTGCTTCGTATGTTTGCAGAGGGAATACTCCGAGATACATCTCGAATGACGGGGTTTTCTTCGAGTGGCAAAATCGTATGCATGGCCAAACTATAACGCCAGTCGAGCGCATAGTACAATCAGCTGATGAAGCATATTGCCGGACATCTCAAACAAGCCATGCACAAATCGAGCGCCACCGAACGTGGCGAGCTCATGGAGTATTTTCGTTCGAGACTTAATCGCGACCGCATCAAGGATGGCTATCCCGCGATCACCATGGCGCGTCTCGGACACATGCTGGCCAAAATTCCCACGAAAGATCTCTATTATCTAAAAAGCACGTGCGATGATGCGCCGCACTTTTCCAAAAAATTCTGGTGGCTCTTAAACCCAAAAAAGCACACCAATGAGATTTCCGATACACCATCAAGCACAAAAAAAGACCGCGAACGCGGCCGGAAGTAGACTAAAGAGAAGAGGGTGCGAGGGGGAGTGCGGGACGGGGGAGACCAACACTACAACCCCTCGCGTGTCGCCAGTACACACCGAACCAGGGGATCAGCTCGGTGGCACCAGCAACCTGGTGATTCCGTACTGATATTACACGATAAAAAAAGTTTGTCAAACGCACGCATCACGATACAATGCATGCTCGTATGTCATTTTTTTCACCCAAACTCGGCATCGATCTTGGCACCACGACCGTGCTCGTCTATGTGCCGGGGAGAGGTATCGTCCTGAACGAGCCATCGGTAGTCGCTGTGTCGCGCGAAAACAAAATTCTCGCTATCGGAGACGGAGCCAAGGCAATGATAGGTCGTACTCCCGATGAGATCATTGCATATCGCCCGATGAAAGACGGTGTAATCGCGGATTATCGTGTGACAGAAGCAATGTTGCGCTATTACATACGCAAAGCGCTCGGCAGATGGAATATGTTTCGCCCCGAAGTGTTGGTGTCGGTGCCAGCGGGGGTTACTTCGACCGAGCGGCGCGCAGTGGTAGAAGCGGCGACAAAAGCGGGCGCCAGATCTGCGTACGTGATCAAAGAACCCATTCTCGCGGCTATCGGGGCAGGCATCCCTATTCACGAGGCGCGTGGCAACATGATCGTGGATATTGGTGGCGGCACGACCGATGTCGCGGTCATAAGTTTGGGCGGCATTGTTGCTTCTACATCGGTAAAATGTGCGGGCAATGCGATGGATCACGCAATTGCCGATTACATCAAAAAAACGTTCAATCTCGGTGTGGGCGACAAGATGGCCGAAGAAATAAAGATTAAGATTGGCTCAGCTGTGCCGATGGATCAGGAACTCACCATGCAGATCAAGGGACGAGATCATCTCACTGGTTTGCCGCGAGCGGTTGAACTGGGCACAAACGAAGTAGTGCGAGCTATAGGGAAAGAGTTGCGCATTATGGTGAGTGCCATCAAAGACGTGCTCCAGGAAACGCCACCCGAACTCGCGGCCGATATCATCGATAATGGCATCACCATGACGGGCGGCTCGTCGCAATTACGCAACTTGCCCGAACTCATTTTTCGCCGTACAGGCGTCAAGGCGCGGCTTGCCAAAGATGCACCGTATTGTGTCGCGATGGGTACGGGCGAAGCACTCAAGCATTTGGATACCTATAAAAAAGCAATAATCGCGAAGCGATAATTGGACACTGGGGGGAACGTTTTGCTACTTAGACTGCTGAAGCCTATCAATGTCTTGCATGAGTTTGCGGAGGTCTGCCTGGATGTCGGCGAGCGTTTTTTGTTGGACGGCCTCGGCGGCGACCCCAGCATCTTCTTCCTCGGACATTTCTTCGACATCTTCCTGAAGTTCGTCCACGTCGCCCTGAATTTCGTCGACGTCTTTTTGGATTTCATCCACGTCGACTTGAATTTCCCCCACGTCTTCTTGGATCTCATCAAGATTTTGTTCGACCTCTTGCAGTGATTCTGTGGTGAGGTTGACCGTCATTTGGATAAAGAGCGAAAGGTAGATAGCTTCAAGCGACACGACGGTCGTCAGCATCAAGAGCATTTCATCCCATGCGACCAAATTTATTATGACAGCAAAAAAAGCGCCCATGAAAAGCATGGTATGTAAAAAAATAGAATGAGGGGAGCCCAGCCAGCGCGTAATCGCGAGTGCAGTCTTCTCGAATGGTGCATTCTGCTTCATGTGCGGAAGTATACCCCGATGTGAACAAAGGCAAAGTAATTCTGTGTATACTCCGCGATATCCATCTGGCAAGACGGTGGATAACTGACCTTGACGAAAGGTAGAAGGTATACAATTCAGTAATGGCGATAAATGCACAAAAAGGACGCGGTCGAAAAGGGGAAGTAAAAAAACGGTCGCAAGTGTTGAGTCCGCGAAACAAGCGCTGGACGAAGGTAGATACAAAGACAGGAAGATTCATGGATCAGATGGCAAAGAAAGGCCGTGCTTTCAAAGGCGTGCGAATGAAGTAAGGTGCGGAGTATACTCCTTTACATGCGATTTGTAGGAGACGTGCATGTTGGGGCGGGACGCGCGGGGGATATTCCGCGTGTACTTTCGCTTTTGCGCGCCGAGGGTATTGAGACAGAGAATAATCCTGATATTTCGGTACAGGTGTATCACCAATTTGGCATTGATGACGCGCGCGAACTCGGAGCGCGCGCGGCTGCGAAGGCGCTCCACGGCCGCCGCGTTTTCTTGATCGTGGCCGACAGCATGAGCTCTGAAGCACAGAACGCGCTCTTGAAAACCCTGGAAGAACCACGGGGAGGGGCGCTCTTTATATTTATCGTGCCATCGCCGATGCAAATATTACCCACGGTGCGCAGTCGCGCGCAAATCTTTGAGTTGCCCGAATTGGAAATTACATCGACAAGCGCGCGCGCGTTTATCAGAGCCACTCCCGCCGCGCGTCTCGAAATGCTCAAACCCTTGCTCGAAAAAGGTGATGACGATACGAGAGATTTCGGAGCGATACTTTCATTTCTCTCTGCGCTCGAGCACGTGCTCGAAAAATCTGAATCTCGCGAAAATAATGAGGGCCTACGAGCACTCTACCGCACTCGAAAATTTTTGGGCGATCGGGGGGCTCTTATAAAACCTTTGCTCGAGCAGATGGCACTCCTCATTCCGTAGTTGTGGTATATTTATCGATATAGTAAAAATGGAGGGAATTACAATTTTCAAAAATAACCATGCCATTCGATTTCAAACCATTTGAGCTCAAAATTGCCGCCGCGCGCGAGTGGCTTGTGCGCGAATACGGAGCACTGCGCACTGGTCGCGCTTCACCCGCCATTCTCGATAGTATTTCGGTTTCTGCATATGGCTCTGTCATGCCGCTCAAGCAAGTGGCCACCGTGTCGGTAGAGGATGCGCGGACTCTGCGCATCCAACCGTGGGACGCTTCACTCGTCAAAGATATTGAACGAGGAATTTCGGCCGCTAATCTCGGCGTGGGTACTGTGGCGGATTCATCGGGTCTTCGCGTGATGTTTCCAGATCTCTCGGGAGAGCGCAGGCAAGAATTGATAAAGATGGCCAAACAAAAATTAGAAGAAGCAAAAGCCACTCTGCGCATCGCACGTGACGAGGCATGGAAACACATACAGGAGAAAGAGCGTGCCAGTGAGTTGACCGAAGACGATAAATACAGTTTTAAGGAAGAATTACAGAAAAAAATGGATGCCGCCACCGAAGCACTCGACAACAGTTTCAAAGCAAAAGAGAAAGAGATGCAGTCATGACTGTCTTTCTTGTCATCGTTGTACTTTTTGTGCTCATTTTGGTACACGAGGTGGGTCATTTTATTGCGGCCAAGATTTCTGGCGTGAAGGTGGAAGAATTGGGGATTGGATATCCTCCTCGTGCATGGCGGCTTGGCAAAAGAGGGGACACCGAATATACGATTAATTGGATACCGTTTGGTGGATTTGTGCGACTCTTTGGCGAAGAGGGTGCGCATGAGCGCAGTCTTGAATCATTCGCCGGAGCGGGACGGCTAAAGCAAGCATGCATACTCGTTGCGGGCGTTTTTATGAATATGCTTGTGGCGTGGATACTCTTTACAATTGCGCTTCACATGGGAATACCGCGTTCGGTAGAAGTGCCCGGGCCTGGGGTTTCGCTCGTCATTTCGGAAGTCGTACAAGGCTCGCCAGCTGATGTCGCGCGTCTTCGTCCGGGTGACCTAATCAAGGGCATGATTGATAACCGTGGTATCGAGCTGGCCGATCTTTCGCCTGCCAGTGTCGCGGCATTTGTGAGCGAACGTGGCGGACAGCGTATCATGCTCACTTCGGTACAAAACGGCGTGAGCGTCGAATCAATCGTCACTCCCGCCAATGCGGTAATTCCCGGCGCCGGCGATCGTGCGGGTATTGGTATCGGTCTTGTACTCGTATCTTCGCAACCACTCGGATGGATAGCATCAATCACGGGCGCATTTTCTGAAATGGGCAATGCTTTCATACGCATTGCATGGAACGTTTTCGACCTTATCAAGAACGCCGTTCTCGGATCGCCCGACTTTGCGAGTATCATCGGCCCCGTTGGACTCGTCTCGGTGGTTGGAGATGCGGCGGAGACAGGATTTGCACATATGTTGGCGCTCGCCGCTTTTATCTCGGTCAATCTCGCAGTTATCAACCTTATCCCCATTCCCGCACTCGACGGAGGACGGCTCGCTATTCTCGGCGTAGAATCAATCCTTCGCCGCCCCGCGCCCAAGCTTGCGATATACATACTCAATCTTGTGGGAATCGGAGCGATACTCCTTCTTATGGTGGTTGTTACCTTTCAAGATATCGCGCGACTTTTGGTCTAATTTTGCAAAGCTGTGTTTCGGAGTACAATGCGCAGACTATGCGCCAATCACAACTATTTACCAAAACACGTAAACACGCTCCGAAAGATGAGGTGGCCAAAAACGCACAGCTTTTAATCCGCGCAGGGTACGTCCACAAAGAAATGGCGGGCGTGTATTCGTATTTGCCGCTGGGCGTGCGTGTGCTCTGCAACATAGAGAGAATCATCCGAGAAGAGATGAACGCAATCGGTGGTCAAGAAACGAGTATGGCAACACTGCACCCTAGCGAAAACTGGAAGCAGACAGGCGGGTGGGAGAGTGTCGATGTACTTTTCAAAATCCAGAGTCGGACAGAAAAAGAGTACGCGCTTGGTCAGAGCGAAGAAGAAATCGTAACGCCGATTGCGCACGAGTACGTAGCTTCGCACAAAGATCTCCCGGTCGCGATCTACCAAATCGGGCAAAAATATCGGGATGAATTGCGCGCAAAAAGCGGGATTATGCGCGGCCGAGAGTTTGGCATGAAAGACATGTACAGTTTTCATGAGTCACAAGAAGACTTCGATCGTTTTTATGAAATCGTAAAAGCCGCGTATTTCAGGGTTTTCAAAAGGACGGGGCTTGATGCCAAGGTTACCGAAGCTTCGGGCGGGGCGTTTAGCGAGAAGTTGTCGTACGAATTTATGGTGTTGACCGATGCGGGCGAAGACAACATCGTGTACTGCGAATCGTGTACGCATTGTGCCAACGTGGAAGTGTCCAAACAAAAAGAGGGAGAGAAATGTCCGAAGTGTGGAAAAACGGAATTGAAAACGGCGAAAGCGGCGGAAGTTGGTAATGTATTTGATCTCGGACAAAAGTATCCCAAAGCGTTTGGCTATACGTACAAAGATAAGGAAGGGAATCAACAAACTCCGATTATGGGATGTTACGGAATTGGTACGACGCGCCTTATGGGCGCAATTGTCGAAGTACTTTCGGATGAAAGGGGGATTGTGTGGCCCGAAGAAGTCGCGCCATTTCCCGCTCATCTTGTCGCAATCACGGGTGGCAACAAAGACGTCATTGCCGAAGCCGATCGTCTCTACGATCTCTTGAGAGAACACGGTATTGAGACTCTCTACGACGACCGCGATTTGCGCGCGGGGGAAAAATTTGCCGACTCCGACCTGATCGGAATCCCTGTGCGTCTGGTGATATCCGAAAAAACGATGCAGGAAGGAGGCATAGAAATGATTACGCGTGGACGTCAGAAAAGTGGTCGACAGGGGACGACCAGCCTAATTCCCGATAGTGAGATCATCGAGCGATTGTCAAAAAAATAATATATGTGGCGGCGATTTACAGAGCGATGGAGACAGAACATCGATAGACTTGCTACGGTATTCTCGAATGAGATTGGAATCGATCTCGGAACGGCCAATACGCTCGTGTATGTAAAAGGACGCGGCATTGTCATCAACGAACCATCCATTGTGGCGATGAATCAAAAGACAGGACAAGTTGTTGCGGTGGGCGCGCAAGCAAAAGAAATGATGGGTCGGACGCCGCCGCACATCGTGGCGGTACAACCAGTCGTTGACGGCGTCATTTCTGATTTCGAGGTTACGAGTGAAATGCTCGCGTATTTGATAAATAAGGCACAGGCAGGACATACCAAATTATTGGGACCAAAAGTTGTCGTCGGCGTGCCATCGGGTATTACCTCGGTCGAGGTACGCGCGGTGCGCGATGCGGCGAAAGCCGCAGGCGCTCGAGAAGTTCACATTATCGTAGAACCGCTTGCGGCCGCTATTGGCATCGAATTGCCTGTGCACGCGGCAATTGGCTCTATGGTAATCGATATTGGAGGTGGCACGACCGATGTCGGCGTGATAGCTCTTGGCGATCTTGTTGTCGCGCGCAACATTCGAATCGCGGGCGACAAATTGAATGCCGACATCATGGCCCACATGCGCAACGAGTTTAAAATGCTTATTGGTGAAAAAAGTGCAGAAGAAATTAAGATTGCCGTTTCTTCAGTGGCACCGCGGCGAGAGGCGCTTGAAGTGATAGTGCGGGGGCGAGATCTCGTGACAGGCTTGCCACGCGAGGTAACCATCTTCGATCACGACGTGCGCAACGCCATCGATCATTCGATTGAAGAATTGGTGGAAGCGATCAAGGAAGTGCTCGAATCGACGCCGCCGGAAGTTCTCGCAGATGTCATGCAAAACGGTGTTTTTCTTGCAGGTGGAGGGGCGCTTATCCGCGGACTCCCAGAATTTTTGACCATATCGCTCGGTGTTCCGGTCGTCGTCGCTCCGGATCCACTGACTGCTGTTGTGCGCGGGACTGCGGCAGTTCTCGAAGATCTGGAAAGTTACCATGATGTACTTCTTCGCTCCGATGACGAGCTCGTCCCGACGGAATGAAATGCCGGATATGTTGCCAAATCGAATATGAAGCATGTTCTCTCACATCGCTCAATTCATGCGACAGAAAATGCGCGTCGTGCACGACGCCGGCTTGTGTGGGCGACAATCGTGATCGTCTGTCTTTTTGGGGTGGATTTTGTATCGGATGGGATTCTCAGAAGAGGCGTCCGCACAGCAAACGACTTTTCATGGCAGACACTGAGTGTGGTCGGTATGCGTATTAAGGGAACCGGATTTTTTACCACACGTTCTCGGCTTGCGAAAGAAAACATAGCTTTGCGCGAACAAGTTGCTCGATTGCAAGATACAGCTGCCGCATACGCAGCGCTCAAAGCAGACAACGATCAATTGCGCTCGTTTTTGCATGTCGCCGACACGGTACGAGGTATCACAGCACCAGTCACTTCTTCGTTTACCGCCTCACCATATGGCACGTTCACAATCGGTGCGGGGTCGTTGGATAATGTTCAAAAAGGTACAACTGTGTTCACGCCGGATGGGTTTGCTATCGGTCGCGTAGAAGAAGTGTCTGCGCGGGGCGCGCTGGTTGTCGGAATTTTTTCGCCCGGTCAGCGTATTGATGTACGCGTCGGAGATACCCCACTCGTGCTTTCTGGTCGCGGTGGTGGCGTGGCGGGGGCAGATGCTCCGTACAGGGCCAAAATTTCTGTCGGTGACGTTGCGTTTGCGCCATCATTGGGTCAAGTGCCCGTGGGTATCGTGGGATATGTGCAAGAGGGAGATGCACTCGCTTCAAAGAATGTTTTAGTGCGTATACCAATCAATCTCCAATCACTCTCGTTTGTCTATGTGGAAACCGCGCACTAGTCTGAGGGTCGCCATTGCGGCCCTCGGCGTTTTCGGCATCGTTTTTTTTCCTATGTGGGTCTCGATATTTGCGATACTCATACTTGCGCTCCTGTGGCGCGCATGGGAGGCGATGCTCATTGGACTTCTCATGGACATGGTGTGGTTGCCGCTCGGAGCTTTACCGATTTTTACGATCGGTGCAATATTTATTGTGTGGGTGCTTGAGCCGATACGGAAAGAGTTTCTCGTGCGATAGAATGTAGTCGGTTGATGAGAAAAACGACGACAGGCGTCACAAATACAATCGCGTAGCTTACCCATACGTAATACGTATTGAATGCAAGAATTCCCGCAGCGGGAATGACGTACAATACATCAAGTGATACGTGAATAATCAGCCACACAACACCGATGCCGAGAGCTTTGTTGAATGATTCTGGCTTTAATAATTGCGCCGCGTAGAAGACGACCATCGCGGTTGCTGTCCACGCGGTAATCCTTGGCGCGGGTCCACGAGCGAGCGCGTAGGCCGCAAACAATGCCCACAGCATGAACGTGGCCGCGTATGTGGTAAAGCCGTATACTAAAAGACGCAGCAATTGTGAGAACTGCATTGAGTATATTGTAGCATCATTCTGTTTGTATGATGAATCAAATTTTAAAATCGAGAGGAGTTCAACTACCCTTGTTGCTTGTCGTTTTGTATTGCGCCGTGTATGCAGCAACAGAGCCGCCGCCAACTCACTTTTTAAAGCAGTTTGCACAAGTGTCCGCGGCGGCCGGCACGAGCCAGCCATGCCTCAATGGATATGAATATCAAATAGACATTGGTGCTGGTGGTAATGTCAGAATACGAGTCGTAACAAAGCCCGTCGCAAATGCGGATCCGACGACATTGCCACTCGGCATTGTCCACTATGTTGATATGCAGGGCCGACATAGGTTGGCACCGTGTAAAAAGGGAGCGGGCATCTGGAATTCTATCGCACAGAGTCCGAAGGTGCCGCATATCGATGCGCTATTGCGCGGGAGTGATTCTGGAATTTCCTCGAGTTACCCAAGTGACGGTGGCTACTATGTGTCGCCATCAGATCCATCCGTAGTGGGGGGAACAACGAACTCAAATCCAAATCATGATCCGACACAATTGTTCTCTAATCCCATCTCTCCGGCCATAGAAGGAGGAGCGCAGACCAATGAGTCCATATACTTGTCGTCGAAAGGCTCCCCACCAATTTTGTGTTATCAGCAAGGCTCGTGCGGGGAAGTCGGAATCATTGAGACAAATTATTCTCCACCTGTTGTTCAAGAACCCGTCCCAGCGCAATCGGGCGTGGAATCGGGGAATCTTGCACTTGGTCGGCCATCTATTCAATTCGCGGGCGCACCTCCCGAGGGGGAAATTACTTACTATGACCCAGACACGGGAAAGCCGTTTCTCCATCGTGCGCCAAATGACTTGCAACCAACGCTGATTGCCGAGGGGAAGGTGTTTTCGACTGCTGGTCCAATCGCTGGATGGGAAGAAGCAATGAGGACCACGCTCGATACCCCAACGAAATTCATAGCATTCGAAAGCGAATATTTCGACAATGGATCCAAGCCAACATCGTTTACTCTCACCGAGCCGGTGAGTGCCACCGATCAAGACATGCAAGAAGCAATAGTGACGGCCACCGACTCTGCGGGCAACGAAAAGAGCGTCCCGCGAGTTGCTTATGATGCCGTGCAGTGGCATGGGGAGATCACTCATGGAGCAATTGAGACGTACCAGCGCGTATACGATGCAACAGGCGGTAAGGTGACTATGGGATCATCAATATGGTTTCCGCAAGAAACGGGGACTGAAATTTATAAAAATCCTGGCGCACTTACGCCTCTTACAAGCGGGGATCATGTGTCCGCTCTTCGTGCGATCGAGCAGGAGGTTCAGAAATATCCACCCGAGTATTGGCAAAATGCAAACCGTGTCTTGGTTACAACCTACGGCTACACTCCAAGTGCGGAGAATAGGGCCGTGGCGAATGGAAAGATTATTGGAGGACATTCAGGGAGCGGAGAAATATGGCTGAATGGCTCGCATCTGAATTCCAGTAGCAAAATTTATAGTCCCACGGACTACTCTAGTTTGGTTCACCACGAGTTTGGGCACAATAACGAAGTTCGTTTATTTGGGTCTGATGAAAGGTGGGCGACAGAGGTGTATGGGCCGCAATACGGTAGTGCCTATGCTGGTAAAAGTGGGTACGACGCGCAGGTCAGTGGAAAATTTGAACGTCCGGAGGGTTTTGCACGAGATTATGGACATTTGGGAGGGATAAAAGAAGACCAGGCGACAGTTGTTGAGTCTATGTTTACTAACTATAGTGCAGTAAAAAGAGCTACAGCAACTGATCCTACATTGGCCGCAAAAGTAGCGCTTGTAAAAACCGGATATGCCAATATGAGTAATGGCGCGATGGACGATGCGTATTGGCTCAATTTGAAGCCAATTGATCCAAATTTTGTCCTACCCCCGACTCCTACCCCGGGCTTTTTCCAGCGTCTTTTCAATGTCTTTTCGTCTGCTCGATAGATATTTTAGACACGCTCGTGCGCAAGCGATATAGTACAGCAATGTTTCGACGAAGGCGCTGGGGGATACACGAGATCGCACCGGACGAGATATTTCTTGATTCATCCAACTTGCCCGCGCACGAATCGAGCCAGTTTGAAGGACGTCTTCAGCGCCCTGTTGCGCGGAAGTCAATCCTTGGTGTCGGGGTCGTGTTTGCACTTGTCGCTCTTGTATTTGGAGGACGAGCGTTTGATTTGCAAATCGTGCGTGGCGCATCATTCGCACAGGTATCCCACAACAATACGCTTCAAAGTTGGCCAATTTTTGCCAATCGCGGGCTCATATATGATCGTACCGGTGTGCGACTTGCATGGAGTGAGGCGCAAAATACAGTTGTAAACGCCACGTCTACCTATGCACTCCGACGATATATTACCGACCCGGGTTTTTCAGTTCTCCTCGGTTTTGTTCGGTATCCCAAGCAAGACGCCTCGGGTGCTTGGTGGCGGAATACGTATAGCGGTGTTGAAGGTGTCGAACGCGCATTCGACCACCTGCTTTTGGGCAACAATGGTTCCACGATGATTGAAACGGATGCGCATGGTCGTCTTGTCCAACAAAATATCTCGACACCCGCAGAACATGGACAGGACCTTCACCTCACAGTAGATGCTGACCTGCAGACGCAGCTTTTTCGCACTCTGTCGGCGCATGCGAGCAAACAACGTTTCGTCGGAGGAGCCTCTGTCATCATGGATGTGCGCACGGGCGAGATCCTTGCGATGACGAGTTTTCCCGAATATGACAATCAAGCATTTACGGACGGCGACGCATTGGCGATACGGAAGGCGTCGCAAAGCGCAGCGACTCCCATGCTTGATAGGGCGGTTTCCGGTCTTTACGCGCCGGGTTCGATTGTCAAACCAATTTTCGCCGCCGCCGCTCTGAACGAGAAGCTCATTAGTCCTGAGAAACAAATTTTATCGACGGGCGCTATTTCAATACCTAATCCCTACGATCCCGAGCGTCCCTCGATATTTCGCGATTGGACGGTACATGGATGGGTCGATATGCGCACCGCGCTCGCTGTTTCGTCTGACGAATATTTTTATACAATTGGGGGTGGCTATGGCGATCAACGTGGACTTGGTATCGAAAAAATAAATGAATATGCTGCGCGCTTTGGACTCGGTATAAAGACAGGTATTGCTCTTTCGGGGGAAAAAGAAGGAAATGTACCCTCCATCGATTGGAAGGCGCGCGTGTTTCCCGACGATCCATGGCGCATTGGCAATACATATCATACGGCAATCGGACAATATGGATTCCAAGTAACCCCGATTCAGGCGGTGCGCTTCGTTGCCGCAATAGCAAATGGCGGTGCGCTTCTCACGCCACAATTGATCGCATCCTCAACACCGCGCTCGACACAGCTCGATATACCAGATGACTATTTGCAGATTGTGCGCGAGGGCATGCGGCTTGCTGTTACATCAAATCGCAACGACGCGACCGTCAAATCGCTTTATATAGGGGGCATACAGATCGCGGCAAAGACGGGCACGGCGCAAATTGGTACGCACAATCAGTGGATGAATTCGTGGTCTGTCGGTTATTGGCCTGCGGATAATCCCCGATATGCCTATGCCACGGTGCTCGAACACGCGCCTGCGGGTACCGCTTCGGGTGCGTCGCCTGCGATGACGCCCTTTTTCCAATGGCTCGTCGAAGCTCACCCGGAGTACGTTGAGTGAAATGCCGCATTGTGGTACAACACACAAAGATGTGAAAGGGACATGGAAGTGGCCGAATATACAGATTTGCTCATTCAGGTCATTACAGAGGCAACAAAAGATGGGTCAGTAACGCGTTCAAAGAATCCCGATGGGTGGCTCCGTCTCCGCATAGACGGGTTGACAACTTTTCAGCGAAACGGCCGCACCATTTACGATAATACCCCTATGACCGTCTTATGGAACCAAGAGAAAGGAAGTTTCGTCGTTATGGGTCCATTGTGGCGTAATTACCTCTTGACGGGACCGGTTGCCAAACGTTTGCTTAAACACATCTGCAAAGAAGCGAAGTATCAAATGCCATGGATGAATATTGAAGTAGAAATGTTTGCTAACAAAACTGCAAACGTCTTTTGTTCGGCACAATTCAAACTCCCCGAGACCAATCGCACGCGAGACCGCCTCCGGATGTTTAGAGGTACACTCGCTGAGTTTTCCTATACGAGAGGAATACTTCGCTTCGCGGTTGCGGAATACGTGCCGTCCGGGGTAAGTGCAGAAACCTTGCACTAAGAAAGACCCGCCAATCGAGATGATTGGCGGGCATTTGCTTTTTTGTAGGATACTGTACAATGCATTGTCATTAGTGATTCTCATCATACCTATGCCCAGCACAACCAATTACTTGAGCAAAGAAAAATTTGACGAGCTCACGGCGGAGCTCGAACACATGAAGACGACGCGCCGCCGCGAAATAGCAGAACAGCTCGAATACGCACGCTCCCTCGGCGATCTTTCGGAGAACGCAGAATACGAAGAAGCGCGCAATCTACAAGCGGCGACCGAAGATAGGATACGCGTCATTGAAGAGCAGATCAGTCATGCACGCATTATCGAGCACACCAAGGGCAATGCTGTATCGCTCGGCTCCACGGTTACTATCCAAAAGCAAGGTGAGAAAGAAGAGCATACCTACGAGATCGTCGGCTCGGCCGAAGCAAATATGCAAGAGCACAAAATTTCACACCTTTCCCCGCTCGGTTCTGCGCTTATGGAAAAGAAAAAAGGCGATATCTTTTCTTTCGAAACACCCAAAGGCGTACAGAAATATAAGATAGTCAATATCAAATAGTATGATGATGCTTGTTTCTTCGTCTCGGTAGAAACCACCATGAAAACGAGCGAATACATGCAGGTAGCGCTCGACATTGCGAAACAGTCGGGTGAAATTATACGTACGAATTTTGTGCGCAATATGAAAAAGGAATGGAAAGGCGATGATACGCCCGTTACGGAGACCGATCACACAATCAACGCACTCGTGCTCAATGAAATAAAGAATCGCTATCCTTCCCACAGCATCATTTCAGAAGAGGGGAATGATCACGACGAATCTCATGAATACGTGTGGATATGCGATCCTGTCGACGGTACTCATAATTTTTCTCACGGTGTGCCGACCGCCACGTTTGCGCTTGCGCTCATGCATGAGCGTGTGCCCGTGCTCGGTGTCATCCTCGATCCGTTCGAAGACAGGGTGTATTACGCAGAGAAAGGAAGCGGTGCGTTTTTGAATGGCGAGTCAATCCGCGTGTCTTCCGACAGTTCAATCAAAAAAACCATGATTGGGGTCGGAAAAACAAGGAGCGTCAAAAATCTCTTTCCCGCGATGGATGCAATCTACCAAAAAGGCGCACACATGATTACCGGACTCTCCATTCATTTTCTCTCTTCACTCGTCGCTTCTGGCGAATTCTCGGCAAGTATTTTTGGCGGCACATCGCCACACGACATGACACCTGCAAAGGTAATTATCGAAGAAGCAGGAGGGCGCGTTACCGATATGTACGGCAATACACCGACGCGTTTTGATACCGACATGCCGGGGCAAGTGTGTAGTAATGGCTTCGTACACGACGAACTTCTCTCTATTCTCGCGCTCGGTCCCGACTTGAAAAAAGTCGGCGCTTAGCGCATTTATTATTCTCTATATTTCTATGATTGTTACCACCAAAGAATTGTTTGAAGCGGCATACGGCACATTTTCTATCGGCGCATACAATATAAATAATCTTGAGCAGATCATGGGGCTCATGAAGGGCAATCAGCAATCGCAGGCGCCGTTTATTTTGCAGATTTCGCGCGGGGCGCGCAAATACACCGACAAACGCATGCTCGAGGGTATTATTCGGAGCGGTGCGGAAGTGTTCCCGGACCTTATTTTTGCGGTACACCTTGATCACGGCGATGAAGAAAGTTGTCACGATTCAATTGATTCAGGGTTTTATTCTTCGGTGATGATCGATGCATCCAAGGAGTCGTTTGAAAAAAATGTGGAGATTACCAAGCGAGTGGTAGAACACGCGCATGGCAAAGAAATTCGCGTGGAGGCGGAGATCGGGCAGATTGGTGGCGTGGAGGAAGATGTGGAAGGTGATAGCGCATTTCTTACCAACGTGAAAGAAGCAAAAGATTTCGTGGAACAAACAAAATGTGACAGCCTTGCGGTCGCGGTGGGCACGTCGCATGGTGCGTATAAATTCGCAGGCGCCCAAAAGATCCACTTTGACCGTCTTGAGGAAATTTATAACGCATTGCCAGATTTTCCGCTCGTTATGCATGGCTCGTCTTCTATCCCGCAAGAAGAAGTGAAGCGCATCAACGAAGCGGGCGGCAAACTCGACGGCGCGCGCGGTGTCGATGAAAATGAATTGCGTGATGTGCACAAATTTGGCGTCGCAAAGATAAACATCGATACCGACGGGCGTCTCATATGGACACGGGTACACCGCGAGTATTTTCGCGATGAGCCCAAGGGCATCGACTTTCGCGATCCGGGCAAGATATATATCCAAGCGTATGCCGATTTCATCGCGCATAAAAACGAGGTGTTTGGTTCGGCGAATCAACTGCAGGCAGTCAAAAAATTGCTGTAATTTTGTATTGAAGAGTGATGCGCGATGGTGTATTCTTCGCGCATCCAAAAGGGCCTATAGTAA
>CAYGMC010000009.1:0-25414 GCA_964351105.1 uncultured Candidatus Saccharibacteria bacterium | reverse complement strand
GATAGAGGTCGTTCAGATCCGACGATGCGTGGCGACCACCTTCGAGCGCGACCATCGGGCGAAGCGCGGGTGGCACCACAGGCAGACGCGTGATGAACATCCACTCAGGACGGACTCCCGCTCGGAGCAAATTCTCGGCGAGTGCCAAACGCTTGCGGATTTTTTCACGCTCGGCGGCACCGGCAGTCACGTCTTCCTCTTTCAGTTTTTTAACAAATTCTTTGAGGTCGAGTTTGCGCAATATATTGTAGAGCGCTTCGGCACCAATGGTCGCGCGGAACATCGCACCATATTTGACTGCAAAGAGGTGATACGCCGCTTCGTCGAGCACGACTCCTTCTTGGATGGCATCAATCTCGCGTTTTGCCTTTTGCGCCATGTCTTTGAGGCGCGTCTTTTCATCGGCACTCGCAGATTTCGTCTTGGTTTGTAATTCGTGTTCGAGATCTTTCAAGAGGCGTTCTCGCTCTGTCTCGGCAACCGACGTAACGATGTAACCAGCAAAATACACTACCTTTTCCACCTCCGCCGCTGAAAGCCCGAGCAAAAGAGCGATTCTCGACGGAATACCACGAAGGAACCAAATGTGTGTGACGGGGGTCGCCAAGTCGATGTGTCCCATGCGCTCACGGCGCACAATTGCGCGCGTGATCTCAACGCCACACTTTTCACAAATAATGCCGCGAAAACGGATGCCGCGATACTTACTGCAATAACATTCATAGTCTTTTTCAGGACCGAAAACGCGCTCATCGAAGAGTCCATTTTTCTCTGGTCGTTGTGTGCGGTAGTTGATGGTCTCGGGCTTGGTTATTTCTCCGTGCGACCAATCGAGAATGCGCTCGGGCGAAGCAAGACGCATCGCAACAGAATCGAAATCAGGCGGGATCATGTCTTTTTTCTTTTGAATAGCCATACGATTATTGGATTGTTCCTTCGCTCATAAATTCGATGTCGATACCGAGACCACGCAAATGTCTGACGAGAACATTGAACGTGGCTGGCGTGTTTGTCTCTTCGATGCGCTTGCCCGATACAATGGCGTCAAACGCCGCGCTTCGGCCGAGAATGTCGTCGGATTTAATGGTGAGAATTTCTCGAAGTGAGTACGCGGCTCCGTAGCCCAAGAATGCCCACACCTCCATTTCTCCCACACGCTGACCACCGTTTTGCGCCTTTCCGCCAAGCGGTTGCTGTGTCGTGAGTGAGTACGGACCGATAGAGCGCATGTGAATTTTGTCTTCCACCATGTGGTGAAGCTTGAGCATGTACATGACACCGACGGATACTGGCTGAGCAAATGCTTCTCCGGTGCGACCATCAAAGAGCATTCGTTTGCCATTTTCTGCAAAACCAGCTGTTTTGAGTTCGTCTTTGATCTCGGCTTCTGTCGCTCCCGAGAATGACGGTACGACTGCTTGGTACCCGAGCGCTTCGGCCGCAAGACCCAAGTGCAGTTCGAGGATTTGACCCAAGTTCATACGAGAAGGCACGCCGAGCGGTGTGAGAATAATATCCACTGGCTCACCGTTTTCATCAAATGGCATATCTTCCTCGGGCAAAATGCGCGATATAACCCCTTTGTTGCCGTGACGACCGGCGAGCTTATCACCCACCGAAACGGTGCGCAGTTGGGCGACTTCCACGTGCACGCGCTTGATTACACCGCTTTCGAGTTGGTCGCCAAGCTCACGAGAAAAAATCTTTACCCCAATGACACGACCGCGCTTACCACCTTCCATGCGAAGCGATGTGTCTTTTACGTCTTTGGCTTTTTCACCGAAGATCGCGTGCAAGAGGCGCTCCTCCGGCGTGAGCTGTGTTTCGCCTTTTGGTGTCACTTTGCCGACAAGAATGTCGCCCGGACGCACTTCTGCACCGATACGTATGACACCATCCTCATCGAGATTGCGCAGTTTGAATTCTGAAACATTGGAAATATCGTGTGTCGTAACCTCAGGCCCTAGTTTGGTGTCGCGTACAACACAGACAAACTCTTCCATGTGAATGGAGGTAAATTTTGCATCTTTGGCGAGGCGCTCGGAGATGACGATGGCGTCTTCGTAGTTGGCACCAAACCACGGCAAGAACGCAACGCGCACGTTTTGACCAATCGCAAGCTGACCACCGACAGAAGTGGCCATGTCCGCGAGCATATCGCCGCGTTTGACGCGCTCGCCGACCGAAACAGCAGGACGTTGGTGAAATGTGGTAAAGCCATTGGTGCGTGCAAACGTAACGAGATCATGTTGTTTTGTTTTTCCATCGGCGTTCTTTACTTTGATCATGCTCGCATCGGCGTACACGACTTCACCCGCCTCTTCCGCAAGTATGAGACGGCCCGAATCGTGAGCGGCGGCAAATTCTACTCCTGTCGCAACGACAGGTGCCTCCGGTATCACGAGGGGGACAGCCTGTTTTTGCATGTTCGAACCCATGAGCGCGCGGTTGGCGTCGTCGTTCTCCACGAATGGAATGAGCGACGTCGCGACGGAAAACGGCTGATTCGTCGCTACTTCCATAAAGTCTACCGCTTCGCGTGTTACGAGGGTCGGTTTACCGCTCATACGTACTTCAACCATTTTTTCGGTGATCTTGCCACCTTCGTCGCGCGCGGTACCTGCGTGCGCGATCGCATACTTTTCTTCTTCGAGCGCATTCAGATACACGATGTCTTTTGTTATGACCCCTTTCTCCACTTTTGCGTATGGCGTTTCGATGATGCCAAATTCATTAGGGCGCGCATAGAGCGACATGTGCAAAACGAGTCCGATGTTTTTACCTTCTGGTGTGTGGATGGGGCACACGCGACCGTAGTGCGATGAGTGCACATCGCGCACTTCAAGTCCTGCGCGCTCCGAGGTAAGACCTCCGCGACCGAGTGTGGAGAGCGTGCGGAGATGCTCGATCTCATCGAGCGTGTTGTACTGTTGCATGAGCTGAGAGAGCTGATCGGTGGTGAAAAATTCACGGATGGCCGCTTGGAATGGACGAGGATTGATGAGAGACACGGGCGAAGAAGTCTCCGCATCTACCATCGCCATACGGTCCTGAATATTGCGCTTCATGCGAGAAAGCCCGACGCGCATGCGCTGTTCGAGCAATTCTCCGACAAAACGCACGCGGCGGAATCCGAGGTGGTCGATGTCGTCGCCTTCTGCTTTTGGATCAGCGTTCAATTCGGCGATGTTTGAGATAATACGTGCCACATCATCTAGAGAAAGTGTTGACCGAACGAGGTCGGTCTCTTTGGTGGGGAGATCAAAACGACGATTGAAATGAAAACGACCAACTTTTGAAAGGTCGTAGCGTTCGGCAGAAAGTATTGATTCCACGTGATCGCGCGCGTTTTCTGGTGTGGCAATGTCTCCATCGCGCAAACGTCGATAGATTTCGACAAACGCCTCTTCGGGAGTCTTGGCCGTATCGTGCCCAAGCGTGGCCGCGACAGCATCGCGCGCCGCGGGAGACTTGCCGAAATGAGCTTGAATTTGCGCATCGGTCGAGAGCCCCAAACACCGCAAGAGCGTCGTTACGGGAAAACGACGCTTTCTGTCTACTTTGACATACATACCGCCATCCGGGTCGCTCTCGATTTCTATCCACACGCCGCGCGCGGGAATGACCTTTGCCGAGAAGTAATTTTTGCCCTTCATGGGAACGGCCTCAAAGAATACGCCGTAACTACGCGCAAGCTGGGGTACCACGATGCGCTCGACACCGTTGATAATAAAGGTGCCGTGCGGAGTCATCCATGGAAAATCGGCGAGGAAGATTTCTTGCTCTTTCTCTTCACCGGTCGTCTTGTTCTTGAGCTTCACGACCATCGAAAGCGGCGCCTCGTATGTGCGCATCATGCGCTTTGCATAATGTTCATCCCAACGAACGTCGCCAAAGCTAAATTTGACCAATCGCAAGTCAAATTTCTTTCCCGCGTGATCGTTGATGGGCGAAAATTCTTTAAAAACACGCTCTGCGCCTCCTTGTACAAAATCGCGAAAAGACGCCATTTGGCTCTCCACCAAATTCGGCATCTTTACGAGCGGTTCTTGGGCTCGAGAGAAAAACTTCTGCGGTCGCACCGTTTTCGATTTTGCCATTGTATGATGATCCACGCACGGCGTCGGAGGCGCTACGCGTCGATAATATTTAGAAAATGCTCTATTAAAAAATGCTCTGCTTCCACACAGGGCAGTGGCTTTTGCCACCATTTTCTTTACTCAAAAGCGTCAACAATGACACAATCGGCCTACGAGCAAAAGTTGGCACATTCTATATGAGATAGGAATGAAGTCAAGCGCTTATCCCCATGCCACCACCCTACCTTCCGAATTACTTGACATTTAACATAAAAAGAGTATAATGTAAAGGCCTTTGGGAACCGCTCAAAGACCCTGTACGGAGGGAATTCCGTTGTTCGTTGAGGAGAAGGGGCAATGCCCGTCGAAACAGTTTTCGACTGGATCTGCGTGACGGTAGTCATCATGCTGATACCGGCGGTGGTCAAATTGATAGCCTATATAGTCGAACAGATCCTTAAATGGATTCGTTCGAGGTTTGTAAGTATCGCACTTTAAAGCGAAACTTTCCAAGGACCGTTCACACGGGTTCACTCCTTGTAAAACATATAGAACCCTGATTTACTCTTTTGATTCGTTTGTTCCTTTCGTTCATTCCTTAGTCCGTCCCGACACATTCGTGCCGGGATTTTCGTTTTTAAAACCGTACCTTGCAACAAGATCCGTCGTCGATATTGCCGCCATCGCTTCATCCGGCCGAGTGATACCCTTGCGAATACCTCTCACGCCTAACTTTTCCATCGCCTCAATGTTCTCTTCGTCAGTTGCACCATTAAAGACGGTAAACCCTAACCGTTGGAAGATATACGGGTTTCTTTTTACTATAGACGACGCAGCGATCAAAAATTCTTTACCTTGCAATTGCGGCCTCTCATTCATATCTAAAGCAGTTTGCGTAAGCGCATGGCTAAGGAGGTCTCGGTTTCTTTTGACGTGCGGACTAACGTTTGCGGGCGCTAAGTGTATGAATACATTGTGCTCTTCAGTGTCATACCACATGACCTCGTTGACCCATGTCTTTTCTTTGCCGGTGAATCTTTCAGAAAAATTCTTTAGCTTGTCCATGAAAAAATTGTAGCATTGGTACGCAAAAAGTGCCTGCCCACGAAAGAGTCAGCGTTTGATTGACTGTGGGATTGGGCATGGGGATGAATGTCAGACACCTTATGCAGAGTTGTTTTTGTGTTGTAATTTCCACTTCTCGATTTCTGCGTGATTGCCGGATAGGAGGACTGGTGGGACTTTGTGTTTTTTCTTTTTCCATTCGAGGATTTCTGGGCGGGTGTAGACTTCCGGACTCGATACGCGGGAAGCCTCAAGTGACTCCGCTTTGCCTAATACACCGGGCACAAAGCGCGCTATTGCATCAATCATGGTGGCCGCGGGCAATTCCCCACCCGTGAGCACATACGGCCCCACAGTCACCTTCTTGGCCTTTAGAATTTTCTGCACCCGAGCATCCACTCCTTCGTAGTGCCCGCAAATAAACACCACGTCCTTTTTTTTGGACATCTTCTTGGCCATTGGTTCATTAAATTGCTCACCATCTGTTGCAAAGAATATTTTTTCTACCCCCTTCTTGTTTCCGATCGCCTTCTGCACTGCGCGAAGCATTGGCTCAGGGCGCAATACCATTCCGGGGCCACCACCATAGGGCTTGCGGTCGACACGCAAATCTTGGGTGCGCGGCTTCTCAGCTCCTCGACTTCGCGCGGAGTAAACGAAATCTTTTGGATTATAGAAAGATATCTTGATCTTCTTGTCTTCTACTGCACGCCCAATAATCGACGCCTTCAAATAAGGCTCGATGGATTCAGGAAACAACGTAACGATATGGAAATGAATCATGGTATTTCGCTTATCGAGCGAGGAATTGATATTTTTCTGTCTCTTGAAGGGCGACGGCCCGAGAGTGAGCGCTGGCACAGTAGTGCCAGATAGCGACAGAAAAATAGTAATCCCGAGCGCCCTTATGCCTTAATATCGTTCAAGACATCGTCGATAGACCGTTCACGAGGTACCGACTGCCGCTCTCGGGGAGGAAGTGTGCCTACGCCGGCACTCATGCCGCGCTCAACACTCCGCTGACTTCCCTCTGGTTCTTCGATCTTCAAATTGACACGTGCATCGTGCTTCATGCCGACGACGCGCAGAATGGTACGAATCGCCTTGGCTGTCGCACCCGAGCGGCCGATGACCTTGCCCATATCGTCTTGGTGGACCACGAGCGTGAGGAGCACGCCCATTTCATCTACCGCACGAGTGATTTTTACGTCATCCGGATTATCTACCAACTCCTTCACTATATATTCGAGAAATTTCTGATCTTGTTCCATACGGCAATTCTATATTTGATAACGTACGTGCAGTTTGCGAAAAAAGGTTGGTGCTGTCAACTCCCCCCTGGGGGTTACTCGGCTACTGCTTGGGCCTCGGTGGCCGGTGTCTCTTCGGGAGTTACTGTTTCTTTCTTGGTTTCGACTTTTTCTTCGGCAGGAACTTCAGTTTCCACCGCCTTCCCTACTGTCTTCTTGGGAAGAACATTAATCTTCTTTGCGTTCAAAATGCCCGCCGAGACAAGCATGTTGTGGACGGTGCCGGAGGGCTTGGCACCCACCGACATCCAGTATTTAATACGGTCCTCGGCAAGTATCCGCTGTTTGCTCTTGGGGTTGTACGAGCCCACACGCTCCACAAACTTGCCCGCCTTGGGGCTTGAGGTGTGTTCGATAACGACAATACGATAGGCCGGTATATTGATACGGCCAACCCTTTGCATGCGAATCTTTAACATAGGTCGAGACACTGTAGCAGGATTTTGGAAAGTTTCAAGCCGGCGCAGAATCACTCCCGCGCCGGCCCTCAATGCCAAGCTGATCAAATAGTCAAGAAACGCTGCTGATATTGTGACAGAATCTCCGCAACAGCGCCCCCTACTCCTCCCAAAGCCATACTGATCCCCGTCCATTCTGGATTCGCTTTAAGAAGATGTAGTGCATACATGACTTCCTTTTGTACGGCTGGGAGATCGATATAGTTCACCGAGACATCTGCACCCCCAAGGCTTGCGATACGTAAGTTTCGTAACTCAACAATATTCCTCGCCGTATTGTGGAGAACGAAAATGCGTCGCCTATCGACTTGTTTCAACTCGGATGGAAGTGTCGTCTCGAGCACAAGTGGTATATCCGCAGCTTTCAGTCCATGCTCCGCAAGGTCGCGGCAAACAGATGATTTCCCAGCCCTACTCACGCCGAGTACCACAACATCGGCTTCACGCAGACCTGACGGATTTTTCCCATCCTGTTGGCGATGAGCATAACCGTGTGCCTGGAGTTGACGATAGTACCGTTCATCGCGGAGGTGTCCCGGCTTATTGAGCGGAACTTCTCCAAGCCATGCTCCGACTGGCCCGAGCAACATACCCATCAGATCGATAGCTGTAACATGGTGCTCTACCGCGAGATTATTTGAGATATCCCTCAATGTCGGATCAACAAGGGTATGTACGACTAAAGCGTTCACCTGTTGTGCTTCTCGCATCACACGCCGGATCTGGTTAGCGTCTCGCACATGAGGGAAAAGCCGCTCATGCACGTCGATGCCCCGGAACTGCTCCGCGGTGGCTCTAAAGGCAGTCCCCGCAGTTTTTCCTGTCGTATCCGACATTATGAAGACGATGCGTTTCGTCGATTTTGACCCACTCACGTTACGTTCCTCCTAAAATATAGAGTCAAAGACCCTAGGTTTTCCACTAGAAACTACTGTACTCCTGTCTTTCCATAATGGCTAGGACTTATCTCCAGCACTATGGAGAAAATCAATTGGCGAGGTTCACTTTGGTCTCTTTGGCGATATGCTTGATCCAGCCATCGTGTCGGGTCAATTGTGAGTCTCGCGAGGCGTTTTCCATATTTTGCTTCTCAATGGCAGTCGCCAATCTATCTACGCCTGTTATAACCAACTCCCGAAGAGGGGCAAGACCTTCTTCAAACTTTCGTTCAATGGTTTCCTGCATCTCATGTTTTGTAGGAAAAACCTTCATCAACTTGTCGATGTCTTTGTCAGTAAGCATACACATCAGTCTAGCGCGCAGAACAGAAAATTCAAGGACCCTTTGTGATATGCTCTCTTTAATGGCACTTGAGAGGAAGGAGACAATCCCTAGATTCGAAGTAACTCACATTGAGGACTCGGCAGTTCGAATTTTCTACAAGAACAGAGAATTTTGGTTCGAAATTGACAATAGTCGCGCCACGGGGTTACCCTTACTTTTACATGATGAATTCATTGCACGCATGCAGAATAGTAGACTTTCCTTACCGCCCATCGACAATGTGCGTCTAGTTTCCGTACCTCATCAGCAAGATCTTGGTGTGTCGACACCTGCAACAAATATCACAAGAATTGAACCTTACACGTGGGGGGATATGGGAGCCGGAGTTGGACTCCGGGCACGAGAGATGGAGAGGATGTATAACTTTGCACGACGGCAACTATACGACCGATATAAAGCTCGTTTAAGAGATGCGAAGAGTTGAATAAGTTCTCATTTTACTTCGCCACGCGCTCGGCTTCTTCGAGTTTTACCGAGAGCAACTTCGACACGCCGTCCTGTCCCATGGTGACGCCGTAGAGCTCACCGGCGGCGGCCATGGTGGCGCGGTTGTGTGTGATGACGATGAGCTGAGATTTCTTGCCCAATTCCTCGATCATGTCGGCATAGCGCTTACTGTTGGCTTCGTCGAGCGCGGCGTCTGTCTCGTCGAGGATGAGGAATGGCGGGGGATTCACTTGCGACATCGAAAAGATGAGCGCGATGGAGGTAAGTGCGCGCTCTCCGCCCGAGAGCACTTCGAGTCCGCGGATTTTCTTGCGTGGCAGTGAGACGTCGATGGAAAGTCCTGCGTACAGTTCTTCCTCTTCGGGAATCTCCTCCTCATCTTCTTCGTCTTCTGCCGGGCCTATTGCACCCTCCGAACGAGCCTTGCGGGGCTGTTCTATCTTGAGCGATGCGTTTCCCCCACCAAATAATTTTATGAAAAAATCCTTGAGTGTTGCGTTGATTTGATGGAGACCTTCCTTGAATCGCTCGTCTATCGTGCGCTCAAGGTCTGCAATGATACCTTTCAAAGAGGCCGCCGAGGTCTCTAGATCTACCATCTCGCGGGCAAGAAATTCGTCGCGCTCTTGCGTTTGTTTGAATTCCCGCACCACCGCATCTCCATCACCAATGCCCGACTCTTCTATTTTGATTTTCAAACGCTCTATCGCGCGACGTCGTTTTTCTTGTTCGTTTCGATCCTCCGAAAAACCCTGCGGCAGGCGCTCCTTTTGCCAGTCGTGGATTGCGGCACCCAAAAGCGCGATGCCCTCCCGCACTTCCTCCTCAAAACGTTGGCGGAGCGCGACAATGCCCGAACGCGCGGCATTTGCGGCAGAGAGGGTGGTCTGTGCCGCACGTACTTTGCCCTCAAGCTCGACGATGTCGCGTTGTGCCGCAAATCCCGCTTCTTTGGCCTCTGCAATCTCACGACGAAGTGTACCAACTTCTCCGGCGATACTATCTTCTTCTCTGCGCTTTTTTTCGAGTGCTGTCGTCAGCCGATCCACATGCGCTTTTGCCTCATGCGACGTTACTGGCGCCGCCCCGGTGAGACCTTCCACAAATGACCGGATACGTTCACGCACGTGTACAAGAACACCGCGAAGCGCGATGATGTCTTCTCCTTTTTCCGCCTCGGCAAGCGTTTCGTCGACTTCACGCGCGAAATTGCGCACATGCGGCACCGCGACGATTTGCTCGACGGTTACAGTATTGGCCGCAAGAGCTCCTTCGGCACGTCCCAGCTCGCGCGCAAGGTCTGCACTTTCGCGGCGAAGCGTCGTTATCGTGATTTCTTTCTCGTTGAGTCGGATCTGCAGTTCCGTAACGCGTGCGCTTTCCCCGCCACCTGCCGTGCTACGCGCATCTTCCAAGCTCAATTTCAACGCCGCGATCTCTTGTTCGTATCCATGCGTTTCTTGTATGAGCCGCGCGTCTTCGGCAGTAATCCACGCGTCTTCTCGCGCGAGATATTCAGCGAGCTTTACCGCGAGATCTTCTTTCATCTCACGCGCCTTCTCTATTTTTTCCACCTGTACGCGCAAAAAGGTGATATGGGGCGCGATCTCGCGCCGTAATGATTTTGTCTTGTCGATATTTGCCGCTGTCTCTTCTAGCTTGCGTTCACTCTCCGCTTTTTTGTGTTGGTACAATTTCAGTCCGAGTGCATCCTCCACCATCTCCCGCCGCTCTTTTGGTGATGCATTCAAAATCCTATCCGCCTCACCTTGCGAAATAATCTGGTAGCCAGAACCCCCGATGTTCGCGCCCGCAAGCAATCGAATCACGTCCTTGAGCCGCACCTGCGTGCCATTCAAGAGGTATTCATTCTGCCCATCGCGATAAACGATACGCTCTACCGTTACTTCTTTGAAATCAATATCAAGCAAGCGTTTGGTATTATCGAAAACGAGTTTGACCGAAGCGCGATTCATGCGCGGGAGCGCGGGCGAGCCGCCCCAAATCATGTCCTCGCCCTTTTTGCCACGCATCGTCTTCATCGACTGCTCACCGAGCACAAATCGGAATCCGTCGGCCACATTCGACTTGCCGCTCCCATTGGGGCCTACGATGGCAGCGATGGCCGAACCGAACGCGAGTTCGGTCTTTTTGCCAAACGATTTAAAGCCTGCAAGCTCAATAGATTTCAAGTACATGAACGTTCATTGTATCAAACCTCAAGCGAGGGGTGGCGTGCGCTACGAAGAGCCGAGGATTAAGGGCTTTTTAGCAAAAAAGCACGGGTTCTAACGTACGCCACCCCGAGCGCCTCTACCAGCCCTTTGCCGCAAGGGCTTTCTCGGCGGCATCCTGCTCGGCTTCTTGCTTCGACTTCCCTTCTCCTTGTGCGATTTTTCCTTGCCCGATGAATGCACCGACGACAAATTTTTTGTCATGATCAGGTCCCGTTTGCTGAAGCATTTGATAGGAAGGCGTGATGCCGCTTTTTTCTTGCGCTATTTCTTGGAATCTGCTTTTTGCGTCTTGCCAGAGTTTTTTCTCCACCACTTCATCTGTCATACCAAAAAGCTGTGCGGCAATAAAATCTTTCGCCGTATCGTATCCCGCATCGAGGTAGAGCGCGCCGATGAGTGCTTCAAATGCGTTGGCGAGAATAATGCCGCGTGCACGACCCGTATCACGTGATTCACCGCGCGAGAGCAGGAGGTGTTCATTCATGTTGAGCTTGGTCGCGGCGGCGGATATGGAAACGGTGTTGACGAGCGCGGCGCGCACCGCGGTCAATTCTCCCTCATCTTTGTGCGGATATTTTGCATACAGAAATTCTGTCACGACAAGTTCCAAAACGGCGTCACCCAAAAATTCAAGCCGTTCGTTGTGTTCGCGTCCACTCTGTCTATTCTCGTTGAGAAACGAACGGTGGGTAAAGGCCTGCTCGATCAAAAAAGCATTCTTGAACCTATGTCCTATCTTTTGTTCAAATGCAGAAAAATCCATATGCGGAATTGTGCTCTCACTCATCGGTGTCGTCTTCCTCCACGACTCTCTATCCGCGATTCCCGAGTCTCCTCGCGATCTTCGACGGGTTTTTGCACCTCTACCGGCTCTTCGGGGTCAGGTGGTCTCTGCGCACCTCGCACAGACTTTCGTCTCCCGTGAGCGGGGGGATGCATTTGATCTTTGAGCGGACGCGCAAGCACATTGATCGCGGGGACGATTATCTTGAGCGTGTCGTCATAAAAGTTGAGGTCGCCAACGGCCGAAAGTGGAAACCACTGCGCATCGTCCAATCCACCGCTTGAGCCGAGGCGCAATTCAGAGAATGGAGATTCAGCAAGAAAATACGTAACGCGCTTCCTTTTTTTGCCACCCTCGACCTTGCTGTCGTTGGCCGTATACTCGTTGACCCCAAGCTCTTGAATTATTTTTATATCAAGCCCCATCTCCTCTTTGATTTTGCGCACCGCACCTTCTGCAATATCTTCGCCCGCTTCGATTCCACCCTTTGAGATCGTCCAATGCCCGAAAATATCGTGCACGAATGCGAGATATGTTTCTCCTTCATTACGCGCAAAGACGACCGCACCTGCTAAATGTTCGGTGGGCATTTTAGAAGATTTGATGGAATCTTGTTTGCGCGCACTCCCCTCGCCTTTGCCCGGCTCACCCAGCTCGATATACACCGCACCCAAGACGCCGTTTACAAATCTGCCCGACGAAGCACTACCAAACGTTTTGGCAAGTTCTATTGCCTCATTGATAGCCACCTTGGCCGGCACTTGTGTACGATCGGCAAAAAGTAACTCCGCGAGACCGAGTCGTAAAATATTTCGATCAATTCCTGCAATTTTCTCGAGCGGCCATTCGGGTGCCGCCTTTTGAATCACATTGTCGATTTCTTTTTGCTTTGCCATCGCTACCTTGAGCAAATTCTGCATGAACACCGCATCGCCATCGCGGGCACCGAATTCTTTGGAATATTCTACGAGCCGCCCCAGAGCATTATCGACACTCATCACGCCACCTGCAGAATCTCGCTCAAACAGAACCTGGAGGACGACTGATCGGGCGAGGTGTCTGTTGGACATATGTTCAATAAAGAGCAGGTTGGGGGAGTTTATGATGCTGTTTTATCTTTTTCTTTTTCGCTCGTAAGTTGGCCTGATTCGCGAAGATCTTTTTCGTGTCGTTTGGTACGACGTGCATCCCGCTTGGCGCGAGCGACGATATCGACGACAATTCTGCCATTATATTTGCCGCATGATGGGCATACTCGGTGAGATACCCTAAGCGCTCCACATTCGCAGGTGGATGTGCGTGTGCCTTTGAGGGCCGCGTGTGAGCGGCGCATGCCTGTCTTGCTCCGATTTGCACGCATTCGTACTACCATAGAAAGATTATACTCATTCGTGGCTAGAAATCAATCCTGTGCAAAAGCTCCGACGGTGGATTTCGGAAAGTCCGTTTTTTCGGATAATATCGCAATGTGCGACCGTGCCATAGCCTTTGTGCATATCAAACCCGTAGAGCGGATACTTTTTTGCGAGTCGACACATGAGTCGATCGCGTTCGACCTTGGCGACAATCGAGGCGAGCGAAATCAGCGGCTCTGTATCATCTCCGCGAACGATGGTTCTCTGCACCGCAAATTCTTCCGGCGCCCGCAACCCTCCGTCGAGTAGGACTTCACATAAAGGACCGTCCTTTATGTTTTCGGTGAGCTTTGATAGGACGCGCGCAAGCGCGCTTTTGATAGCGGGAACAATGCCGTATTGATCGATAAATGTAGACGATGAAAATGCGACAGCGAAATCGAGGATTTTTTCTTCGCGTAGCGCCTCCATCTTGTCGTACAAACAATCGCGCGAACGCGGCGTCATTTTTTTGGAATCCTTCGCCCCATCCACCAAATTCCAATCAAAATCCCACGCCACCATGGCCGCTCCCACCGCCACAGGCCCGGCCAGCGGCCCGCGCCCTGCCTCGTCAATCCCAATAACAAATTTCATTCAATCATAGTATCAAAACAAAAGAGGCGGTCTGCGAGCAACAGACCACCTCACTCCCCAGGGTTGAAAACGACACCTTTGTTAGCAGTCAACGCCGAAATTGTCGTTTGTGACGAAAATGGGCAAAGCCTCAAATGGAAACATTTCCCGAACCTTCTGACCAAAGTCGGAAACCAAATCCAGCATATCGTCATGCCCCGCCAAAATTACAAGTGCCCCATTTGCGTGGAAAATGCTTCCTATGAATTTCGCATCATTCAGCAGAGAATAAAACGCATTTTCTTCGAATACTTCTCCTGACATGTAAACCAGTGCGATATCGGCTACGCACTCAAGTAGAGAGGGTACTGCCATAGCCTCTTCTGCGCTCATTGCCTCGGCTTCAAACGTTACTTCGAAACCAGCATTCTTTAGGGCGCTTACGATACTGGGATCGCTTTTAAGAGCGAACGCAAAAACGGCAACTCGAACCATGCGGAGAACTCCCTCTGGCCAGTAGAAAATATAGAGCAAAATGGATTAAATGTCGATACGCTATAATGCCCCTATGCTTCGTCCTCCCTTTGTTCATTTACATGTTCATTCGCACTACTCTTTGCTTGAGGCGTTGCCCAAAATCCCCGATTTGGTCGCGGCGGCGAAAGCCGACGGGCAAACTGCGCTTGCGCTCACCGACAACGGTAACTTGTATGGTGCGATAGAGTTCTACAAAGAGTGCAAAGAACACGGTATCAAGCCAATTATCGGGGTCGATTTCTTTGTCGCGCCGCGTACGCGGCGCGACAAAGAACATCGTGTCGACGACCGACATTCGCGACTTGTGCTTCTTGCGCGCACCATGGAGGGCTACACCAATCTCTTGCATCTCGTGTCAAAATCCTATCTCGAAGGTTTTTATTACCGTCCGCGCATTGACCACGAACTAATCGAGCAATACCGAGACGGGCTCATCGCCATTCTTCCCTCTTTTTCTAGCGAACACGCGCGCGCTATCGCCGAGAATAATCTCGAAAAAGCACGCGAGTCTCTCGCGTGGCACAAAAAAATATACGTGGAGCATTGTTTCGCCGAAATTACCCATCATCACGAATCGGAGGGTCACGAAGAAAAGCAGAAAAAAATAATACAACTTGCACGAGAGGCCGATATTCCCCTGGTCGCGGCACATGATGTGTATTATTTAAAACCGGAAGATGAGGCCGCCCGCGAGCTCGTGGGCAAAATTCGCACCGGCGGTACGCTCGATCGCGAAGCGGCAACCGGTCCTGATTTTTCATTTATCACGAGCTCGCGGGCGGCCGAGCTTTTTGCCGATACTCCCGAAGCACTCACCAACACCGACCGCATCGCGCGGCAATGCGATCTCACACTTGCGCTCGGCAAAGCGATCTTTCCCCAATTCCCCATTCCGCGCGGCTCGACCGACAACGCCCAACTGCGCGTGCTGGTCGAGGAGGGTATCAAAAATCGCGAGCTCACACCCTCCACCGAAATGCGCTCGCGCATCGATTACGAGCTCAGCATTATCGAACAAAAAGGCTACGCGTCGTATTTTCTCATCGTCGCCGACCTTCTTGCCTACGCCCGCTCGAAAGGTATTTTCACCAACACGCGTGGGAGCGCCGCGGGTTCGCTCGTCTCATACCTCTGCGGCATCACGACCGTCGATCCACTCGAATTCAACATGCCATTCGAGCGCTTTCTCAATCCCGAGCGACCGTCGGCACCCGACATCGACATGGACATCGATGCCTTTCGCCGCGACGAACTCATCGAATATGCACGGCACAAATATGGCGACGATCACGTGGCACAAATCGGCACTTTTGGCACGATGATGGCGCGCGCGGCGGTGCGCGATGTCGCGCGCGCGCTCGGACATTCATATGGCACCGGCGACCGAATCGCAAAAATGATTCCTTTCGGCAAACAAGGTTTTCCCGTTTCCATCGCGGGTTCGCTCGAAGAAGTGCCCGAATTAAAAGAAGCGTACGATAGCGATACCGATGCCCGCGAAATACTCGATTTCGCGCAAAAGATCGAGGGCAACGCGCGCCATGTGGGAGTACACGCGGCGGGCGTCGTTATCGCGCCCGAGGCAGTGGAGCAATACGCACCTATCCAGCTCGATCCAAAGGGCGGCAAAATTATTACTCAATACGACATGTATTCCATCGCCGACGAATACGGCGGCGTTGGACTGCTCAAATTCGATTTTCTCGGCCTCACCAACCTCTCGGTACTCGCCGATTCCGTGGCACGCGTCAAAACGCGACTCGGAGCTGATGTTGATCTTGAAAAAATCTCTCTCCACGATACAAAAGTGTACGAGATGTTGAGTCGCGGCGAAACGCTTGGTGTATTCCAAATGGCAGGTGGCGGCATGACATCGTATTTGAAAGACCTAAAACCGACCGTGGTACACGACCTCAATGCAATGGTCGCTCTGTATCGGCCCGGGCCAATGGCGTTTATTCCCGAATACATCGAGCGCAAAAAAAATCCCGCGCGCGTCAAATATCTTGATCCCCGACTCGAGAGTATTCTCAAACCCACCTACGGCGTTTTGATTTACCAAGACGACGTCATGATGATTGCGGTCGAGCTCGCGGGCTATTCATGGGGCGAGGCCGACAAATTCCGCAAGGCGATGGGCAAAAAAATACCCACCGAGATGGCCGCCCAAAAAGAACGATTTACGAGCGGCTGTATCGAACGCGGTATGAAGCCGGATTCCGCGCGCAAACTCTGGGAGCAAATCGAGACATTCGCCGCCTACGGTTTCAACAAAGCGCATGCCGCAAGCTATGGCAATCTCGCCTACAAAACAGCGTACATGAAAGCCAATTTCCCCGTGGATTACATGGCCGCCGTCCTTACCGCCGATGCCGGTGATGTGGAAAAAATATCAGAAACGGTCGCCGAGTGTAAACGAATGGGAATCCATGTGTGGCCACCTTCGGTCAACGAAAGCTACGGCACCTTCACTGTTATACATAGCAAAGCGGAGCGGGAGGATGTTTTGCGGGGTGTCTCGCAGGCTGGCGAGCCGAGAGGCAGTGCTGGCGTAGCAACGCTAGATAACGACCCCGCAAAACATCCTCCCGCAGAGTCCATCCGCTTTGGATTGTACTCAATCAAAAATTTTGGAGAAGGAGTGGGAGATTCAATCATTGCCGCACGGGAGGCCGGTCGATTCAAAGACATCGGCGATTTTCTCACCCGCATACCAGATAAAAACCTCAACAAAAAGTCGCTCGAGGCACTTATCATGAGCGGCGCCCTTGATGACCTCGGCGAACGCGGAGAAATGCTCGCGAATATCGAAATGCTTCTCGCATATCATCGCGAACACATCAAAGCGCCGAGCAATCAGGCATCGCTTTTTGCAGTCTCACTCGGCGCAAGCGGTCCTGCGGCGCTCAAACTTCCGCCCGCACCCAAAGCAACGATGGACGAAAAATTGAGCTGGGAAAAAGAATTGCTCGGCCTCTACATCAGTGGTCATCCCCTCGACAAACACGCAGACAAATTAAAAAACGCGAAGACGAGCATACGGCACGCCAAAGAAAATCTGCGCGGCGTCGAGACAGTCATTGCAGGTCTTATCGAAAGTGTGCAAACAATACTCACCAAAAACGGCGAGAAAATGTTGTTCCTCAAACTCGCCGATCTCTCCGGCCAAATAGAGGTAGTGGTATTTCCGCGCACGCTCAAAGAGCATGAGAATCTCTTTATCGCCGGCTCGTGCGTCATGCTCAAAGGCCGCATCTCGGAGCGCAACGGCGAATCGAGTTTTGTGGTCGAGAAAGCAAAAGCGTTGTAATATTCATTCATGACAGAAAAAGAGACACCGCAAGAAGGCCCCGACCACCGCAAACTCGGCCGCGAACACGATCTCTTTGTTTTTTCCGAGCTGGTCGGCAGTGGCCTACCGCTTTGGACGCCGCGCGGCACGCTCGTCCGCAATCTGCTCGACGAATACGTGTGGGAAATGCGCAAGGCGCGCGGCTACGAAAAAGTCGAGATCCCGCACATCACCAAAAAAGATCTCTACGAAAAAAGCGGCCACTGGGACAAATTCAAAGACGACCTTTTCCGTATCACGACGCGCGAAGGAAACGAATTCGCGCTCAAGCCGATGAACTGCCCGCACCACACCCAGATCTACGCGCGCAAGCCGTGGAGTTACCGCCAAATGCCCCAACGATACGCCAATTCGACCATGTGCTACCGCGACGAACAATCTGGCGAATTAAACGGACTCTCGCGCGTGCGCGCTTTTACCCAAGACGACGCGCACGTATTTTGCCGCGAAGAGCAAGTCAAAGAGGAATTTCTAAAGATTTGGGACATTATCGAGACTTTTTATCGCACTTTCGGTTTTTCTCTGCGCATCCGTCTTTCTTTTCACGATCCTAAAGAACCCGAAAAATATCTCGGCGACAAAGCTCGATGGAAATTTGCCGAAGACACCCTGCGCGCGATGGCACAGGAGCGAGGCGCCGATACTTTCGAGAGTCTAGGCGAAGCCGCGTTTTACGGCCCCAAGCTCGATTTTATGGCGCAAGATTCACTTGGTCGTGATTGGCAGGTGGCCACCATCCAGCTTGATCTCAATCTGCCCGAGCGATTCGACCTCACGTGTGTCAACGAGAAAGGCGAGAAAGAGCGCATTGTCATGGTGCACGCCGCGATTATGGGTTCGATCGAACGCTTTCTCTCCGTATTACTTGAACATTTAGACGGCACGTTCCCGCTCTGGCTCTCGCCCGTGCAGGTACAAGTGCTTCCAATATCTGACAAACACACCGCCTACGCAGAAGTAATCCTCGCGGCTCTACGTAGTGCCGACATCCGCGCAGAATTGAGCGACGGCGACTCGCTTGGCAAACGCATCCGCTCTGCCAAAACGGAAAAGGTCCCCTACTTCCTCGTCCTCGGAGACGAAGAAGTAAGCGGAAAGACCGCAACACTCGAAGGTCGCGCGGGCAAAATCGGTTCATTTCCACTCCCCGACATTGTGCACAGATTGCAGGAGGAAGTACGCACGCGAGCGGCGTGATAATATTCATACTCCTCGAGGATTCCCCTCGGGACGATTTTTGTGGAGGGAATCAACACAAAAAAACACAAACTCTCGGCCTAGGGCCGAGAGTTTGTGTTTCACTTTGTTCGTTCCTCTTGCCTTTGGCAAAACAAGAGCGCTCGCACCCGTCCAAAGTGTTACCCGCGCGCGATTACGATACGCGGCGTGCTACTTGAGTGGTCCATCACCATCGAGTCGGTCGTAATGCGGTGATTCTCGATAAGCGGGAGCGAAGTTGCAGAGAATGCCTCTTCTTCCACAGGAGTTTCCTTTTGCTCTTGAACGTCTTTCGTTTCGTTCACTTCAGCGAAGTTGTACTCGCGCTTTGAGTTCATCAGAGAACCAGCAAAGGCAAACATACCGCCTCTGAAGTACACGATAAGGTATCCAGCGGCCACAGCAAACGAGAGCAGTGAGAGCCAGTAGATTGCGTTGCCCACAGGGCCGTAATCAAGTCCGGTGTAGGGGATTTGAGAGAGGGAAACTGCAGGTGTCGCAGATTGCGCGTAGACCGCCGGAGCGACGTAAGATACCGGTGCAACGTAGTTGGTCGCGTAATTCGCAGTCGCTTGGCACGTAGCAGTGCCGTGCGGGCCAGATACCGTAAGCGTGTACGTCGTGTAGCCTTGTGGATATACTATCGTACTTCCCGAAGTACTCACCGAACCGACGAGAGGCGTAATGTATGCGCTTGTCGCGTTGTTCGAAGACCACGAGAGGGTAATCGGCTGATTCGAGTACGCGCCGTACGAAACGTAGCTGGACGCATTGATGGTACACGAAGGTGTCTGCGGGACAGTGTACTGCGCAAGCGTTTGCGGCTGAATTTTCGAGACCGGTATCATGTTGACCGTGTTGGTGATGTTGATTGGGCCGGTGCTCGCTGTCGCCGTGTTGGTGTTTGTGTTGGTTATCGGGCCAGTAGAACTATGACTCGTGGTGTACGGATTGCTCGTAAGCGTATTGGTGTTTGTGCTCTTGTTGTAGAGCGACTGATCCTGACTTTGAGAAGTCGGTGCAGAGTACGTCGGAGCCGTAGGACGAGGAGCCGCGCCTTGTGCCGTGTAGTACGGAGTTTGAGCAGAATAGCTCGGGCGGACAGAATAAGACGGAGCGTACGCATAGCCGAGGCTCGGTGCGTATCCGTAGGTCGGAGAGGTGTAATATCCGCTCGAGTACGGAGCGCTGTAGGTAGAGTACGGAGTGGCAGCGTAGTCGGTATAACCAGGACTGTAATCAGTATAACCATGGTTTGGAAGACCGTAATCGGTGTACCCGGCATTAGAAACTCCATAGTCAGTGTAGCCAGCGTTGGAAAGACCGTAATCAGTATAGCCCGCGCCAGACATTCCGTAGTCAGTGTAGCCTGCATCACCGCAACACCCAGCGTCGCCACTCACTGCTGCGTTAGAAACGATCGGAAATGAGAATCCGATACCAATCACCACGGCCAAAATAGCGGCCGAGCGAGAAACTTGCGTGATGAAACTGTTTTGAGTTATTGAATTCATAGTTATTTTTTATAATTGATAATTCTCATCTCCGGTGTCTATTATACTTATATTTTTACACTTGTCAAGTGTTTTGGTGCCGCTGGTTTTTAGACAAGCGGCACCCGCCCAGCCTCAATCTTGCGCTCTTACCCTGAAACCCCTCCTTTCACATTCCACGCTCCCAAAGAGACAGGCCGTTTGTTCGGCCGAATTTCGAGGTTTGGTCGCCAGAAAGGCGAGATCTTCCCCGATGTAGTCGGCATCACCGACGCCGTTGCAAAGATTAATTCTTGTGCTCTTTGCAATCCAGTGACGGCCGATGCACTGATAATCCTTCGACTGCGAAAATTTCGGAGCGAGGTGTATTACTCGTCCGTCTTTCGCATAGATCGTAAGAATCACCTTATCCGGATTCGGCTGTATGTAATATATACACACCATGTCGGGAATCGCTGGGAGCATCCCTGGTGGCTTGCGATACCACTCGCACCGCTCGTCCCCTGCCTTACAGTCGTCTCCTCCGGCTTGTACGGGACTGGGAAAAAGCACAGAAATCAGGCTTATGATAAAGATCAAACGCATTTTCGGTCTCCCGTTTGTTTACGCGTATCCTCGTGAAGGATTGCTTGTGGACTTGTAGCACACAAACAAACATTCGCGAAAAAATCGTGGGGCGAGGAAACAGCGCGTATGCTGTCCCTCGCCCCTTCCCATCTCACTTGGGAACCCAAGTGTTCGGGCAGCGGAGTACGCCGCTCGGAAGCGTGAAGCATCCGGGATCCCCCGACTGCCCCTTCCGGAGAACATACCCGTTCGGAGCGGAGCCCGAGGGCCCCTTTCCGCCCCTTTCCGTCAAGACGGAGGTGGCGCCCGGCGTGGTGGGCACCACGGTTGGCACGACCACTGTCGACCGTATCGTCGCGCGTTCGAGCTCAGCTCGACGTGCTTCGGAACGCGCCCGTTCGGCATCGGCATCAGCGCGCGCCTCGCTCGCTTTCGCGAACGCGGCGTCCGCTTCAGACGACGCGATTCGGGCTCGGGCTATTGCGTCGGCCTCGGCCCTCGCCTTATCGGCGGCGACCCTTGCCCGGTCGGTCTCGGCCTGGATGCGCGCAAGGTCGATCGTTTGATCCGCGCGCGTCTTGTCGATCGCAATTTCGGCCAGGCGGAGTTTTTCCGCCGAGTCGATCTGCTTTCCGGCGAGGTTCTGCTCGCCTTTGTACAGAGTCTCGCACGCGGACGGAGCCACGCAGTCGGCCCCCCACTTCGATTGGGCGGGGGCACGTGTCGCGACAAAAATTGCCCCGACGATGGCCAGCCCGAGCAGAAGTGCAATCAACACTCCTGCGATCGCGCCGCCAGTTCCCGTCTGCCGCGAGACTACAGGCTGCTGCTGCGCGTTGTTATACGCGTAGCCTGGCCCCCACTGGTTGGGCAAGGGAGCCCCGCCAGCCGTTGCCGGCCCGAATTGGGCATTCGTGACGCCTGGGAAGTTGTACGTATCGTTGGCCATGGTGGCCTCCTCGTTTGGGTTGTTGTAATGATCACGCAACCTCGACCAGCTACGATTGTGCCGGTCTTAGTTACTTACCGGAGAGTATAGCATTATATTATTAAAAAGTCAATAGTAGGTATGGGGCGACGGATTGCTCCGCCGCCCCAAAGAATCACGCCGTGCCGTCACTTGTAGCGGCCGTTTCCGGCTCGACAGGTGTCGTGATTTCAAGCACCGGCGGATGATCTCCGCCCTGTGCATGGAAACGCACGGAACTCCCTTGTGGGAACGTGAGGTTGTAAAGATCGCGCCCGGCGACAAGCGCGGGATCACTGGCAAGCGGCCGTTGTGTCGCCGCTTGAACGAGCGACTGCGCAGACCGAACCGGACGTTCTCCCTCTGCATGCCGGTGCGCGCCGTTGCGGTACGCGTCGTGGGCCGCCATTGCAAAGAAGCCCAGAAGCACCAGTATGAACGTGAGGTTCGTCCCGGTGGTTATCGCCAAAGCCAAAGTCACGGCGAAAAAGAACACCATGAAGATTGCTTCGATGAGATCTTCCCACCACCAGAATTTTCCCCACGCCTCGTCTCGTGGCCGCGTATGAGCCTTCTCCCGCTGGAGAATGGTCCAAAGCACGAGCAAGATAAATGGGTAGGTCTCCGGCGGCACCGGCTGACCGCCGATTTGCCAGCCCATATCGACAACCCTCCCCATCCAAAACGTGTAGATGAAGAATGCGATGATAGCGGCCGACATCGCGGTCGCCATCAGGCTGACGAGTGTTCCGGTAAACTTTTCGAACGATGATTGCATAACCTAAGGCCTCCTGTGCCCTGTTTTAGGTTTTTTCCGATCCCGAAACCACTTCGGGAACTGGCGCGATAATACATTAAAAATTCTATTTGTCAAGCAGTATCTTCTGGCTCTGCCTCTATTTCTTTTTTCAATTTTTCGAGATCGTCAACCGCCTTCAAACCCTCTTCTTGCACTTGATCAATAGCATCAAGTTCACTCAGCTCTTCTTCGAGTGCGGTGGCAAACAAAGACGCCATGATTTCATTCTGCATATTCTCGGGCAATCGAGGAAACTGTGCGTCGATGTAAGCTCGAAGCTCCGACTCGGTGCCGTGTATTGTAAGCTCCGCAATTTTTTCTCGGACTACATCTAACTCTTGTTCGTTCATGGTACTCATATTCTACATGATTTCGACCTTCCGACCGACGGCCTTATCGGCGGCTGATTGCATCCGCTTGCCGAGGATTATCGAGAAAAGCCATGCAAAAAATCCACCGCCACCTCCGATGGCTTCCCGCTCTGTCTCTCTTGCCATATCAGAAATGATTCTGTCTTGCTCGGGTACGCTTTTTCCCGCCCAGTCCGGCTCCGCCGTGCGAGCTCTCATTTTTCGTTCCAATCCCCCTTCGGTAAACTCATTCCTACCCTCAAGTGTCTGTACGGCCGCAAATGATTTCGGCCCCTGCTCAATGGATGGGGCTAGCTTTTGTTTCGTCCGTACTTCTTCTGCAAGGATACTTCTCATTTCATCTGTTGCGACGGTACTGGACAAATGTCCTGTGATGTCATTGAGATTTTCTTTGACGGTATCGAGTACCCACGAACGCGGACTGAGAGCACTTTTTTGTGGAGTTATTCTGTCCGCCCTTCTCCGTTCCCAAACAGCCTTGGACAATGACGACCCCGGTATTCTTGGTACATGTTTGATCTGTTCGATCCAATCGATTGCTTTGCGGAATTTACCTGCCCTGTCGTGAATATGCTCCGCGAGCCGCACGTGCGTCGCTTCACGACCAGCATCGGAGAGATCAAATATTGCCTCGTAATCTCTCGGCTTGATGCCAAGCTGCTCACATTGAGCATTGACTTTTTCGTCCCAACGCTTGTACCGACCCGTATCGCGTCGCTCACCGAGTGATTTAAATGACGTAGCCATTTGCCTGAACCCCGCCTGATTATTCATCGCATAATGCCGAATTCTGTTTTTTATTATTTCAACGCCCCGTTCGTCGCTCACTTGGGTAACCAAGTTGCGCATATCAGAATTTCTCCGCGCAAAAAGTTCAACATCTTGTGGCGTGATCTTTTTCGCTATCTTTTCAGCCTCACCCATCCATTTTGAATATTCGTGCGTCGCAAATACGATCATATCGGTGTCGTCTTTCGTCGGCTGACCATTTTTATATCGAAGTATCGCCTCTGCGCCATGAGGATTTATCCTACTGAGAATTTCGCCGAAAAATTGAGAGTCGCTTTCGTTATGAAGAATGTCTTGTGTCTTTTTTATTTCAACACCAATGTAATTTTGCGGAATGATTGTATATGGCGATTGCATCGGGCCGGTAGGAATACCAGCGAAAATAGAGTTGGCCCCCGTATTATCGGGTCCCTGCGGCATTTGCTGTGCACGTGGCTGGACCAAAATAGATGGGTCTAGACTCGGCTGTGGTGTAGGTCTGAGGGTTGGCTCGGGCGGCTCTGCTTCAGGAGGCTGCGGACCGTCTCCTCCTGCGCCACCAGCACCAGCAGCAGGCACAGGCTCTGGTGGAGGACTGTCCTCCACTCCCCCGTCCCCTGCCGGATTTGTTGGTGTGGCAGGAGTGGGCTCTAGAGGAGGTGCCGAGCTTGATTCTGACTGATCCGAATCTGTACCAGCGTCGGATGTGGAAGGAACTGGTTCTCGTGGAGAAGGCGCGTCCTCTTGGTTTGCCGGTTGTTCATTTGTGGCGGCTTTTTCTGCGGCAATTCTCTGTAACAATTTTGGCATACGCACCGCACCGTACTCGTTTTTCAAGACAGGATCCTTCATTATCTCCCCGTGTCGCGTCAATTCCTCCGGAGTAACGGGCCGAAAAAGTACTCCCTCACGCTTGAACACACCGGGAGCCTCGGGATTGGCGCCTGAATCCACGACATGTAGACCACCGTCCGACGCTTCAGGAATCTCCCCGGGTAGTGTCATCAGATATCGTTTCGGCGTCTCTACAGATTCGCTTCTTTCTTCCCCCGCAGAATCAGTGGGTGTCACTTCTTGAGCAGATGGCCTGCGGATTGATGCTTCATATGTAGCAAGAGCTGTCACTAAACCTCGTTTTGCTTGAGATTTGTCAATCCCAGGCTTCGTTGCATCTTCAAGATCCTTTCGAAGTTTAGCTTTCGGATTTAATCCTTCTAAAGACATGGCACCAGTTTAGCATGTTGCCTTTTAAAAATCATTCAAGTCCTCTGAATATAAAAGAGAGACCCGGGTGAGACGTGCTCACCCGGGGTCGACCGGATCACCGATCAAAGTTCAGTCTAGACTATTTCTCGTCCGGGTGACCGGACGGCGGCTGGGTCACGCGAATGACCCTTGCCGGCTTTTTTGACTTGTCGGCGGCAATGGCCTGCAAGTACTCCGCGTCCTGGCTGGCCAGGTCGAGGAACATCTTGTTCCATTTGGTATCGTTGGTAACGTCGTACGTTTTCCAGCCATCGGGCGTCAGCTCGACGATCTTGAGCCCGCCGTTGATCTGGCCGACCAGAATGGGGCCGCCGAGCACGACCTCAACCAACGTCTCGCGGAACTTGGAAACCCCCGCGATCCCGCTGACACGCCCGAACCGCTCGTCGGTGACGACGCGCGACTGGTTGGTGATGTCGAGATCGAGGCCTTCGCCGACAAC
>CAYGMC010000008.1:0-26451 GCA_964351105.1 uncultured Candidatus Saccharibacteria bacterium | reverse complement strand
CATCCAATATACCCAGTTTATCTGCATACGACTCCATGCGACGGCGCGTCGGACTCCCTTCCTCAAATGCCGTTCTATCTGTCGATATCATCAATACACGCATACGTACACTCCATTATAGAGGGCTTTACGCCCCGCGTCGATTGAGTCGATTATTTCGCCTTTCCGCACGACAGAAGGAGGTTCGCGGTCGCTTCGACCGTTTTGTCTATTGAAAAATCTTTTGCGCGCATAGCCCCCGATGCGCCAAACCGTGCACGAAGAGATTCATCCGATAAAAGCGTAGCGATTGCTTGTTCGAGCGCCGATTCGTCGCCGACTGGTAGGAGAATACCATCGACACCATCGCGAACTACTTCTGGATTTCCACCCACTCGTGTCGCTATGACAGGTGTGCCAACGGCAAGTGCTTCAACCAATGTGTGCGAGAGCCCCTCATATTCTGAATTAAGGACGAATATCGCAGTGCTGGTGAATCTGTCACACGCTTCACTACGCGATACCATGCCGCACAGAGTAATGCGTTGTCCCGCACCGTTTTTTAATATTCGATCGCGAAGTTCGTCTCTTTGTGGACCATCGCCAAGAATATTAAGCTTCCATTCTGGACGACGCGCGACCACATCGATCAATCCTTCAAATCCCTTCCACGGGACAAGTCGCCCCGAAGAGGTAATGAGATTTTTCTGCCGCTCTGAATGCGCAGGAATTCCTATTTCAACACCATTGTAGATAACGTCAATGCTCTTTGACGTGTGTGCCCAGCCCTTGATGATGTTCGCCAAGTACGTGCTCGGTGCGATAATTCGATCCGCCCGCATTACCACGAAGCGTTGGATACGCCGAAACAGAGTAACGCGTAACCCATATGAACGCCGCTGAAACTCATCAATTGATTCTTTGACACCACAACGTTGTACTCCTTGCTCCCATGCATAATCACCAGGCACCCGCACGACCAGTTTTTTTCCCGAGAGAAGCGATGCGATAGTCGCCGGCAGACCGGTACTAACCGTATCTTGCGTCAGAATAACATCTGCTTTTTTTGCCATCTGCAGTAATCTCCATGCATATACCGCATGTCTAATTCCCGGGGGCAAATGACGAACCGTTGCAAAGGGCAACACACATACCTCAATCCCCCGCTCCGGAAGACGATCCTCGAGTAGCTTTGCATAGGTCGCCGGCCCTCCGATTTCGGGTGGATACAATGGTGTCGCAATAACTATTTTCATACTTCTTCAAATATTTTCTTCCGCATGTCGTGCGCGATGAGATCCCAATCATATTTGTCGGCCACGAGCGTATGGGCATTTTCGACGATTCGCGCGCGGAGCACCATATCGTCGAGATAGCGTTCTACCGCGCGCGCAATTGATTGAGGATTATGCACCTCGCAAAAAAGTCCCGTCGGCTTTTTTTCAGGATTCCGTTCCGGATCAAAGAGGAAATCAGGGATACCTCCGACGGGTGTTGCGATTACCGGAACACCCGCGGCGAATGCCTCGAGAAATGCATTACCCAAGCCTTCTATGATCGACGGTCGAACAAAAACATCTGATATTTTCAGAATCGACGGTATCTCATGATGCGACATGTGTCCGAGGAATATCACTCTATCCGCGACACCTAATCCGCACGCGATATGTTCAAGCTTTTCCCTATCTTCTCCACTTCCTGCAATCAAGAATTTCACGTTGGCTCCCACATGCACGAGTGCCTCTATTACATCCTCTACTCCGCGCGATAGCACGAGGCGTGATGCGGTGAACAAAAAAACATCGCCTTTTTTCTTTCCATACCGCGCTTTCAGCGTTTCCTGTGTTTCCTCCGTTATTATCTTGGAAAATTTGTGAACGTCGACGCCGTTTGGAATAACCTCAACGATGCCTGCATAGCCGAGCATGCGGACCTGAGAGGCGATAAAGTACGAGATGCATTTAATAATGTCGGCTTTGAGATAAATCTTTCTGTAGAGCGGCCAGAGCACATTCAAAAGCGGTCGACGCGACTTCATCTCACCAAACGGCCGACCATCTTGCAGTTCAAGTACATACCGTACGCCCGGATACATCCACGTGAAAAAGAGCGCCGCAAATCCAGCTTGATTCGCCATCATCGCCCACGCAATTTCAAAACGCGTTTGGCGATGAAGAAACATCGCTTTCCACAACGCGATGAATGGAAACAGTGCTTTTGAAATTTTGCATTGCAACGGCATCGAGCGATCCGATATCTTGGCACCTTTCCCTCCCCAGCCGATCCGATGCACCAGCACATTTCCTACTTTTTCCTTGCGCGGTAGATTGCTATCGAAACGGAGCGTTATCATCTCAAACTGAAACTCCATGGTATCCATCCGGTCCGTTATCTCTTTTAGTGCCACTTCTGCGCCTCCGACGAAGGGGTGGAAGGTGAGTGAAAATATGAGTACTCGTTTCATTCCCTAATCGTAGCCGCTCTTTGTATAAAAAGAAAGCAACCCGGTCAGCGTCAGCTGACCGGGTGCTCGGTGTCTAACCCGCTGGCTCTGGTGCAGGCGAAGGTGCCGGTACTGCGTGACTCTTGATCTTCGCGATCAGTGCACGCAATCTTGCGGACGTTTTCTCAACCAACCGCTTCCAACGTCCGCTTCCACCTCCTCCGGAAATGAGATTCGCCGAGATGACCGCAATTATCCACACCGGAATTTCAACGAGCCCGATGTGCAACACAAAAGACAGAACGCCGCGTTCTCTTATATCGAATCCATAAATGCAGGGCTCGAGCAGAAACATGAAAAATATAGACACCAACATTGAAACGCGTCTCATTTCAGGTAGAGCCGCCACGACGAGATGTCGATCCGCATATGCTTTCAAGACCCCCGCAATCACTGGACCGAGCACTAAGTACTGCCACATGTTCGGTATTCCTGCGCTCTGCCGGAGCACATCGGCCAGCACTAAAGCCAGTTTTGTTACTCTTCCAACTTGCAATATAATCTGATTGTCGATGCCTGTCTAGATTCCCAGAAGTTTTCCGCGACTCAGTATATTCTCGCGCTATTATCTCCGGCTTCCACCCAAACTCTTTTTCCATCCCCCGCCCACCATCTCACCCGCTCTCTCTTCCTTGTCTTTTTTTCTTGTCTTTCCCAAACTTAGCCACCCCCCTACACACAACTTATCCTATAGGACAAAATGTATGTAGGGGGCGTCATGCTCGAGGTAAGTGGAAATGTTCGCGGATCCATGCGTCGTTTTCGATTGTTTCTGCAATAACATAGATGACCTCCTTCCCGAGCCGGATGTCGGCTTTCAGCAGTGCGACAAAATCTTCGCAGTCATACGGATATACCCACACACTGTCTTGAAGGCGCACGAAACCAGTCGCCCGCATTATCTCGCGCAAACGCACGCGGAGAATTCGTCGTTTTTCTGCGACGTCAAACATGACAATCCGATAGCGTTTATCCCATCGTTTTCCCTTCGTCAATCCCAATAGTGCTTTTTGTTGTTCAAGCATGAGCATGTGCTTCCCCTTTTCTGTTATGCGCGCATATTTTTTGCCATATGATTCCTCAAAAACCACAAGACCATCGCGCGCAAGTCGTGAAAGCGCAGAGCGAGCTTGTTCGCCAAAACGCTTCTTGCCTATTCCAAGTTTACCGAGCAATTGCAAGGCACTGGGCGCTGCCATCGCAACCAGTAACATCCCACTGATACCGACTGCTGCAAGTACTGCATCTTGCACATATCCTTTCCGTCGAGCATATCGTGCCTCTGATTCCATTTTTCCCATCCCTAAAGTGTATCACTCCCCTACACACATCTCATCCTATAGGACGAAATGTGTGTATGAACGATTGTTCGTACTTTTATGAAATACGAGGAGGGTCCGGAGCTACTTTTGAGTTTTTATGTGCTCAATATACTCTCGCACGGTCATGTCCGGTTTCCAACCAAATTCTTTTTCCACCTTTGTCGTGTCGACAATTGAATCCATGCGGTTGCCTGGACGCTCCGGAAGCATGTGGATATTGTCGCTAAACATCTTTGCGATTTCGAGAATTGTGTAGGACTCTGGACTCCCAAGGCCATATTCATCGCCCTGCCCCTTTTCGCCTACCATGAGCAGTCCGCGTGCGATATCGGAGGCGGCCGTAAAATTGCGCTTCTGTGTGCCCGGTGCACGCACTGAGATCGGCTCGCCTTTTTTGAATTGTTCTTTGAAAATTCCCATCACTGAGGCGTACGGACCATTCGATAGTTCGCGTGCACCATACGCATTGTAGAAATAGGTAATTGCAAAGGGGAGATTGAACCACGTACCGTAATTGCGCACCAGCTCGGTGTTGGACGCTTTCATCCATGCGTACGGACTTCCATCGCGTCCGAGGCCGCCATCGGAGAATTTGGTCGACGAGCCGGCGTACACGATTTTGCACTTCCGCTTGCGCCAATATTCGAGCACGCGAAAGGTACCTGCCACATTGGATTGCCACACCAATTCAATATCATTAAAACTTTGTTCGACACGTGAGTATTCGCCGAGATGAAAAATGATGGCTGGATTTTCGTTACCGAGGACCTCTTCAATGTCTTTGGTATGCCCTTCCTTGTATTCAGCACCTTCGATATGGTTTTCCTTTGAGCCGATAAAGTAGTTGTCGAGAGAAACGACCCGATATTTTTTTATGGCCAATTCGATAAGACTCGAGCCGATGAGGCCTGCTCCGCCAGTCACGAGGATTGTTTCTTTTTCGGACATCGTGTAAGCCTACAACGACTAGCCCTTTTCCTCAATGATGTCCCATTCTTTCTTCTGCGCCACACGAGACATCATCATCGCCCCCGCGCCAACCAATGTGAGAAGACCTGCCCCAATCCACCACCAGGTAGTGGACAAACCGCCTCCTCCCATAGAGCCAGCTCCCAGGATATCAGACGCTGGCTCTCGCATTTCGCTCGGGATATCAGCTGGAACATCTTGTACGACATCATCTGACGTGGAAACGATGCGTTCTGGCGAGTCACTCACTACTAGCGCGCTTTTCTTGCTCACTTTGGGCGCTTTGGGCTCAACTACTTTTGGCGCAGATGGCGGAATTGCGTCTAGAGCGAGAATCACACCCGGACTTGGTCTCCGTGGAGATAAGACACCTACGGAAATTCGATTCAACGTATTCCCATCACCTGCCGCACCCACGGATGAATCGTACGAGACAGTCTCTTGTATCGTACTACTCGCGTTGAGCAAAGAAATAATTCCACTGGAATTTGTAAGCGCGAGCGTTGTGTCGATGACATTTGTTACGTTCGGATACTGTGTTTTGAACGCGGCGGCATCGGCGGCAAGTACCACGTACCCGCTGGGGGCAACAACGGTCGAACCGACACTACCGTTTTTTGGCGGCACATTGAATACGTGATTTGAACCATCATTGATCTTCCAGCTTTTAATATCTATGGGAGTCGCTCCGCTGTTGAAAAGCTCGATCCACTCTTTTCCGGTATCACTCCCCGGAGCATCGTACATGATCTCGGTAACGACGACCTGCGCCGAGATCGTCGTCGGGTAATAGAGCACAGCAATAAGAAGAAAAAGGCTGGGACATGTTTGAAAACCCCACGGGGCGGGATGTTTTTTCGACGAGGACTGTTTGAGCGAAACGAGTTTCCGAGGCGGAAAAACATCCCGCCCCATGCGTGTTTGGATTTTCAAACATGCTCTACGTATTATTTCCATCCTTAAGAACACTTTCCAAAATGTCGGACGATATTTCTCCCGTTTGCTTAGCTGGATTGGGCCGAGAAGGCACATTTTTGATATCTTCATGCGATGGATTATCGCGCGGAATAGGAGGAACAGAACGTGCCGGGACAGGAGGCTGTGGATTGGGGGGGAGTGGTTTGTGCGGGCGAGCAAGAGCACGTTCTCGGAGTATATCCGCCGGCGAACGGATTGGTTCTGTGCTTATTGTTGGCGGACTTTGTATACGTGCCGACTCGATAGCAGAACGAAGCGTGTTGCGCGGATCCGATTGGTATGATATTTCCGTGCGAGGAACATCACGTCGCGGTACGCTAACATGCGGTTGTCGACGATCGTCAAAACGCGGCGCTTCACGCGGACGGGGCGCCGCACTGTGCGAAGAAGCCGGACCCGAAGCACGAAATCCTGTTCCACTGCTCGAGCGCATATCTTTTCCCATACCTTCTGTTTTGACGACTTTTTGCGGAGGTGCGAAGTCGATTTGTTTTTGGGCAATATCTTTTTCCACATCCGCACGCACGCGACCATAGAGCGCACGAGAACGATTTAGCACATCATCGCGATACGAGATGCGCGGTGTCTCTATCGGGGGAATCGTCTCTGCAGAAAAAGGTGCGGAGCCCACACCGTCGATCATCAACGTAAGATAAATTTGTCCGACTCCAAGCCCTACCAAATCTTCGGGCAGGAACGTGGGCTCAAACACCACTTTCAAGACTTCGGCGTCGAATGGACCCACGCGAAAACACACGAGTGTACCCACGTTGCCAAACACCGCGTCGCGCACCTCTTCTTCCATCTGCTCGATGTATTGATTGGCGAGCGTGAGCGCGAGTTTGTATTTGCGCGATTCAGAAAGAATGTCGGCAAACGCTTCATTCATCATGGACTGAAATTCGTCGACGTAAAAATAGCATCGCGGCAGTTTTGCCATTATCGCCGCGGGCTCATCGGCACGGCTCATTGCGGCGAGATAAATCTTGACCGTGAGCATCGATCCGAGCAATGATGCGTTGGTCTCTCCCATCCGCCCCTTGGAAAGGTTGACGATAAAAATTTTCTTTTGATCCATGATTTTGCGTAGATCAAACGACGATTTCGCTTGTCCGACAATATTACGAATCAAGGGATTTGCGGTGAATTGTCCAATTTTGTTTTGAATTGCCGGTGTCGCTTCACGCGTATACGTATCGGTAAAAGCGGCGAATTCCTCTGTCCAAAACGATTTGACAATCGGATCGCTCACCCGCTCTACCACTGCCGCGCGAAAAGTTTTATTGGTGAGCATGCGGTTTACATCAAGAAGTGTCGAATCGGGGTATTCGAGGAGTGCGAGAAGAGTATTTTGCAATATATATTCCATACGAGCACTCCACGCGTCCACCCAAATGCGCTTCAGCGCCCCCATCAATCCCGACACGACGAGGTGCCGTTTGTCGTAGCCCACATCTTCCATCACATTGAAGCCAATTGGATTGTCGACATCAAATGGCGCGAAATACACAACGTCGTTGAGTCGCTCGTAGGGAACGAAATCGAGGAGTTTTTCTGCGGTACTGCCGTGCGGATCGATGAAACAAATTCCCTCGCCATTTTGAATATCCTGTATTGCCATATTCTCGAGCATGGTCGATTTGCCCATACCTGTTTTCCCAATGATGTAGACGTGTTTGCCACGATCAATTGCTCGCACCCCGAACATTTCGCGCTTGCCGCGTGTGTGTGTTGTAGCAAAGTAGGTTACCCTCTGTTCATCATTCTTTACACTGGGTGGCATGTGTGAAGTATATCAAACAACATCTAGTGCGCTGGCGCGTATGAGTCCTTTACAAATTCCAGTAATTTCCGTACATCGCTCGGTGAATCTTTTGACCCAAGCACCACGACTGCAATCGTGCGCGTCCTTCCTTCGATATCGAGGGAAAATACACCCGCGTACGTCTCACCCGCTTCGTTCGTTTGACCGATTTTACCGCCAAGAAAATCTGCTGGAATGTTTTTGATAGGATTGAAATTGTTGACACCTTTGAATTCAGTTTCGCCATATGCCGTGTTGGTGAGTTTGCCCGTGGTTATCTCAAAAACGAATCGGCGATTCCCTTCGATGTATCGCAAGAGTGTAAATATATCCTCAGGTGTCGAAATGTCGTTCTCTGCTCCTGAGGGATCGTTGAATTTCGTATCTTTCAGTCCGATGGCACGTGCTTTTTCATTCATGTATTGCACGAATTGTTTGCGGCCGGTATGTGCCGCAAGCGTCTCGGCGGCCTCGTTGGATGATTCTTGCAAAAGAAGGAAAAGGAGGTCGTATGCGCGCACCGATGTCCCTGCCCTCAAACGCGGCACCGAGGTATACACCAGTGCCTCTGGCGGCACGTGTATTTTTTTGTCGAGATTGATGAATTCGGTGGCAACGAGCGCCGTGAGCAATTTCGTGATCGATGCCACAGGAGCTGAGACATTCCCATCCTTTCCCGCGAGTACCGTTCCGCTTTTTACATCCACCACAAGATACTTTTCGGCCGCGATTTTCGGCGCCTTGATCTGATAATCAAAAACGTCTTTGGCCGGTTGTTCGTGATAGACGATGACCGGCATGCCGACCTGCGCCATATTAAAGACCTTTTGCGCATCTTCCGTCGAAAGGCGTATGCATCCGCCAGAATATGTAGAAGAGACGGGGGTACCGTCGGCGTATGTCGGCCATCCATGAATGAAAAAATTGCCTTGAAAATCGAGGCTGTACGGCATTGCTACTTCACCAAAGGTGGAAAAATGCGTCTTTTCTTTTGTCTCTATCTTATACAAACCAGCCGGAGTCTCCCACCACGAACCGGGTCGGCCTTTTGCAAGTATTGGCACTTCAAGTTTTTGTTCGCCGTCGACAGAGACGGTGAGTTTCATTGCGGACAAATTTGCATCGATAAATGATGCTTTTTGTGATATGAAATTCTCTTTTACACTCTGGTATCGCGCTTTGTCTGCGAGCGAAGGCAAGGCGCCGTATACTATTGGTTCGGCAGAGTGCGCGGAGTTTTCGGAAGGAATTGAAATTGAATACACAACGGGCGGTTTGAAAAAAACATAGAGAGCACTTGCGAAGGCACTGAGCACAATGAGTCCAAGCGCTATGGTCGAGGCAGAAACGCTTCGGGGCGAAAACATGCGCGAACGGTACTGGACGGATTGTTGCATTGTCGAGGGAGTTGTTATTGCACGCAAAGCGGGCTCCTGACGAGATGTCGCCGCATCCGCGCTCGCTCGTGCAAACAACGGATCAAGCGCATCGGGCGACCATCCATCGAGTACGAGTCGGTCGTAAATTGCCGCTGGTCGCATTCCCATCTTCCGCAAACGACTAATCAGCGGATAGGGGTCATCCGTTCTTGGTGTCTGTATCATCGGGCAAAGGTTGTATTGAGTGCACTTTTTGTGAAAGCCGTCGGCGCACGACGACCCCGAGCGCGACAACACAAATTCCCAAGGTGAAAAAAAGCGGTCTGTCCCATGTAGAAGGAAACCCAAGCACGGGAATAATTGCGATTACCGCTCCCGCAAACATGATGAGCGAATCAAGTGTCATGGTGTACATTATACTCTCCCTTCTTTCTTTACGAAAGGTGTCAAAGCGGGCACACAATAACAACGAATTCTCCCCGCACTGCCCCTCTCTTTTTGATATCATCAGCGATATCGAGCGGCGCACCTATGAGTAATTCCTCATGTATTTTGGTGAGCTCACGCCCAATGCGTACCTCTCGCACGCCGTGCGCCGCAAGTTCCGCCAGTAATTTCAAGATCCGATGGGGGGACTCGTACAGCACGACGGGCACATCAGACGCCACGATCTTGGTCAACATGCTTTGGCGACCCTTTTTGTGAGGCGGAAAACCAACGAAAAGAAATGCGCTGTCTGCGAGACCTGCTATCGAAAGCGTGGCCGTGAGCGCCGAAGCGCCGGGCAATGCTTCAATTTTGACTTCAGAGGCATTCTCACGCACGTACGCAACAAGACGAGCACCTGGGTCGGAAATGCCTGGTGTACCGGCGTCGGTAACAAACGCCACGTGTTCACCCGCTTCAAGTCGCGCTACAACTTCCTTGGCCTTGTGCGTTTCCGTCGCCGCATCAAGACGCTGAACGCTCGTGCGAAGCCCATAATGCGAGAGTAATTTGGAAATGACTCGCGTATCCTCGGCGTATACGACGTCCGCCTCCTTGAGTGTCCAAAGGCCACGAAAAGTCATATCGCCCAAATTGCCAATCGGGGTCGCAACGATGGAAAGCTTACCCCCCGTCTCTTCAATTGCTTCATCTTTGGTACCCATGAGGGTATCTTACTCCTCTGTGAGCTCTTGCGCGACTTTGTAAATATCGCCCGCTCCCATAGTGATGATGAGCGAGTTTTCTCCTTCTTGTAAGAGCGCCGTGCGAATATCGTCGAACGAATCGAGCGCCGACACATTGCCGCCGAGTGCCTGTGCTGTTTCTGCGAGAATAACGTGCGAAACGGAAGGATCGTGCGCTTCGCGTGCGGCGTATATCGGAGCAATCAACGCGACATCTGCTGCCGCGAGTGCCATGGCAAATTCTGGCAAAAGACTCTTGGTGCGTGAATAGAGATGTGGATGAAATGCGACGACGATTTTCTTGTCGGGGAACTTTTGGCGTGCCGCTTCGATGGTTTTGGCGATCGCTGTCGGGTGATGCGCGTAATCATCATATACAAGCGCGCCCTGCGGCGTCTCGCCTCGGTATTCAAATCTTCGCCACGAACCTTTGAAGCTTGTAAGCGCTTCATCCGCGACAGATCCCGCGATGTCGGGAAACGCCGTGAGCGCCGCCGTTTTCGCGGCGCGCGCGTTCATACGGTTGAATCCCCCGATTTGCGAAAGCTCTGGTACGTCGATGTGTGTGTGATTGATCACCCTTGCCCGCACATTCTTGAGGACTGGGGCAACGGCGGGGTCATTTGGATCTGCAATGATAAATCCATGTGGGGGGACCTTCTCCGCTGCAGTACGAAATGTTTCTTGCAAAGCGGCGAGATCGGGAAAATAATCGGTGTGATCGAGCTCGATGTTGGTGATGACGAGAATTTCGGGCGAAAGTTTCAGCACGTGATCGCGGTACTCGCACGCTTCGACGACAAAAAGATTTGGATCGCCCACGAGAAAATTGGAATTAAAATCGCGCACAATTGATCCCACGATGGCGGTGGGCTCTTTCTGCGCCTGCGCAAGAATGAGTGCGAGCATGCCCGTCGTCGTCGTCTTGCCATGAGTGCCAGCGACAGCAATCGTGCGTGCCTCCTTAGACACTTCGCCAAGGGCCTCAAAGTACGACATCTCTGTAATTCCCATCTCCCGCGCTCGCGCGCGTTCCACATTGCTCTCTGGTATCGCATCGCTGTAGATAAGTAATTCCGTATCGGCAGGAATCAAACATTGGTCATGACCGATCAATACGACGATTCCCCTTTCCGCAAGCATGGTCGTCACTGGAGATTCATCACGGTCTGATCCGCTCACCTCCTTGCCTTGATGCACAAGCAATTGCGCCAAAGCCGACATCCCAATCCCGCCAATACCCACCATATATATCCGATCCGGAAGCATGCGCGCAGTATACTCCGACCAATTCGCTCGCGCTTGCGACACGCCGACAATAATGACATAAATGCGCCACTGGAACACAACCTGACAGACGGGTGGGGGCCAGTGTTCTTTACCCGTTCTTTCACAACCAAAGAGGTGCGACGTGATAAATTACACACTCCTTATTGGAGCGCCGCTAGTCGTATGGTTGTGCATTGCAACTGTACTTGCGGCAGAGACCCTCAACGGGGCGACCGATGCGTGCAATGTCGCTACAGCGGCTTCCTGTACGGGCATCTTCACAAAATACCAAGCGTTGATGATCGCTGCAGTGAGTAACGCCGCTGGCGCGCTTATCGCAGTATTCATCCTCAACACAAACATCGCCAAGGTTGTCGGGAGCGGCATCGTTCGGAGCGATGCTGTAACCATCGAAACCATCACGGCCGCTATGGCTGGCATCATCGGCTGGGCGTCGTTTGCATGGTGGCGAGGGTGGCCCATCAGCAAGTCACACTCCCTGATTGGTGCAATCTGCGGTGCGGCGTTTGCCTCGATGGGATTGAGCGGCCTTGTGACACACGGTCTCGTGTTGGTGCTAATCGGATTTTTCGTGGGACCAGCAGCAGGCTTCACCACGGGATACTCCATGGGAATCCTCGTGCGGTGGCTCGCGCAGAAAGAGTGGCGCTGGGTGCGGGTCTGGCTAAGCGGACTCGACTACTCCAGCATCATCCAACCGGGTAGCGTGGGACGGGGTATCTGGATAACCCAATTTGTCTCCACGAGCATCGTTGGTCTTGCTCACGGTGCCAATGACGCCACGAAGTCTATGGGGATTCTCTCGCTCGTCCTCTTCAAGGCGGGCGTCACCCAGAGTTTCGTGGTGCCAAACGAAGTGGTGTTCGTGTGCGCCGTCGTAATGGCTATCGGCACACTCGCTGGCGGTCATCGCATCACCGAACGTGTGGGCAAAAGGATGGTGAACGGAGATAACAAGCCACTCCGCGGTGTCTCTTCTGAATGGGCGGCGGCGCTGATCATCAACGCGTTCACACTCTTCGGCATCCCTGCGAGCACGACGCTGGTTTTCGTTCCCTCTGTCGCCGGGGCCAACTACGCCTCGTCGAAAAGAGACGTGAGTCGGAGCGAAATCCTCTATTTCGTTGGGGCGTGGATTTATACGTTCCCGATTTGTTTCTTCATCGGCTGGGGACTCGTGACTATCCTCCGATGAATGAAGACTGCCGTGCCAGATCCTAACTCGCCCTCCTTGCTTCGGCTTGGGGGGCGGCGATATTTTTGGACTATCATGTCGCAGAGAAACAATATACAATCCAGCGATGAGTAAAGGCGAGAAAAAACCAAAATTTAATTTTGAGGAATTGAAAGAGGCGGCGACGAGCGCAAATGCGCAAACGAGAAAAAAAGTATTCGAGGAGTATTTTGAGCAATTTGAGGAATTCCCCTCGTATCTTTTTGACAACACCAATGGCATCGACAGCCGCCTTTCGGAGACCATCGAAGATTTGAAGAAAGACCCCGATACATCCAAAAGCATGCAGAAAGGCATCGTCGCTCTCTTGGGAAGGCTTCCTTCGATGTAGCGCGAATCTAGAGCTCGATATACATCATCCACGCATGAATGGTGCGTGTGTGATTGTGCCAATGTTTTTCAAAGTGATCAAACGTGAGTAGATAATCGTCTCCATTTTTAGGATCGGCAAGTACCAGTGCGTTTTCTTCCACGCCCTTCACGACACCGAAGTGTCCCACGCCCGATTTGCAATTGAAATAATTCACAAGCACGGGGTGTCCGCTTTCGATGACGACCACAATATCTTCAAGCTCGGCATTTTCTTTGGCAACGACGCGCGCGCCGAGCCGCTCTGCCGCGCGCACCAAATTACTGTTGTCGGTGCCGCGCACCGGCTGTGCGTCACACAATTCTTCCATCACCTCTCGGTCGTAGGAAATGTTGTAAAAATCGAGCAACATTTCGAGGCACGTGGGGCCACAGGTGTAATCGGTGGATTGTTGCTTGTGTGCTACTGGATGTCTCATAAAGTTTTGACGATTTCCATAAACTGGTCATTGCGCTCGTATTCGTTTTGGAACATGCCAAACGATGCGAATGCGGGGCTGAAAAGGATAACCCCCACGCTTGTCTCTCTCACGGCCGCGGCAACGGCCTCTTGCAAACTTCCCGCTTCCTCGTATGCAATACTCGCTTTCTTCAAGCTCTCCACGAGTCGCACCGAGCCTTTGTAATTTGGGTGCGTGAGGAGAATAACGTGCGAAACGCTTTTCTTGATTTCTGAAACAAGCTCTTCAAGTGCGAGCCCTTTTTCAGAACCGCCGGTGATGAGCGTGACGGGCTCGGAGAATGAGCGCAGTGCCGAGATCGTCGCCTCCGGCGTGGTCGCGTTGTTGTCGTTGTAAATTTTGACAGCTCCAATGTCGCGCACAAACTGCAAACGCCCTTCGACCGCTTCAAACGATTCAATACCCGCGCGAATCTCGCTCGGAGATAATCCGAGCGCCTGAAGCGCAGCACATGCAAACGACGCGTTTTCGCGGTTGTGCTCGCCTATAACCTTCAGATTCCAATCGCTGGGAATCGAGGGCGGGACGTGCGGCGCGGCCGCACGTCCCGCCGCCTCCACGCGCCCCAAAATTGATTGCCCGACAAACAAAGAGTCGCCTTTTTCTTGAAACTTAAAGATATTCGCCTTATCTTCAAAATACTTTTCCATATCCCCGTTGTAATAATTCATGTGATCCGGCATGAGATTGGTAAACACCGCGATATGCGGACTGATTTTCAAATCACCAAATCCCTGCAACTGCCACGAATCGAGTTCAAGTACGCAGATGTCGCCCTCGGCGACTTCGGCCAGCATCGCGAGTGTCGACTTCCCGCGCACATTGCCTCCGAGAAAGACTTTTCTTTCTCGCCCCGAGCTTGGTCGAGGGGCTGAATGTTGTAGCGTGTGATATATCATCTGCGTAACGGTCGACTTGCCGCGCGTACCGGTAATCCCGACGATTTTGGCACTCGCTTCACGCGCGTATTTCGCAAATAGTGCCGTCGACATATACACAGGCACACCCGCCCCACGCGCCGCCGCAATTTCTGGGGAATCAAGCGGCACGCCCGCGGCCTTGATCACCATGTCCGTGTGCGTAAAATCGGCAAGATTCGAGGTGCCGAGATGAAATGTGATGTTGGGATATTTCTCTAGCCGTGCCACCGACTCCGCCAATTCGGCCTCGCTTTTCTTGTCGACAACAACGACTTCCGCACCGCACTCCGCAAGAAACGCGACATCCCCCACCCCACGCCCCAAAAGCCCAAGCCCCAGCACGGTCATTTTTTTCCCTTTGAAAAACTCACGATATCCTTCCATAAAGCCACTATAACATTCATGCTTTACCAAAATCGATGGAGTTTAATCTGCGGTTATTAAAAAAGAAAGGAGGTCGTCGCAACGTGCAACGACCTCCGAACCGAACTTGGGTGGGGCAAAAGATTCTGATACCCTTACCCCATATAGTTCCCGTCGATTCAGAAACCAAGGACTTTCGCCAGGAGTGCCAGAAGCCATGGGAGCAGTTGAGACGCCCCCACCACAACCAGAACCCCGAAAATCGCTTGCCTCGCAAACGGCCAATCTGCGTTCGGTGTCATGTCGTACCCTCCATCGCTACTTTTTTATTGTGCACCCCCCAAGCATGTTTGTCAAGTTTTGCCGACTCTGTGATTTCGTACCACCTCTATCGTATACCGAGTATCGGGAAAAAGCTCGGCGACACGGCGGCGAAATTCTGGTGATTCGGCCGATATGGCAAACGCACAAGTCCCACTCCCTTCGACATCAAACCTTCGCGCCACCACATCAGCTACCGATTCTGCTGGATCTATGATGGCGGGATTGCCCAATCCCTGCGCCTCTTTTTCGATCACATCGCGAACGAGCGGATAGTGTGTGCATCCGAGAATGAGGCAATCGTATTTTTCTCCCCGGCGCTCCGCAAACGCGCTCTGCACGATGTGTGTTATCTCTTCCCGACTCCGCCCAAACTCAATAGCTCCAGCAAGCTCGGCTATGGCGAGCGAATCGAGAACCACGCCCCCGAGCGCCTTCTCATACATACGAGAGTCCACCGTCGCGGGAGTCGCGATGAGGAGAGTGCGTGCGCCCTGATGCACACGCATGTACGAGGCCGTGGGCGCCGACATTTCGACATACGGCATATCCCCCGCCGCGCCATCCAAGACCGATTGCGAAACGCTGTTGCATGCGCTCACGATTTCCGTCGCGCCCATGCTTTTCAATATTTCAATACCAGCGACCGTAAGAGCCGCAAGCTCTGCTGATGATCGAATGCCATACGGCGCGTTTTTTATATCCCCGAAATACGCAATGTCTGCGCGCGGAGCGCATTTGCGCAAAGCAGAAAGTACCGAAAGCCCACCCGAACCAGAATCAAAAAGCCCAATCATTGGGCAAGAATACACCACTGCTCAACATTTACGGCCGCCTTTCGACGGCCGTTGACGCCTAACGGCGTTGGTAGGGCAATTGTAACAGGAACAAAACCAATGAGGTCGGACCTCACTGGTTTTCAGAAGAGTACATTTTTTGGAGCTTCACTAACCTCATTACTGTAACGATCAGTAATGCTATTCCAACAGGAGAAGTGAATACTAGCCACAGTGGGATAAGCATATTACCAATTCCATGGAGCTGAGGAGAAATGGGACACACCAATGCAGTATCAATATACCCACCTGTACAGCCATACAAAAAATAAAAGAACTGCACAACGAGAGAAAATAGGAGTGGAAGAACGTACAAGACAATAAGTAACAGGCCCACCACGCCTGTACGAGACAGTAAACCTAAAATATGCATTAACGACCGCATGTACACACATTAGCGTAACACCATTAATGCGATACGAGAAATCGTACGATCGCAAGTTGCATGTAAGCAAATAGTGTTTCCTAACACGCTATCCCCTTGCACTCGTTTCGTGCGGGAATACAATGCGCATCCACGGTTGATTGTGGAAGTGAGGTACCCCATCCTTCGTTAAAACTACGAAGGGCAAGAATTCCTCCACTGTGCCGCAACGGTAATCTCGAAGAGATTACCCTGAGCTTGTCGAAGGGTTGTCCTAGACATTCGCAGAGGTAATTTTTTAGAGGAGTCCGGTCTTCGATCAACTGTTCAATCCCGAGCAGGAAATGCGTCGCATACGGCGCACGATCGAAAGATCTCTGCTTTGGGCAGGGATTTTTGCGTTATGAAAAAATATTTTGCACTCATAATCGTCATTGGAGCGCTTAGCACAGGTGCGTATTTCTCACAAAAATCGTTTGTTGAATTAGAGAACGCCCCTATCACCAAATCTACCGAGGTTGTTAGCCCTAAGATTGAGGTTAAACCTCAATCTCCTGCTCGGGTACACGCAACTCCCCCGCCCTTCAAGCCAGCAACAACATCTGAACAACCCGAAATACCTGCACATAGCGACGCTACATCCTACGTAATTCCCGTACATGCCTCGGGAAGTGTGCTCGATGCGATGCGCGCATTTGCTTCGACGACCAGTTTTCGATTCGAAGGCCGCGATTATCCGTCGCTCGGATTTTTCGTCGAATCCATCAACGGCAAAAAACCCGCAGGTGGCTTTGTGTGGATTTTTTATGTGAATGGCGTCAAATCCGGAAAAGGAGTTTCTTCAATGCATGTGACCCCCGACGACAACGTCGAGTGGAAATATGAAAAGAGTTATTAATCACCATAATTTTATATGAGAAAAGTTATACTAGTTCTCCTCTTCATAACGACGCCAACGTTCGCCGTTGCAGACGCAACGTCAACTGCAACTATCACAATCCGAGACGGCGCCATTACCGCGTTTACTGGCGTGATAGAGCTTGCGGCTTCGACGACACCACCTATAGATATCGCCCCCACAAGCGGCTCTGCGATCGCAGTCCCTGCCGATAGTCTTCTTGCGACATTGGTAACGCTCGACGCGACTACGCCCGATTTCGATATCACCGATCTCGCGTATTTCAGCTCGTTTGATTCATTCATCATCAACTGCATTTCAATACCCACGATATCACCGCCTCACTGTTTCAACTGGACGTACGCCGTAAACGGCACATTCCCGCAGAGAGGCGCCGACGATCAGATACTCCACGACGGCGATGTCGTGCACCTTTTCTTTGGCCCTCCGCGACAAACCGCACTTTCGACGACCAGTGTGACCCTCGGAGAATCATTTACTGCAACGGCGCAAACCTACGATCTCGACTCTGGCACATACGTGGGCGCCCCGGGCCTCATACTTGGCGTCGGCACTTCCAACCCCGATTTCTCTTTCACCGAACTCGCCACTTCCACAAGCGACGCAAGCGGCAATGCAATCTTCTCGGTCAATGCCACAGGCACCTTTGCTGTCGGAATCCAGGAAGATTTTTATTTCCCCTCCGCGTCTATCACTATCATAGAAGCGTCTACGACTACAGAAGCCACATCCACTCCACCGACTGATCCTCCGCCGAGCGGTGGAGGAGGAGGTGGTGGTGGCCCGAGCCATTTCAATTTAAACATTCCAAATGCGCTCGCATACCTCGTGAGCAAACAAAATCCCAATGGCTCGTATGGCTCACCCGAATCATCACTCTATACAGACTGGACTGCGCTCGCATTCGCCAGTGCGGATCCGGGTACAGCCCTGGTCGGGCAGGCAAAGACACTCTTGCGCACGTACCTCCTCACCGCGACTCCTGCGATGACCAACATCACAGACTACGAACGCCACGCGATGGCACTCCAAGCGCTCGGCATTGATCCGTATTCGGGAACTCCCGTGAATTACATTGCGCCGATAGTCGCGGCGTTTGATGGGACACAGATAGGCACGGCGGATTGGCGCGACGACATCTTCGCCATCTTCCCGCTTATGCATGCCGGATACACTGGAGATGACACCATCATCAAAAGCGCCGTTGCGTATATCATATCCAAACAAACTGCGAGTGGTTCGTGGGGCGACGCAGACACGACCGCCGCCGCAATCCAGGCTCTCGGGCCGCTCTTCGCTCTTCCCAATGTAAACGGAGCGCTCGGCAAGGCCGTGGGATACCTCAAATCCACCCAACAAAACAACGGAAGCTGGGGCGGCAGTGGCGTCACCAATATCGACTCAACGAGCTGGGTGCAGACAGCGATAAACGCAATACCTGCCGATCCGACACACCCAATCTCGTGGACAAGCTCTTCGGGCTCCCTCCCCACCGACGCAATCGCAAACGCACAACAATCCGACGGAGCGGTGCGCCCTATTTCTGATTCCGCCAATGATCGTGTGTGGAGTACCAGCTACGCCGTTGTGGCGGCATCGGGGAAGAGTTGGCTTACGATATTGCAATCATTCCCCAAACCGACAATCACAACGGCAGTCAGTGGTGGCGGAGGTATTCTCGGAACTTCAACTTCTATGGTTTCGACACTTTCGACCAGCTCAGTGCAAGCAAGCTCAACGCAAGCCGTGGCAACCTCCACGCCCTCCTCTGCAACCTCCACATCTTCAGTAACAATCGAACAGGACGCGTCTCCAGCAACAACCGCATCTCCTGCACCAAAACCAATCGTCAAAAAGGTCGCTCCTCCCAAAGCGCCAGCACCCGCATCAACCACCACCGCATCCCCCGCAATCACCAAAACAGCCCTGGCCGGGCAAGCGGCCGCGGCATCCTCCGCCCCCAACTTCTTCGCCAAAATCTGGCACAAGGTTACTTCGTTCTTTGGCTTTTTGTTTTAAGGCTCCGTACTCTCAAGATCAAGGCAACTATCTTTGCAATATTTTCTCAACTGAGACTTTATCTCAGAAGATTGTTTCAAGGCTAAAAAAGACATTCCACTCTCACTGATAAATTGATCCTCAGACTTTAGTATCCCTGTTATACCGATAGCACGCTGAAAAGCTTCTGTTTCATTTTCCCATCTTCTACTCTGCATTTCACGAATAATCGCATTGAGCCGTTCGTACGATTGGTTAAGCCTATCGAAATTGAAGTAGAGATTATCTAAATCAAATTGCACTGTGGCTCCCAATAAAGCCTCATTGCGCGGGGGATTTCTGGAATAAACTACTGATTTGAGGGAGGTGTCGGTATTGAGGTCAACGAAAGCACCCGTTCTTCCATAATGAACATTCATTAAACCTCTCACTTCGGTGAGTAAAGCCTGCGCATTATATTTAATAATTTTCTCGTTCTCGACAATTTCGAAATAAAGACCTTCGGCCAAGGCTCGTCTTTCATGTGGAACTTGCCAAAATGGTACATAAACAGAGTCCTTAATGAGTTGAAAACCTCCGAGAATAGCTATTACGATAATCAATATCCCTATTTCTTTGTTTTCCCTGCTAAACTTAAAAACGCTGTCACGAAGTTTTGTATAATTCATGATGTGCTCAAGTCTGGAAAGTATCGCTGCGACCCAACCGATTGGAATTAAGAAATTTACACCCGTAAGAAATCCGAAATCATAGAGCCTACTCTTGGATTTGAACAGCGAGCGGTACATGTCGTCCTCTGGAGAAATTCGTAATTCATTGCGATTTGTTTTCTTGACGAATTCGACAGGCGCGTCTTCGATGACGGCGAGCGGCTGGCGCTCCGCGCCCTCTCCCATCACAAGCGTGGCGGCTGTGGCGAGGCTGTCAGCGACATCGGTCTGGGTTACTTGGAGCAATCGGCCAAAAATATCGGGCGTGCCGCGATAATCACGAATGCCTTTGAACCCTGCGTAGCCGAGCGCCACGCCCACCACTCCCGCGCGCAGAGGCGTGATTCGACTGTCGGTGATGATCACCCCAAGATTTTTTATTCCGTATGTTTTCAAGAGTTCCACACGCAATCGCGAAGCCGAAGCAAAAGAGTCCTTCGGCAACAAAATAGTTTTTCCATCCGCGTTTGAATCATCAATTCCCGCATTCACCACCACCGTGCCATCGCGCACCGTGAGCCACCACTCGGGCAAAACCTTGAGCTTCCACTCGCTCTCCGCTCGAATCAGCTTCTCTTTTTCTTTTTTATTCTTCACTTCCACTACCCGCCCCTCCGCCAATGCAACAATCTTGGATGTGACGGCGAGAACACTCTCCTCTCTGAGGCTCGAAATGTGTTTGGAAATAAACGCCGCGAGATCTTCAGACTCTCTGAAAATACGTGTCCAGACGGGGCTTATCTTCATACGCCCCGAGACTACCACGTTTGGCTCGACTCGGCACTACACAGCGAGATTTACGGGAGCTGTACTCCTGTATTCACGAGTGTAAATGGCTGACCAGTTGTCGAGATTTGTGAGATAACGACACCACTTCCCGTGCTCTTTGTCGTGTAGGTGCATGCACCTCGGTGTGTGCCCGCAATACCCGGGATGTACTTCAACATTGTCGGTTTGCCTCCCGAACGCTGGATAGACGCCGTCTCGATATTTGTAATCTTGAAGAGCGCGCACCCAAGATATTTACCGGTCGAGTCGACAGGAGAAGCAAGTAAGTACGTGACGTTTGATTTAGTAAACATAGACGTCCCATCAAAATAGTACGTATTGGCAAGTTCAGGGTATTGCGTGCCATATCTGTTTGCGAAGAGCGCGGCATCATTTGCACCCAAGAGATTGCCTTTGTAGGCGAGCGTGGTCGTCGTCGGTGTAGGGTGACTGAATTTGACCAGTGGGATACGTGACTGCCCAAGATTGGCAACTCTACAAAGAGTGCTCATATAGAACCCACTAGAAACATAGAGAATTCCTGGCTCAGTCAGTACCAAGCAGTCCGCCATGTTGGGTGGCAGGGAGAAAAGCGGAATCTTCGGGTCTGGATTGAGAGGGTCGTTAGGGTTGTAGAGACTTCCTGCGAGGAGTTTTACTTCGCTTGACCACGGGCCAATAGGAACGCTTGCGGTTTTCATCGCAATCCAGCTATTTGCCCAGTTTGGTTGGCCGTTGTCTACCATGTAACGATGCCACACAATCTTGGATCTTGACGCACTTTCCGCTGATGGGTCAAAAAATAATGCAGAAACTTCGTTAAGCCAACTAATGGTCGACGAGGCAACATCGAATCCTGCATTCACCACGCCGAGGTCGGTAAACGTTGCACCGTTGTTGTCTGACATCGCAATATTCGTGCTCACCAGCCATGAAGTGCTCGCGATACTACTCGGGTCTACTGTGGAGTGACTTCTCCATACGCGTGCTGGTAGTGATGCGTCATCAAGATGTTGCGCATCGAATTTCCCCAACACTCCGTCGCCTGCCGCGGCGCGCGCGGTACCTGATGTTAAAAAAAGACCACTTACGAGTACACAAATCAGAAAGATGCCGCTCATCAAACCTTTTTTGCCGAAACTATGCATATTTTTTCTGTTACCTAGTATGTGGAAATCATAACACGTTGGAGACTTCAATCGAATCGTGCTGTCTGCTTATCACGCAAGAACCAAATTCCTACATACGAAAGCGGCGTATAGAGGAATCCCATCGCGACCTTGAAAAGCCACCACGAGATAATAATGCGCACAAGAACCGGTGTCGGGTATACACCAGCAAAAGCAATGACCATAAAAAGTACGGTGTCGAGAAATTGCGACCATATGTTTGAAAGATTGGAACGAAGCCAAAACAAACGGCCTCCGAGCTTTGCCTTAAAGAAAAAGAACGAGATGACATCTTGATACTCACCTACCACAAATGCGACAAGCGAAGCTATCGCAATACGCAGAGAAATTCCAAAGACTTGGTCATACGATGCGTGTACCCATTCACCTGCGGCCGCCCACGGCAATGCGAGCGAAAGTAGTGAATAGAGCACGAAAAGCAATGTTGTTATGAATCCCGCGAGCACGAATATTTTGGCCATTTTTTTGCCGTAGACTTCGCCGATGACATCGGTCGTAAGAAAGACGAGAGGAAAGAAAAAGACAGCCACCGAGACATGCAGGTCAAAGAAAAACGGCATTATTTTGAGTCCGAGAGTGTTGGCCGCAAACAGAGAACCGAGGTAGAGCGCAAGCGCAATCACTACTTTCTTCATGTTCCGCTCATCAAGCACAATACCTTCCATCATAGAAGTCCGCATTCTACGGCATCTTTGGCGGAACGCAATCCCAAATACTAATAATGACAGATTTTACCAAAAGATATGCAAGATCTTGGAGATTATATTACGTAGGGCCTCTATTGCAGTCGCCGTCTGACCTGTAGGAGCCGGGGCACCACACGTGAACGTTTTGAGAGGTTGTACAAAGGCGACTCTGGTATTGGTGGTGGTGTCTACGCCGTAGGCACGAAAGGTGTGTGCAATGCCGTCTTTGAGACTTGCGGGGAATGGTAAGTAAATGCCGTGATTACCAGTGATACCCTTTCCCGTGTTTACTCCTGTGTGTACGGCATTGGCGACTGAACTGTATACAGTCCCCTTCTCGTCTTCAATACGCACGATGATGGAAGTAGAAGAAGCGGTTGGATCGTATGCCCAGCCCCAGAAGGATGAGCAGTTGCCGTCGAGGTAGCCGAGGGGTGGGAGGTTGGTGGGGATGGTTGTGGCGGGAGGAGTACAGGTAATGGTGCGAGGGCTTGACGTGAGTTGCGGATTAGCTCCCCCTGCTGTGTCAATGGCATGGACTTTGAGTGTATGCGGGCGGCCGTCTTTGAGACTTGCGGGTGTCGGGATAGAGAAGCCGTGATTTATTCCGATGCCCAGTCTATCGTGTACATCTGAACGTGGCTTGTCTGCCTTGATTCCAGTAATGAACGTGCTCCCTTCGTAGATATGTACATCAATTGATGTCCCTGAACTATCTGGATCATATGTCCATCCATACAAATTAGAACATGTTGCGCCGTCGAAGTAGCCTATCGGCATTCTATTTGTGGATGCGGCTCCCCCCACATTCCTCCACGGGCTACAGTTATCCGTTTCTGTGGATTCTGAAATAGTGCCCACGTCCGTCTTGGACGACATATCGGCACAGGCACGCATCTCACCGAGGGGGCCTGGAACGTAGGACTTTGTGAGGGTACGAGATTCACCGAAATCAAGCCCTCCTGTAGTTTCAACAGCGGGAGGAAGATCGGTGATAGCACCGCTTGAATCCTTGCGTTGGAATATCACGCGGAATGGCGCGTTGGTTGTAAACCCTATGTTTCTGATTGCAGCGGAAAACGTGGTGGGAATCCCAATAGTGGCCATCGATGGCGTGATTGCTTCTGGGATAACGAGGTTGGGACGGGGCACAACCTCTATACCGGAATCAAAAGAAGACGGCGCCACAATCACCGGCGGCGATGAATGATGTGGCATCAACCACGTATCAACGATATTGAACGTCTCAGACGAGTAGAGGGGAGTGAGGCTAAAACGAATCGTTGTCGCTGGTGATCTAAGATCGAAAATTTTCGACGTTTTCAAAAAAAGGCGGCTTGCAAAATACTTTGAACCAGATTTATTCCTGTCGCGTATACTTTGAGGATCACGGACTGTAGAATCAAATGAGTGCTCGTCGAGCACGTTTCCTGCGGAATCGAGGACAGCGATAGTGGCGCGAACGCTCCCTGACTTTCCGGTCTCATTCATGACTCCGCTAAATCCATAATCAAACTGACTGGCGCCAAAGAGTGAATTTATGGGAATATCTTGGTAGATAGATTTGTCTCTGTTGCAGTAAGTAAAATTTCCGGCACCATCAATAGTGTTACCGTCGCAACCAAAACGCAGGTATGCAACACCTTTACCCGTTGTCGGAATGTACGAAAATCGAGTATCTGCCACGGTTACTGAATTTCGCAACGCCAAACCTGCGCCACCAGTACTTTGCCACGGTGCGAGAGTGTCCACAAAGTGCCAGTTCTTCAAGAGATTTGCCGATGGGTGAGGCCACGGAGGAGGGGGTACTGGCGGAGATTTAATCTGGACAAACGACCAATCTCGACAACCGGAGCGGATGTAATCCAATCCGCGATGAGTCATCGTTGTGGTACCCAAGCAATCTGGCTCGGGTCTGGGTTTATTTCCGCGCGCTTCATAAAAGGGGTCTGTCGACGTAGCCCGCCCCCAAGTCTCCCATCGTGTAAGACCATACATATTGGTGAAGTAGAAACGCTCAAGACCATTTGGATATCCATGGGTAGAGACAATGGACGGAATCGTTTTGGGTGGTAAGAGGATTGAGGATGGGCGTCTCTTCTCTCCGAAAGTGGCATTTGGATCAAAGTACCATTCGGTCAACGTAGTAACGAAGTGAGACGGGTTGCATACTCCCGGCCATGACTCGCCATTTTGTTCCCAATATCGTCCTTGGAGCGTTGATACGGAGCTTCTTACGGTGCTTCTTACGGTGCTCCTCGCGCCTGGGGTTATTTCGTTTAGGAATGATGCGGGGAAAAATACCCATCCACCGTATGGCTTGCAATGACTTCCGAGAAATGTTTGAGAATAGCCGCCACCGTCGCGCGTGATGCCTCCCGACACCCAACCATCAATGACGCGGTACAGATCCCCGCCATCGCCATCCTCCGCCTCAAACGTGCCGTAGGGGGTAGCATAATTAAAATCACCATCCATCACGGCCGCAATACTGGGCGAGTTGTTGACACCGTAATCTATAATCGGATATGCGCTGAAACGCTGAAAACCGAGAGATCTGTTGCTCAAACTATAACTTTGGTCATGCCTAAAATAAGGCAGAGGATCGCCCACGGTGAGACGTCGTTCACGAGAGCCTGGAGGACAGCTGGGGTATGGATCAACAGAAAGAATGTTGCCGAACGTGCCGACACAGATGTGCTCAACCAACCAGTTGAGCGGATCGCTCGGTGATGGCGGTTGAGGATAAAATCTCATCATGGCTTCGGAGCTCACCAGTCGTTGAAAAGCAAAGTTGGCATTTGTATCTGATACCCAATCGGCAGAGGCAACAAGCGGAGATGCGAGAAAAAATCCACCTAACAAAACCAATGCGAATTTTCTATTTATAATCTGCATATCCTGTACGTCACGAAAAGCATAGCACCACTACAGACTTCTACAACGACTGCCAGTGTATAATTAAGTGCCAATGCGCACTGTAGCTATCGCCGCCATAACAATAGATGGAAAAATCGCCCTGAATGCAAAAAGTGGTAGCTGGTGGACATCAAAAGAAGATAAGGATTTCTTGCACGATTTTCTCGACACGGCCGATGCAGTCGTTGTGGGCAACAATACCTATACAGCAACTCTCGAACCTCTCTCGAAGCGCAATTGCATCGTGCTCACCCGTTCAACAAAATCGGAAAAACGCTGGCATGACAAACTGCTCTTTGTGAATCCTGCACACAGCGACCTTCGACGACTCCTTGAGCGATACGAAACAGTCGCGATTCTCGGCGGTGCACAAACATATGCGTACTGTCTTTCACATGACCTCACGGATGAACTGTACATTACCATCGAGCCTCTCATCTTTGGTCGCGGAGTCGATCTTTTTACCACAATGCCCACACCTGCACATTGCACTCTGCTTTCGACTAAGCAACTCAACGAGAAAGGCACTCTTCTCCTTCATTACCGCGTAGCCCACACACCCGATGACCCACTTTCTGCTTATCCCACCTCCCCTCTTGCATAAAGCGTAAATAAGGTACAATGGGGCAGTTATCAATAAAAAGCCCTCGGAAGAGGTTTAACAAATCATTTATATGGTCAGAACAGCGAATCCTGCATTACTTAAGCCGCTCGGCCTTTCGGCAGAGCTTGAAGCAGTGGTGGGCAAGGGCCCGATGGCACGTGGACAGGTCGTGAAGAAGCTTTGGGAGTACATCAAGAAACATAATCTCCAAAATCCGTCCAACAAGCGCAACATCTTGGCAGACGACAAGCTCAAGCCGCTTTTTGGCGGCAAAGGCGAAGTGACAATGTTTGAGATGACGAAACTCGTCTCGGGACACATGAAGTAAATTTTCGGTTTTTCCCCCAAAACCGCCCCCATCTTGAGGGGCGGTTTTGTGTTGTGGGCATGGGG
>CAYGMC010000007.1:0-38749 GCA_964351105.1 uncultured Candidatus Saccharibacteria bacterium | reverse complement strand
CTTTTTATGAACGCAGAGATGGTGTTGTAGTGCTCCTCGCCTTTTTTGTCGTAACGGAGATGTTTGGACTGCACGGCCTCTTTGAGCGTATCGAGTGTGATTTTGCCGTAGAGATTACGTGTGGTCTCGAGGGTCGTTATCGCTTGCCGCGCATCGCCGCCGGTCATCTGGAAAAGCCATTCGCGCGCCTCTTTCGGCAATTTTATCTTCGTGCGCGCCACGATTTTTTCCATCTCATCTTCGGTGTGCTCGTTGAGCACAAAGACGCGACAGCGCGAAAGCAGGGGGGCTATTATTTCAAAACTCGGGTTTTCCGTGGTCGCTCCGATGAGCGTGATATCGCCGCGTTCGACGAAGGGGAGTAGAAAATCTTGCTGAGATTTATTAAACCGATGGATTTCGTCTACAAAAAGTATTTTTTGGCGCTGTTTCAAAAGCGTCCCGCGCGTGCCAATAACCCGCTTTATATCTTCTTTCCCCGAATCCACGGCGGAGAGTTCATAAAAATCCGCACCCACGGCGTTTGCGTAGATACGCGCGAGTGTCGTCTTCCCTGATCCCGGAGGCCCCCACAAAACGAACGAGAAAAGCTCTTTTTTCTCAATCGCTACGCGCAAGGGGCCTGCCCTGAGCCTCGTCGAAGGGTTGCCCACACCCGTGAGATGCTCTTGCCCCACGAATTCATCGAGTGTTTTCGGACGTATTTTTGAGGCAAGTGGCTCCATACAGGCAGTATACGCTTCCGCCACTTGTCCACATCGCTCGAGGGCTTGCAAAGATATCAAGTCCGCGTATTCTTACGGGATATGAATATGAAAATTGGTATTGGAGTTGCTGTAGCACTCATCGCTATTATTGGAGGAGCTTTCTTTATGTTTACAGGCACTGCAGGTGCGCCGAAGCCAGAAGGAGAACCTGCGACAGCGGCTGCCACCACAACACCGCAAGTACAGGGGCAGGATGTGTCTATCGGCACAGGTGCCGAAGCAACCCCTGGCTCGATTGTTTCAGTGCTCTACGTGGGTAAATTAGAGGACGGAACAGTATTCGATTCATCGGCCGCAAACGGCAACAAACCGCTTGTTTTCGACCTTGGCACGACCACGCTCATCGCCGGTTTCCAAATCGGCGTCAATGGCATGAAAGTTGGTGGCGAGCGTATGCTCGCTATTCCACCAGAACTCGCCTATGGAGCCGAAGAGAAGAAGGATCCATCAGGAAAAGTCGTCATTCCGGCCAATTCGACACTTATTTTTGACGTAAAATTGGTTGACGTGAAGCCAGCACCTACTGCTCCTGCGACACCTCAATAAATTTGGCCTTCTCCCCCGAATAAGCAAGCAGAACTTGCTTATTTGAGGCGAATGTGATATCATTGCGTGGATGCTTACAAAGCGTAAAAAAGCCAATGAAATGGCCAAAGTAAAGCGCCACGAGGTGGATACAGGATCTCCGGAGGTACAGGTTGCTGTTTTGACCCGACGTATCGCGGAGCTTTCGGCTCATTTAGACAAAAATCGCAAAGATCTGCATTCTCGTCGTGGGCTCTTGGGGCTTGTCGCCGATCGTCGCAAACACATGAAGTATCTCGAGGGTACCAACAAGCGCGCGCATAGCGCTCTTGTAAAAAAGCTCGGTCTCAAGAAATAAGCAGTCAAATTTGTTTGCTGTGGCGTGTTTTCACGCTACACTCCAGTGAGTATTTTATAAGTGTGTACTATTTTATTACATTTTATACTTTTTATGTCAATCATCAAACATCCAGAACAGCGCGTCGGTATATTTATCGACACGCAAAACATCTACCACAGTGCGAAAAACATTTATCACGCCCGCGCAAATTTCGGCAACATGCTCAAAGATTCTCTTGCTGGACGACGCTTGGTACGTGCGCGCGCATACGCTGTTACGACAGAATCAGGTGAAGAAACGGCTTTTTTTGAGGCGCTCGCCAAAGTCGGCATCGAAATGCGCCTCAAAGAGCTCCAAGTATTCTCCGGCGGTGCCAAAAAAGCCGACTGGGACGTGGGACTCGCTGTCGATGCTATTACCGCTTCGCCCAAACTCGATACGGTCATTCTATTCACCGGCGATGGCGATTTCGTACCGCTCGTCCAGTACCTACAACACCACGCGGGGTGCCAGGTGGAAGTGGTCTCTTTCGGCCGCTCTACCTCGCTCAAGCTGAAAGAGGCGTGCGATGACTTCCTCGATATGGATCAGGACCCCAAACGCTATCTCATGAATTACCGTCCGGTACGGGGGAATCGTCGTCCCTCTCCTCAAAACGGCGCGGCCTACGCCGAACAAACAAATCCGGTAGCATACGACTCCGAATAGCAAAATTGCGCGTTTCCGTGTATAACATCCTGTAGGAAAAGGGGATATATGCGATGGACGTAGTCAGAATGTCGCTGGTTTTGCCACTGCGAATAGATGGAACGCGCGGCACACAAGTGTGTCTCGGGGAGCAAAAGAGAGGTCCGCACAAGGACTTGCTCATGCCGCCGGGTGGTAAGTGTAACGATGGTGAACCTTTCGACCTCTGCGCTCGGCGTGAGTGTACCGAAGAGATCGGAGCGCTCATAAAAAGTCTCTCACGACCACGCGCAGTTCTTAATGTCGTATACGAGACAGGGGACCAATTCCGCATTGTTGTGTTCACTAGCGACGAATTGAACCATATGCCGAAGGAAACCGCGGCAATGAAACCACGCTGGTATGATGTTACTCAACTACCGTGGGAAAGAATGCCAGCGGCTGATCCGTACTGGATGCCAATACTGTTTGGTGGACACCCTTTCGAAGCGAATATACGTTTGGGGACAACGATCAAAGACTTCCAGTCAATGACCGTGCGTCCATTCTTGCTCAAAAATACGGCCGCTTCCTCGTGAAGCGGCCGTTGATTTTTTCACATCGAGCACATCCGACATCTTGGTGTCGGGAGGCGAGGCCTCCCGATTAGAAATTTAGGTGGTTTGCGCAAAGAATCGTTTTGTTTTTTCTTTCGTAACTTTAAATCCAGCTACGGTATCCGTCAGTTCAACATAGCCATTTTTTGGTGACAATTTCGTTGACTCAAAGAATTTCTTTTTTACCTCTTGATCAAATTTGAAGTTATCAATACTTGGCGTGACGATTAAATGGCTATCCGTCCAAGATTGAATTTCTTCAGGACTCATCCCTCTCAATGCGTCGCTGAAAACGGACTTATCTCGTAAAAAATCGAGGAGCGTATCTTTTTCAGCCTCCGTGACTAAAATCATGAACGGTGTTTGTTGGAGGTCAACGCTAAACCCAGGGGATTCAGCCGTATCTCCAGAATATTTCTCATCAAATATATGTCTTCCGTCCAAATCGACGAACTGCCGCTTGTCTAGAAGTTGATTTTCGCTAAACAACAACACCATGTCTACTGCAGTTTTTCCGGCACTTTTTATACGGTCTTCGTCACTAGAAAAATTCCCGTAGACAGAATCTACCTCAAAACAGATATCATGCGTTTCTGTGTCCTCTAACCCTTTCTGATGTTCCCGTATATGGGTTCTATTTGTGTCGTTGTGTTTGCGACCTTGTTCAATCACCGAACTTAAATCGCCGCGTTCTAAAATTTGATACATCATCGCTGTCGGTGCTCCATGAGTAAGCAATCGGCCGGAAGAGATTTTTTCAGCTTCTATCACTTGACGGGTCCAATAAATTTCCGACTCTCCGATTGTAAGGTGGGTTAATTGTTCCGCTTGCCTAATGTGGCCGTTAAAATTTTTGACCGCCCCCAAAAATTCCTTTGTTATCGACCACTCTTCAGTCTCGTGGTGAACATCTGCCACGCCGCCACGGGGGTTGGGCTCTACAAATAATCTTCGAATATCACCTTTCAGGTCGTCGGCCCTACGTTTCAAACGGGTTGTGCCCGAAGTAGATTTTCTTTCACTCTCAAAAATATTTGCACTTGAGCGCAATGTCTCTCTATAGCTGTTTACGGAACTCAAAGCAGCACCAAAATAAAAGCCAGATTCACCAGCATTTCCTTCTCTAAGAGATTCGAGAAAGGGGACCAAGTTGTCCAAGACCCCCTCATGTCCCGTTATTTGAGAGTAAAAATCTGCTGCCTTTTGAAGTGCTTCGGCAGCCGCTTCCGTATCGTCTGATTCAGCTAAGGAATATCTCCTCAGTAGATCCGCTCGATTATGCTCCGGACTCAGGAGCTCTTTCTTTGCAGTCTCCACCCTGTCGCCAATCGCTACGATATGCTTTATGAGCTGCTGTTGAGTTATTTCTTTTGCAATTCTTTGGGCAGATTTTACGTTGTTTTCGTGCTCTGATTTTTTCCAAAACTTGGAAACAAAATTTTTCACTGCTCCAAATTCGCCCTGGAAAGCTTCGAGTCTCTGATTTTCACGCTCAAATTCTGGCTTTCCGTCTAGAAATTTGGACCGCACATTCGCGTATGGATCTTCCGACTCATAAATTTCAGTAAGCACTCTGATTTGTGTCGTCTCGTTATCAAAATTGAATTCTCCGACCCGTTTTTCTACGTCAGCTCGTAACATTTGCACATCGAGCAGTTGTAGAAAAGCGACCTTCTCTTTGGCTAATTCAATCTCTTCTGAGAGCTGTTCCGTTGCCGTTTGTACTCTAACGATTAATCTCTGAGCAACTTCTTTATGCAGAGTTGCGTCAATGCTAGGAACAAATTCTTGGCATTGGTCGATAACATCTTCCCCCTGAAATTTTTCCACATTTTCGAGATCGCGCGGCTCGCGCACTGACTGTTTAAGCTGGGGCTCTTTTTCTGGTACTTTCCCGGACATTTTTGAATGTGAACTTCATCCTAGCACAAAGCAATCGACTCTCTCAACGAAAAAACCGTGCGCAAGTTATTGAAAACAGTGGAGGAATGCTTCTGAAACAAAACGGTACCTGACACCAGTTTCCGTCGCGTTCTCTACTGTATCCGATCGCGCTATTTCCAACATGCTATGCTTTGCGCATGTTTGAAAAGCCCCGGCAAGAGAAGCCTAAAACGGGACTAAACGTATTAAGAGCTGGGCTTGTCGCGGCACAAATGCTTTCACCTTACGCCGCCGAAAAGGTGGAGGCTGCGGAGATTCCTAAAGAAGCGACGTGGCAACAGGGTGTCGCGGAACTGCGTCGGAGCGCGAAAGAAGAACCCATCGAATATGCGGCATATTTTGTGAGGTTTTCCAACGGGACACATGCGTGGTTACCAACAGTCGAAGGAGATGTCACGAACGTAAGTACGAATGTTTCACATGTTGGGGCACAGATACAGAATATACGCGGAGAGAGAAAAATCACGAACTTGTGCCGTATCCATACACATACTGACCATGCGTTAAGAACAGTCCTCAAAATACCGAACCAAGGTGCCCCATCGCTTTCTCCTCCAAGTAGCACAGATGTCTCTAAACCTAATAATCAAGCTTATAATACAATAGTTGACAAATTGCCTGGCAGTAATCTGAAGCGAGAAAGTTTGTTTGGAGCTGTATTTGATTCCAGTGGCGTTTGGTATTATCGCCGCCTTAACGATAAGGAAATCCGAGCAAAAGACTTATCACTCTGGAATCATCTAAAAGTTGACGAAAATTTCTCTCGCGAGAAGTCGTCTATTAAGCATGAGATGTTCGGTTGGCTGAGATCGCTACCAGAAAGAAATCTCCGCGATGCGGTCTCGATTTTGCCACCACCAGACGACCCCAGAGATCGGATAAATCTGGAATCCGTATCCATATTGGAGAACCACAAAGTAATAGAATCAATTTTGGACCACATACTTTATTCTACGGACACGGGTGTCGGCTTGGTCCGAGTGCTTGTGCCACTTTCCAAACGAGGGCGATTAGACGAGATGCGGAGGGAATTCAATCGCGGTATAGAATCTATGGTGGTCATGCGAGACAAACGTGAAGAAGCTGAAAAAACAATCTTGTCGTTCCAAGAGAGAAGTTCCGAGCCAACGTTCAATGTTTCCTATGAGTATTCACAACTGCGGGAAGCATATCTGCACGGTTATCAGGCCACTGTACGATTTGTTTCGTACGACGATTTGAAGAAAGAACCGCCGTGCGCTGGGGTTGACCACGAACCGAAGAAAAAATAGCGGAATGATCGCGGTGTGATATAGTGCCTGTATTAATAAATAGCTGTGGCGGGCGGATAGGCAGTGTTGACCATATGGCTCACTACTGAAATCCGGACGTCACCCCTCGATTACACTCGGGGTAAACGCAAAAAACAATGGAAAAGAAAGTATATTCTCTCGAAATCGGGGGAAAGACGATGACAGCAGAGTTTAACGATTGGGCAGATCAGGCGAATGGCTCGGTGTTGGTGCGGTATGGCAACAGCGCGGTTTTGGCGACGGCGGTGATGGGTTCGAAAGAATCGAATCTCGATTATTTTCCGCTTTCGGTGGAATACGAAGAGAAATTTTATGCCGCAGGCGCCATACTCGGCAGTCGCTTTATGCGGCGAGAGGGAAGGCCCTCGGATGAGGCGGTGCTTTCGGGCCGCATCGTGGATCGCACTATCCGCCCTCTGTTTCCCAAAGGGCTCAAACGTGACGTGCAGGTCATCATCACCGTCCTTTCGATAGAGGAGTACGATACTGATATTTTGGCTGTAAACGCCGCATCGCTCGCGCTCGCCACCTCCAATATCCCGTGGAACGGGCCAGTCTCGTGCGTGCGCATCGGGCTTGAAGAACCCTTCGACTCCGCTCAGGGTAAAGAGAGCGAAGCATTCATCATCAACCCGACCTACAAACAGCGCGAAGAAAATCTCCCGCCCAAAGCGCTCATGGACCTCACCGCGTGCGGCAAAGACGGACTCATAAATATGATAGAAGTCGGTGCGCGCGAAGTCGCTGAATCAGTACTCGACGCGGGGCTGAAGAAGGCGAGCGAAGAGATCGAAAAAATCCAGACATGGCAAAAAGCGATTATCGCTGAACGCGGTGTGGAGAAAAAGACGTTTGCGGTCGTCGATGAGAGTGAGAAGTTTGCAGAGGTGTGGGATGCTGTGATGCTTCCGAAAATCAGCGCGCTCAAAGGCGTTATCGGTAAATCCGATCTTGGGATGTTGAAATCCGAATGGGCAAAAGCCGCGCTGGAGAAATTCCCCGAAATGAAGCCGTGTGTTATTGATGCGTTCTACGAAGAAAAGATGGACGCGTATGTGCACGACCTTTGCATCCTCGAAGGCAAGCGCGTGGATGGTCGTGCGTTCGACGAAATCCGCCGTCTCTTCGCGCAGGCAGGTGGCGTATCTCCCGTCATTCACGGCACGGGCATTTTCTATCGCGGCGAAACGCACGTACTTGCCGCGCTTACGCTCGGCGGTCCGGGCGATGCGCAGTTGCTCGATACCATCGAGTATCAAGAGACGAAAAAGAATTTCATGCTCCACTACAATTTCCCACCGTTTTCGGTAGGCGAGACGGGGCGTATGGGCGGCATGAATCGCCGCATGATTGGCCACGGCATGCTCGCCGAAAAATCCGTCCGCATGGTGCTACCGACCAAAGACGTGTTCCCGTACACCATTCGTATTGTCTCCGAATGTCTTGCGTCCAACGGCTCGACTTCGATGGCCACGGTGTGTGCCTCCACGATTGCGCTCATGGATGCGGGCGTGCCTATCACCCGCCCTGTCGCAGGAATCGCTATGGGCATGATGTCCGACTCCAAGGCGGGCGTGTACAAAGTACTCACCGACATCCAAGGCCCCGAAGATCATCACGGCGACATGGACTTTAAGGTTGCAGGGACAAGCGAGGGCGTAACGGGTGTACAAATGGATGTAAAGGTAGACGGCGTGCCGCTCAAGGTGCTCGGCGAGGCGTTTGCACAAGCCAAGAAAGCGCGTTTGCAGATTCTTGAGGTCATCGCAAAAGAAATCGCCGCGCCGCGACCCGATATTTCAGAGCGCGCACCGAAAATTCTTTCTACCCACGTTAAGGTGGACCAAATCGGACTCGTCATCGGTCCCGGAGGAAAGACAATCAACGGCATCAAGGACAGGAGCGGGTGCGACGATATCACCATTGAAGACGATGGTTCTGTATTCGTTACCGGAAAAAACGGCGCGGCAGAAGCGGCGCTTAAAGAGATTATCGACCTTACCCGTGATTACGAAGTGGGAGAAAAGTTTGAAGGTACGGTGGTACGCATGATGGATTTTGGCGCGTTCGTAAAAATCGGCCCCAATACTGATGGTTTGGTACATGTATCAGAAGTCGCTCCTTTCCGCATTGGTAGTATTTCTGAAGCTGTACAGATCGGCGATGTCGTCCCCGTCGTTCTTAAGGAAATTGACGAAAAAGGACGCTATAATCTATCTATCAAAGCCGCTGATCCGGAGTGGGCCGCACGCAAAGGGCTCTCGCCTTCAGTTGGTGGAGACGATCATGGACGACCACCTCACACCAGAGATTCCCGCGGACCTCGCCACGGAGGCGGGCATCGTCGGATATAAGACTCAAGCTTCTCCGCACGTGGAGCTACGGCCAACCACCTCCCCGCAACAATCAAAACTCACCAACCCGAGCATAGGAGCCATCCTACGGGATATACAGCTTCCCGAAAGAAGAGAAATGTCTCCTGCTCCTGCGCCCGAAAAACAACTTCCCGCGTTTGGTATGTTGCCGACAGTGCAATCACCGAAATCACCTTCTTCGCCCGACACCCCCGCTTCACTTCCCAGAGAAAAAACGCCCGAACCACTCCCTGGTCAAATATCGTCGGTACACACGATGAAAACCGATCTTCAAGATATCGTGCGAGAAACAAAGATGTCGCTCGTACGTGCCGCATCAATGGAAATGAGCAAGAAGGCACAGGAAACGCAACGTGCTATGTTCGAAAAACCTCGTGAAGGAGTCGCTCGCAAGACAATACTGATGGTACTCTCGATTATTATTTTGCTTGGGCTTGGCGGCGGAGCAATCTTTGGACTTTATATCCTTACTCATCGTTCTTCAACACCGATCCCGAGCAACGATTCGCCGTCCGTTCTCTTTGTAGAAAACAATATGGCGCTCGCGCTCGGAGAGACTTCACCAACAGTCCGTCAAATTCTCGCCGACATAATTCGACAACAAGGCCCTGCTGGATCGATACTGCAAATTATTCCCACGCTCGTACCGGGAGATGGGGGAGGAGGTACCCGCAACGCAACACTCGCAGAATTTTTCTCCACTCTCGGCGCACGTGTCCCCGGAGATCTCATGCGTGCAGTACCGGGTGATTTTTTCCTAGGGATACATATGGCCGATGTCCCATCACCAGTCTTTATTATTCCTGTCTCTTCGTATGACCGCGCATTCGCCGGAATGCTTTTGTGGGAATCATCCATCAGCACCGATCTCTCTTCGCTTTTCAGACAAGTCTCTCCCATGACTACTTCACCACATGATGGAACACTCGTTCCACGCCGCTTCCACGACCTCATCATGCGCAACTACGACGTGCGCGTGCTATCTGACGACGCGGGGAAGGCCGTCCTCTACTACTCGTTTGTAACGCCGGGCATTTTGATTGTCTTTTCGTCCCCATATTCGTTTGCCGAAGTACTGAGTAGATTGCAAGCAGAGCGGAAGCTCTGATAGAATCATCGTATGAACCATTTAAAACAAAGCGATTTGGAAGATTTGCGTGGTGCGCTCGAGGCAGAGAAAGACTCGCTCGAAGAAGAATTAGCTTCGTACGGCCGCGTGCAGGGCGACACGGGTGATTGGCAAGGTGCAGCAGTGGGATTTGAAGGCCAAGAATCTGATCCAATAGACGCCGCAGACCAGATCGAAGAACTCGTGACCAACGTTCCACTGGTAGAAAAGCTCGAGGAGCACCACAAAGCGATCGAGGACGCGCTTGAAAAAATGGAGAGCGGTACCTACGGAGTATGCGAAGAATGTGGCGAGGAAATTCCTTTTGACCGACTCGAGGCCAATCCTTCGGCTCGCACATGCGTTGCGCACGCAGTCTAGCAAACGCCTGCTAGAATGGCGGGCATGGGAAAGCAAGAGATCGAATCCGGTTTTGCGCGCGTATTTGGAGCACAACCAGGTCTGCCGCACGCACATTTAGTCTCGGTGGAATGTGATATCACGCGAGGACTCCATGCGTTCAATGTGGTAGGCCTGCCTGATAAGGCACTGGAAGAAGCGAAAGACCGTGTTGCTTCGGCGATAAAAAACTGTGGCGATTACACATTCGAATCGCCAAAACGAAGCAACAAGAAAATCGTCGTTTCACTAGCGCCTGCAGAATTAAAGAAAGAGGGTGCTGGTTTTGATCTGCCATTTGCTCTGTGTTTTCTCCTCGCCTCGGAACAAATTGATTTCAATCCTGCAGGGAAACTTTTCTTCGGAGAACTCACGCTCGATGGCGCAATGCGTCCGGTGCGCGGTGCGCTTTCGATCGCACTTCTCGCGCGCAGTGAAGGATTTACTGAAGTATTCGTCCCGTATGAGAACGCCGATGAAGCGGCGCTCGTCTCTGGAATCACTATTGTACCCGTGCGTACACTCGCAGAGGCGGTTGCTCATCTCGACCAAGAAGATGATTTTTCTATTCAGTCGCATACATCGCACAAACGACGACCAACCCACAAAGATCTCGAAACTTCTCTCTCGGATGTGCGCGGGCAAGAAACTGCTAAACGCGGTCTCGAGATAGCGGCGGCTGGCCGCCACAACATCGCTCTCTATGGCCCTCCGGGAACGGGAAAGACAATGCTTGCGCGCGTTGCCGTCTCGCTTTTGCCACCACTTTCCGAAGAAGAAATGATTGAGGTGACAGCCATCCATTCGCTCGCCGGCACACTGCGCGATACCGCGATGTGGGATCCGCCCTTCCGGTCGCCACATCACACGTCGAGTTATGCCTCACTCATTGGTGGTGGTGCCATCCCGCGGCCGGGAGAAGTTACCCTCGCTCATTTAGGTGTACTCTTTCTCGACGAATTCGCGGAATTCCATCGCGATGTAGTCAATGCGCTCCGCGAGCCACTCGAAGACGCGCAAGTGAGCGTTGCTCGAGCACGGGGTTCGGCTACATTTCCCGCAAATTTTATGCTTATCGCCGCCTTGAATCCGTGTCCATGCGGAAAGTACGGCACGCGTGATTGCCGTTGTAGCCATCTCAATGTCGAACGCTATCGAAGAAAAATTTCTGGCCCGGTCGCCGATCGCATCGACATGTGGGTATCAGTGGGGGAAATGCCGCCCGAAGAACTTGCTATGCGCCGGAGCGTCAAAGACACCGAAACGTCTGCCGCGCGCGAGCGCATTGCCGCGGCACGTGAGCGACAGAGTAAGCGTTTCAAGCATGTTCGAAATGTTTCCACCAATGCCGATATGGGCCCCAAGGAGCTGGAAGACCTCGCCGAACTCACACCAGCGGGGGAGCGAGCGCTCATGGGCGCTGCACGCTCACTCAAGCTCTCTCCACGCGGTTACCATCGAACTATCAAACTGGCGAGAACAATCGCCGACCTCGCGCAAAGCAACACCATCGAAGACTCGCACATGATGGAAGCTCTGCAATATCGAGTACGCGACCTCTAAATCGTTATCCACGTTGACGGTGAACTTCCGTTCACCTATACTGCTCGGTATGTATGAGCAGTATAAAAAGAATATTTTGACCTTTTACCACCGCAGGAGACGCATGCCATTCTATTCCGAGATGATGGAACTCACCGGATTCAAATCAAAAAATGCGGTGTTCAAGCTCATTGAAAAACTTATCGAGGATGACATTGTTACCAAGGATGCCCGCGGTCGCATCGCACCAAAGAACATCCACGGGGGAGCGCACGTGCTCGGTCTTGTTGAAGCAGGGTTTCCTTCTCCCGCTGAAGAAGAGCTGCTTGATGTAATCGATTTCGATGAATTTCTTGTGCCCAACAAAGAGTCGACCTACATCCTCAAAGTAAAAGGGGATTCAATGATCGACGCCGGTATTCACCCTGGCGACATGGTAGTAGTGGAACGTAAGCAAACGTACAAATCCGGTCAAATAGTGATTGCTATGATCGACGGCGAGTACACGATGAAGTATCTGCGAAAGAGGGGAAACAACTACCATCTCGAGCCCGCCAACAAAAAATACAAACCAATCTATCCGTATGAAACATTTCGTGTTGAAGCAGTGGTGACAGCTGTCGTTAGGAAGTATTAAATATGTCGTGGGGCGGACAGCAAGGTTTCCCGCGTGCAATTCTCCATATCGATGGAGATTCTTTTTTCGCCTCATGCGAAGTTGCGAAGAACCCCGCGTTGCGCGGAAAGCCTGTCATCACCGGCAAAGAACGCGGCATTGTTTCGGCATGCACCTACGAAGCGAAAGCGCTTGGCGTAACGCGTAGCATGAAAATCTCTGACGTACGACGTATATGCCCCGAGGCAATTATTCTGCCGTCCGATTACGAGACCTATAGCCTCTTCTCGGAGCGGATGTACGCCATCGTGAAGCGTTACACACCGGCGGTAGAAGAATATTCTATCGACGAGTGTTTTGCTGATCTCACCGGCATGCGCCGAGTACTACATATGTCGTACGAAGACGCCGCAGCACACATACAAAAAGACCTAGAGCGCGAGCTCGGTATGACATTTTCGATAGGGCTCTCGGCAACAAAAGTACTCGCAAAGATTGGATCGAAGTGGAAAAAACCTCATGGACTTACCATCATTCCGCTGCGAGACGCACCGGTGTATCTGCGTAAAACTCCGCTCATTGGCGTGTGGGGAATTGGCCCCCAAACTGCTGCCTACCTGAATACGCATGGCGTGCGCACTGCATGTGATCTCGCACAGAGATCAGAGACATGGATACGATCAAAACTTACAAAACCCACGATCGAAATATGGAAAGAACTCAATGGAGAGGTAGTGAAGGAGCTCGACGTACAGGGAAAAAAGAGCTATCAATCGATCAGTAAAACAAAAACGTTCACACCTTCTTCTAGAGAGGCGCATTTTATCTACGCCCAACTTTCAAAAAACATCGAGAATGCATGCATCAAGGCGCGGCGTTGGAATGTGGCCGCGCCCGATATTTTTTTCTTTCTCAAGACACAGGATTTTAAGTTCCATGGATGCGAAATAAAATTGCCGCATCCGACAAATGTGCCACAGGATGTACTTCGAGAGGTGGCAAAGTTTTTCCCACTCGTGTTTGAAAAGGGCGTACAGTACCGCGCAACAGGAATCACACTCCTAAAGCTCACGACCCACACTGGCGTGCAGCTCGACCTTTTTGGCACAGTAAAACAATCGGAGGGGTTTAAACAGATTTTTGAGAGTGTTGATGCACTCTCTGCCAAATACGGTAAGCATGCGGTTTTCTTAGGCTCAAGCTTCGCCGCAATGAAACATTCCGCTCATCTTGGCGAGAGAGGCGATGTGCCGCAGCGTGCCAATAATTTGTTCAAGGGAGAAACACCGCGTCGGCGACTAGCAATTCCATTTATTGGAGAGGTACATTGACCAACGCTGATACGAACTCACGTTATTACTGAAACCACGGTTTCCAAAACACTTAAATCCGCTCCTTACTCTCCGAGAAAAACACACGCGTTTTGTTGATACCGAAACCTGCTATGCGTTTCAGTACAAAATCGTGCATCGCCTTTTCTGTTTTGAAGTTGACCACCTTTCCACCGTCTATCACCGCCCATTCACCTGCTTCTCGGAGCACATCGATTTTGTTGAACACCACATGCGTAACGCCGTTGACCAAAATACCCCGCTCAAGCGTCTGCATATTCATCCAATTGACCTGTCGGCGACGGCCGGTCGTGGCTCCATATTCTTCGCCGAGATCGGCTATTGTATCGAATATCGCGCCTTTCGGCTGAAATTTTTTACTGCCCACATACGTCTCGTAAATTTTTGCAACGCCCCACACGTCGCGCACTGCGCTCGCCGGCAAACCATTTAAAAGCGCGCCCGCGGTCGTGCAGTGGCTCGATGTAACAAAAGGGTAGTCGCCCCAATCGATGTCAAGCCCAAAACCTTGCGCACCCTCCGCAAGGATGAAAACGTCTCGTGCGGATTTTCCGTGCCATTCCTCATATAAATCGACAAGATACGGCTTGAGAGATCTAAGACTTTTTGCCTGCATACCGGTGCGACCGTATTTGTCGCGATAGGCAGGGCCGTTGCCTTGGCCAGTCGTACCGATCTTGCCGCCGCCTTTTTTATCTTCTGCTTTGTTGGCCGCGGTGATAATGTGCGCGTTGCTCGCAATAAAAATTTTTCCTGCGGCATTGATACCACCGTCTTTCAGCATTTTGAGTTCGCGAAAAAACTGCTCCGGGCTTACCACGCACCCCGAACCAATGATCGAACGAATACCAAAAAACACACCGGCGGGAATCTGGTGTGTTACAAATTTCTTTCCTTTGTGAAAAATCGTGTGCCCTGCGTTGCATCCGCCGTTGTAGCGAAGCACATGCGTATATTTTTTGGTACGCGCGAGGTGGTGGGTTATTTTGCCCTTTCCACAATCTCCATATTGGAGATCGACAACGATATCAGCACGCAACATAGCTAACGCATGATAGCACGGGAGATGCGCGAGGCGAACATCCTAGAGAATGTTTGAAAACCCCACGAGGCGGGATGTTTTTTCGACGAGGACTGTTTGAGCGTAGCGAGTTTCCGAGGCGGAAAAATATTCCGCCTCGTGCGTGCTTGGATTTTCGAACATGCTATTAGAAAAAACGGAGGGATCAAAACGGATTCCGAATACCGTTACGAATTTCAAAGTGGAGATGCGGGCCGGTCGAATGGCCAGTAGAACCCACATACCCCACAACATGTCCCTGTGCGACACGTTGGCCGTCATACACAGACACTTGAGACATATGCGAGTAGAGTGTTTGGGATCCATTGTCGTGTGTGATGACAACATAGCTTCCATAGCCGCCGTTCCACCCACCTTCGCGTGCTACGACCACTTCACCACCCGCCGCGGCCAATACGGGGGTTCCGGCGGGGGCACCCATGTCGATACCGTTGTACCCGTGTATACCTTGCGTTCGTGTGTAGCGCGCGAGCGGCGCTATATATTGCCCAACTGAACGACTCGACTTTACCGTAGACTTTGAGGTCGGCGCGGTGCCGGGCGATGCAGGCACCTCTCCATTGGGAACGATGATTTGGTCGCCCACAGCGACCGTCGCCTCATCAAGGCCGTTGTAGCTCGCGATTTCTGCCACGTCGCCGCCGAAGCGCTTTGCGATAGACGCGAGGGTATCACCTGATTTCATGGTGTACTTAATGCCGGTAACGGGCAAAATGATAAGTACTTGGCCTGGTTTCAATTTAGCTCCCTTCTTCAGATCATTGGCCGCGAGTACCGTACCTTGCGACACATCAAACAAAGTTGCTATCGAAGAGATTGTATCACCAGGCTTTACTACATATCGGCTAATGGTGCTGTTCTTAGGGCGGTCAATGTCGGCGATTGTCCCCGAAGGTCCTTCTTGCGGTAGAAGTGCGGAGTTGTCGACAATAGTGATGCTTCCGCCACCACGCGCCGGAGTGGGGTCAATGTTGGTCGCTGGCTTGGGAAGCGGCATCGTCTGAAGACTACCGCTCGCGGCAGGTGCCGCAGAGGTGATCTCTGCCCCGCCGGACAAGAATGCGATCATGTCGCCCAGCATGCCCGCCTGCGCATGGGATGGGAAAAACGCTCCTACCATCAACAAGAGGGATACGAAGGTTATTGCCCCGCGATACTGACTTCTCCTGTATGTCCTCCGAATTCGGGATACGTCGCCCGACGCGGATTGATGTATTTTCTTGCTTATATGCCTTTTCAACGACTTTTCAACAAAAAACGAGAGAAAGCACGTCTAAAAATGCACTATCTCAATTCGCCCTGTTTTTAAGCCGTTTTTAAGTGATAGCAATGCGGGGTGTCAGAAATATGGCTCAAATCCTTGATTTTATGGACATGTGCCGGAGCGGTCTGTCTGCTACCACTCCATTCACTCTACTCTCATCGCTGGTCTGGTCAACCGCTATTATACTCGGCGAGGGGATAAGATTTTCGTCAAGTTTTTGCGATTTAGAGCGTGTTTGAAAACCCCACGAGGCGGGATGTTTTTTCGACGAGAACTGTGGAGAAAGCGAGTTTTCGAGGCGGAAAAACATCCCGTCCCGTGCGCATTTGGGTTTTCAAACATGCCCTAAGGTTTCGAGATGATATAGTGCGCCAGTGAAATATCTCGAAGAATTGAACGCTCAACAAAAAGAAGCGGCCCTGCATCGCGACGGGCCGCTTCTCATCATCGCTGGTGCTGGCGCCGGTAAGACGAAAACCATCACACACCGTATTGCTCACTTGGTCGAACAGGGAGTACCCGCGCCACACATATTGGCCGTTACCTTTACCAACAAGGCGGCCGGCGAGATGCGCGATAGGATACGAGCTCTGGTGCCTGAAAAGAACGGTATCCCGATGGTTTCGACCTTTCATTCACTCGGCGTGCGCCTCTTACGAGAGTTCTTTGCGCAGGCAAAACTACCGCGTTCGTTCGTCATCTGGGACCGCGACGACAGTCAGCGCGCATTAAAGAAAATCCTCGAATCGCTCGACGAGGCAATGCTCCCGCGTGCGGCCCTCTCCCGAATATCTCGCGAGAAGGGCAAGGGTCTGTCGGTCAAAGAATTTAGCGAAGGTGCCAAAGATTTCCGCGAACGCGCGCTTGCGCGCGTATGGGATGCGTACGAGCGTACGCTCACCGAGGAAGCCGCGCTCGATTTCGACGATTTACTCCTGCGGACGCTCTCGCTCTTGCGCGATTCGCGCGATGTATTGAGCTTGCTCCAAAATCGCTGGCACTATATTACAATCGACGAATACCAAGATACCAATGGTGTGCAGTATGAGATAGCCCGACTGCTCGCAGGGGAGCGGAAAAATTTGTGCGTAGTCGGAGATATCGACCAAAATGTGTACTCATGGCGCGGAGCTGATATCGAAAATTTACTTTCGTTTGAAAACACGTTCCCCGGTACAAAGGTGGTTACGCTCGAACAAAATTATCGCTCGACAAGAACGATACTCACGGCGGCCAATGCGGTGATAGAGAAAAATATCCGGCGGAAACCAAAAAATCTTTTTACCGAGAACGGCACCGGCGAGCCCATTGTGCTCTACCCCGCACGCAACGAAATAGACGAGGCATGGTTTGTCGCCGAAATGACGGTACGGCTTATCACCAAGGGTACACGACCGGGCGATATCGCCGTCCTCTATCGAGAAAATTTCCAGTCACGCGCGCTCGAAGAAGCATTGCTCGCGGTCAGTGTGCCATACCGCGTACTCGGCACCCGATTTTTCGACCGCAAAGAGGTAAAAGATGTCGTTTCGTACCTTCGCGCCTCGATGAATCCAAAAAGCAGAGTGGATCTCGTGCGTATCGTCGGTGTGCCACCACGCGGCATTGGCAAAGTAACGCTCGAGAAGATGACCGCGGGACTCGACGCTGATTTGCCAGCATCCGCGCGAGGCAAAGTACTCGCGTTTCGCACGACGCTCGACGCAATTAAAAAAGCGATTGATATACTTCCTGCATCTGAAGCGGTGCGATATGCAGTAGAGACGAGCGGAATCGAAAAAATGCTCGTAAACGCCGATGAGGAAGGGAAAGAGCGGCTTCTCAACCTACGCGAACTCGTCAACTTTGCCACTCGATTTGATCAGTACGACCCGATAGAGGGCATTGAGCGACTCCTCGAAGAAGCGGCGCTCCAGAGCGATCAAGATCAACTTGAGGACAAAGAAAATGCTGTGTCGCTGATGACAGTCCATGCTTCAAAGGGACTGGAATTTGACGCTGTCTTTATTACGGGCCTCGAACAAGGGCTTTTCCCTTCTATACGGGAGAACGATGCGACACGCGACAGCGAGGAAGAACGTCGGCTCTTTTATGTGGCGCTCACGCGCGCGCGCAAACACCTCTTTCTCTCGCACGCGAGCGAACGATTGCGTTGGGGATCTCGTGAATTCACCTTGCGTTCTGAATTTATCGGCGATATCGACCCTCGGCTCATTGTGTCGCCCGAGCCAGCAAGGGAAGAGGAGGAAGGTACTATAGAACTATGAATCGAAAAGGCGGAGCGCGGCTCGGACAGCATTTTTTGAAAAACTCAGCGTATGCCGCGAAGCTCGCGCACGCGGCGGGAATCCAGCAGAGCGACACGGTGCTCGAGATTGGCCCGGGCAAAGGCATTCTTACGACAGCATTGCTCAAACACGGACGCGTTGTTGCGATAGAAAAAGACGCGTCGCTCGTACATTTTTTGCAAGAAAAGTTTGCAGATGCGCTCTCGGAAAATCGGCTGGAAATAATCGAGGGCGATGTGCGCGATTTCGACCCACACACAATCTTGGGTGCCTATGTGCTCGCGGCCAACATTCCGTATTACATCACGGGCGAAATTATCCGTACCTTTCTCACGACAGAACACCCGCCGCGCACCATGGCGCTTCTCGTACAAAAAGAAGTGGCACAACGCATCACCGCGACCAAAGAATCTATTCTTTCGTTGTCGGTAAAGGCGTATGGCACGCCGCGCATCGTCTCCCGGGTCAACAAAAAACATTTTTCACCACCACCATCGGTAGATTCCGCTATCCTCGTCATTGAAAATATATCGAAAAACTTTTTCGATTCTATTTCCGAAGAAGATTTCTTCCGCGTTGTGCGCGCCGGCTTTGCGTCCAAGAGAAAAACGCTTGGAAATACACTCGGTGTGGCGTTTGGAAAAGCGCGCGCGCTTGAAGCACTTGGTGGATGTGACATTGCACAGAGCGAGCGCGCCGAAAACGTGCCGCTTCACCTATGGAAACGCTTGACGGAGATACTCTCAGGATGACCCGACCATCGTCATCGAGATACCGGGTATGGGAATAAGCGGTGCAATCATAAAAAGACAGAAGTAGGGGATACCGTAAAGACCGATAACGGATTCACCCGGACCAATTGATCCCTTTGGATACGTTTTGGTAAACGGCGTCCAGATGTAGATGCCACCTCGCGGCGCACCTACTGTCGCCCACAGCGACAGATTGAAGGGACAGGGGAGAAACATACCTATCTTCCCTCCAAATACATTGGCGGCGCTTGCCGAAGGTGGCAGAGCAAGACAAATAAGCATGACAATCGCAACGACACGCGAAGCCGTGACAAATGAAAGCATGTGAAAAGTGTATCATCCTCCCGCACAAGCGATGATATAGTTTCCCCATGTTCACGCCTCGCCAGCATCCGTACTCATTCTTGCTCGCAGGCGCTGGCATAATACTTATCGGCATCGTACTCGCCGTCGAAAATCGCTCCGTTGCCCCTATTCGTAACGCGCCCACTACATACATAAGCGGGGGAAATGCATTTCCATACCCCGAAATTTTTGAGACAAGCGAACAGCAAAACACTCAGGTCTTGCCACCGCTCAATCCTGCACCGGAAACGCTCGCTCGTTATACAGATATTCCGACCTCAAAACCAGCGCCGCAAACGATTCAAACGACAAAAGAAAAAACCACAGCCAGTATCCTTCCGAATACCGCGGTCAAACAAACCACCGAAAGCGATATGATTCAATATGTATATTCACTTCTCCCCACAGGAATACGAACACCTACCGAAGACACGCCGCGAAGCCCCGACCAGCAGGCACTCTTTGAGTATGGAAACAAAGCAGGTCTCGCCATACTGACCTTTCACAATAACCACGCAAACATGACTGATGTCTTGAAAGACTGGCTTGCCGACAAAACAAATAAATCTCGTGTCGATGGTGTCAACATGCTTGCCGACGGGCTGACCTACGCCGGTACTTCACTCGAAGGAATCGATGGTGTACCTCAGGTCGCCGAAGCACCGCATGGTGGGCTTGCGACAGCTCTCAAAAACGCAGGAACAAAGCTCCGCGCAATCGCGCAAGCAGGGAATAGAGGGGACGCGGCTCTTTTGCAGGCACTGAAAACGTACAATGCCGCGGCTGACTCATTCACCCAAGAATACCTTGCGCTCTCCACCATCTTTTCACTCTACGACGTGCATTTTCGCGCGAGCGATCCGGGAAGTGCTTTTCAATTTTCGAGCGCGGGGACGCTGTAGCGCGCATAAGTTGGAGTATAATTGAGACGTGGAAGATCAACGCTCATTCTCCAGCGGCCTTTTTGGTGTGGCACATCCTCATCTCTTTTTTACGGCCGCGTGCGTTGCGCTTTTGTTTGGATCAATCGTATGGGGCACCATGCACGGCACCAAAGAGGCATATACTGCAGCTCCACACCAAGGCAACGCTCCTGAAATTATCCCCCAATTACCGGGTGCGCTTTCTCCCATTTCATCACAGGTCGCCTCTCCACCCAATCTCGCCGACATCGGCCCGCAAGTCGTTGGAGCGCTCGCCACACAGTACGCGGCACTTGCGCAGAAGGGTGCATACACTCCCGAAGCAGGCGCGGCCGTGGCAGAACAACTCGCCCCGTTCGTGAAAGCGCCTGTTGTTTCAAAGAAATTTTCCGTCGCCGATATTACTCTAACCAACGACACTTCATATGCGCGCATGCAAAAATACCAAAGTGACATGCGCACTGCCCTCACACCGCTCTCCAAACACACAACACCCGAAATAGCCATCGTGAGCGCGTACATACAGACAAAAGACGCGCAATATGCCGAGCAACTCCGTACGCTCGCGATCGCGTATAACACAGCAGTGCAGAAACTCGCCGCAATCGTCGTGCCGAGCGACGCGAGCGCGCAACACATCGATATTTTGAACGCGATGGGCAAGTTTTCTGCCGTACTTTCCGCCGTGGCCGAAAACGCTTCTGACCCGATTGTAGCGATGGCGCTCTTGCAGACCTACAACGATGCCGAAGCCGCCATGATTGTGTCATTTAATTCGCTCGCGCTCTACATATCCCAACACGCGTCATGAAAAGAATCTTATACATAGTCAGCGTGAGCCTCGCAATAACAACCCCTTTTTTTGCACACGCCCAATTACAAAACGACGGTATTTTGGGGTGCAATCAGACGGGAGCATACGCGATGAGCGTGGGTAGCATGAGTGCAATCGGCGGTAGTTTTGTCCCCGTTTCTGACAATGGTGTTACGCTCAATTCGGGCTACTTGGTGTACAAAACGTGCGTTTTGAGCCCGGCCGCCGCACAAATGAAAAACTACCTCACGGCGGCATACATGAGCGCGTGGCTTCAGACTTTCAATACGAGCAGAAACGGCAATCCTTCCTACTCGCAAAGCATTCCCCGAGAAATGGCGGACGTGCGCGACAGAGCATTCAGCGATAACTTTTATGTGGTCACGAGCGCGCTCAATCCTGCAATCCAAAATCCCGTCCAAGTGGCGCTTGCGCGCAATTTTGCGATGCAGACACAGCGACCGCAAATGTCGCTCGCGTGTCCCACGGCGACGGGGTATTGGGATAACCTTTTTGCACGCGCCAATCCTTCATGTAATCCGGTATTCGCATACTTTCAAGCAGAAAATGAGCTGGGCGCACGCGTCGCGTCTGCCCAAAACGATACGATGACCCAACTCAATTGGGGCAGAGGTACGTATCCTGTTACCGACGAAAATGGCCTCGTTGTGACCCCTGCCTTCTTGGTCGCTGAACTCGCCGCACAAAACGTAACCTCGGGCTACCGCCAGCTCGAAATGGCCAACGACATCGGACAAATGACGAGCGCACTTTTTGCGAGCATGGGCAATCGTTTGTTGAGCGGAAATGTGGGCGGACTCGCGAGCATCAGCAGTCCTACCGGCTCTCAGCCTTCGTACCTCGCACAACTCACGCAAGAAGCCTCTCAAGGACTTGCCAAAACCCTCACCAACGTCGCACTCACAAGTCTTCTCCCGTCGCTTGCGGTGGAAAAAGCATATAATGATGCACAACTATCGATTGCGCAGAGTCTCGATAATGGTCTCACCCAACTCCGCAATGCAGAAAATAAGTGTTGGCAAATTATCGTGAGTCGCATATGTAGTGCGTCTTCAACACCAGCTACCGCCGCAAGCGGCACCACATGCACCTCCACCACGGGTGCGACTCTCCACATCGCCACCTCGACGGCATACTCACAACCACTCATTGATTCAAGAATCAAACCGCTCGCCCTCCTCGTTGCCAAAAACGTAGAAACTTCCAATTTGGCAATAGATGCAATCAAGGCGCTTATTGCCAACGTGCAAAACACCTCCGCGAGCGGCGTCCAACGCGCCGCTCTCCAACAATACGACACGCTCGTCGCGCAAGGTTCATTGCATAAGCAACCAGATCTCGACAAAGCCAACGAGGATGTGGCAAGTATACAAGAAGCGCTCACCAGCCAATCCATCGGCCTCGTGCCGCTTACCCTCCATGCGTGGGCAGGGGACGACACGACCAACAACGTCCCCGGAGCCGTGGCGTGGGATGGTACGAGCCAAAACGGTTGGTGCAACGCTTCGCTTAGCACCCCCGGCGGCCCCACCACAATCGACCGATGGATAGCAAAATGGAGTGCCGTAACATCATGAAAAATTCAATAACAAAAAGAATGTTGTTTGGGGTGGTCTTGCCAATGATTTTGGTGCTGGCGCCACTTGCACCACAAGACGGTTTTCTTGATCAAGCACAAGCTGCTCCATCCTGTGGAACAACGATGAAGAGTGGCACAGTGTTCAAACGTGATGGTAGAAATGACGGAATATTTACTAATATTCCGCCGAACGCAGAGTGGTCGTGTACTGAAAGCGATGGTTCTCCAAATATTAACAATACAATAACAAGGTATTACGACTCGAACGAAAATCAAATTCCGGGAATGATTCGCACAGACGCTAACGGCAAAACCAAAACTTGTTTGGCAGTCGGACAATGCACCGAAACGGACATCCCAACCGATACTTCATGTTCTGGCAGTTTCTTCTTCATGATGAGTCCGATTACTTGTCTTACCCGTGAACTCGGAATATGGCTAGGATCATCGCTCATGTCGCTTACGGGGTGGCTCATGGCACTATCGGGCAATCTTTTTAATTGGGTGCTCTTTCAGACAGTTACACAATATGGCGATATGTATCGCAGCATCCAGGGTGGAATTACAGCCGCATGGACGGTCTTCCGTGATATTGCAAACATTCTTATTATCGGAATATTCGTATTCGTCGCGATTTCTATTATTCTCGGTCTCAAAGAATTCGGGCAGAAAAAATTAGTGGCAAATATCATCATTATCGCCGTCCTTATCAATTTCAGTTTGCTTTTCACCAAGATGATTATTGATTTTTCCAATTTTACCGCGACCCAATTCCATAAAGAAGTGGAGGTAAACATCGGAGGTGCCCAACCCCAAGCGGGTGTGGTGGCCCCTAACCCTGGCGAGACTCCCGGTATTGCGGGCGCATTCATTAAGATGACGGGTGTTGAAACCCTCGGTGGAACCTATAATACCCTCGACAAAATCGCCGAAACAAAAAACAACGGGTGGCTTGCTCTTCTCCACGGAATCGTCTCTTCAACACTATACTTCATCGTCGCCCTTGTACTTTTGTACGGTTCTTACCTGCTTATCGTCCGCTCCATTATATTTTTCCTGCTTCTCATGACATCCGCGGTTGCGTTTGCAACGTACATCATTCCAAACAAAACGTATGTACAGCAGGGCTGGACCACGTGGTGGAACGCGCTCATAAAAAACGCCATCCTTGCGCCTGTCTTGATGATTATGCTGTGGGCAACAAGCGTGGTCACGGATACGCTCTCGAAAACTATAGATCTGGGGAACCTGGCGAGCGGTACCCCAACAGTTGCAAGCATCCAATACTTGCTCAATTTCGCTATCGTTATAGGTCTTTTGTTTGCCTCATTTTACGTTTCCTCCAAATTATCGTCCTCAATAGCCGGATTCAACATCCCGGGCATGATCGCGGCGGGCACCGCCGGCCTCGCATCGCGCTTCGTCGCCGCACCTATCGCACGCCAATTTATAAGTGGCCCGGCATCTAGGCGTGCAGATAGACTAAAGGGCGAAGGGAAGGAGGCGAACAGGCTTGGGGCCAGGGCATTGCGTACTTACGAGACGTTTAAAGATACCAACCCCGAGCTTGCGGCTCAGGCGAAAAAAGCGGCAGAAGAGCACAAAAGCCTCGCGGCGCAGAGGGGACGGCAAGCGAAACGCATGGATACAGTAGCAGGGAGCAAAATGAATGTGATGGACACCGGTACCGCAAAAACAATCACAAAATCTCTCGGTCTCAAAGGTTTCTTCGCCGGTGGCTCCGCAAAAACAACATCAAGTTACGCGGCCGCGGTAAAGGCGCGCGCTGATGCGGCCGCAAAGGTGGCAGAATCCGTCCGACCCGACACAGACAAAATACGTATGGATGAGGATAAACGCGCTCGCGAATCCCTACACGCGCGAAAGGCCGAGCTCGACGCGATAGTGGGCAAAGAACGCGCCACAGTAACCCTTGAGACGCAAAACATCGCAAACCTTTCGAAAGAACGTGATGAAAAACTCATTAAGGGAAACGAGGCGCTCGTTGACGCAACAAAGGGCAACGCGGCGTATCAAGCAGAGCATAGCCAAATCGAAAATAGTAAAGACGCGCAGAAAAATTCAGCGGACGTGGTAAAAACTGAACTTCAGAAAGCACTTGTTTCCATATCAGATCCCTCAAAGCGGGGAGCGCTGGGCACCGAGATTGCTGGGGCATCGCCAAGCGAACTAAAAAAGCTTCAAGAACAAGTTCTTACTGCCGTCAGTGACCCAATACTTCGTGAGACTATTGGACGAACAATGAAAACAACAATGGATGCTCATGCGAGTATCCTGCGCCAAGAGGATGATAAAATTAAGACAGCTCAAGGAACTATCCTCACCAAAGCAATGTCTGATAGCGGCATCGACAAAACTGACTACAGCAGGACCCAAAGCGAACTTGCTTCGATTAGCACGAGAATTGACGAGGCACTCGCTCGAAAAACGACCGCGGAAGGGAGCGAGGCTACAGCGAGAACATCACTGCGAGAAGAAAGATTGACTGATGATAGAGCTATTAGTAAGAGAGCGAGAGACGAGGCGAATGTTGTTGTAAACAGTATCAACAACATTATCCCGGAGACCGCCAAGGAAGTAGCTCTGCAAAATCGCGACAAATGGAAGCGTATGCTTGGTGTAGAAACCTCGTTTGATAGCGATGTGGTGGCCGCCGCTGGCAGTGCTATCAAAAGAAACCGCGAAAACAAACGTGTGCGCGATATGTTGAACGCGATGCGAGAAACTGAACCAGCACCGGAGACTCCTGCAACGCCACCAGCCAGCGGCGGAGCCAAAACTACTTAATTTATGGATAAAAATATTAACGACAAGCAGTTGCAAGATACGCTAAAACAGCGATTCGACCAACTCCCACCACTTGTTCAACAAGCAATTACGTCAGCTGATTTGGAACAGCACTTGCGGGAATTGGCTGATACCAATAAATTACACCTCGACCAGTGGCAACTTTTGGAAAACGACGTGATGCTCACGCTCCTTGGCTTTCAAGAGCCTGAAGAGCTTGCGGGGAGTCTTGAAAAAGATCTCGAGATTCCGCGCGAGCTGGCCGATTCTCTTGCGGCCAATGTGTCGCAAATCGTGTTTGAGCCGATACGCACCGAGCTTGAGAGGGAACTACAAGCAATAGCTCCTCAAAAGCCAAAAATCGAGGGGGTGGATACATTTTTCTCCCGCGATCCCGCATCGGTCGTGGCACCAGGGACACCGCCGCCCGCGCCTCCGACCAAAAGAGCGGCCCGAGCGCCGATCTCCGCTTCATACGCGGCCCAACAGCCGAGCCACGAGCGCCCCTTGATCGAAGGCGACCCCTACCGCGAACAACTCGCTTAGCTCAAAGGAAAGAAGCCGACACCAAACCATCTTCCGAGGCTCTCTTGAACGCACTTTTCAACGACACCGAGCAATTTGCCGCGCAAAGCGCGCTATAATATACGGGATGCAATTCCAAATCCCTCAATTTATCGAGGTCGAGGATAAAATTTTTGGACCTCTTACGTTCCGACAATTCGTCTACCTGGCAGGCGGGGCAGGGGGCGCGTATATTTTGTGGCGCATATTTCCACTTTTCATCTCCGCACCGATAATCGCGGCAGTTTGCGCCCTTGCCGCGGCGCTTGCCTTCGTCCAATACAACGGCCGCCCATTTATCTTGGCTATCGAATATGGTTTTTGGTACCTACTCCACCCGCGCTTATATCTGTGGGACAACGAACACAAGCGCACAAAGGCTCGCGCCACAAAAACAGACGTAGCTATCGGAGAACGCACTGTCTATATTCCCAAACTCTCTGATAGCAAACTGCATGAGCTTTCATGGTCACTCGATATCAAAGAGCGCATCGCCGCGGGGGTCGGCGACGTTGAAGACACGTATCACTCCGGTGGGGTTCTCGCACCGGTAACGACCGCTCAGAGCGCCCTCTACCGCTAATTTTATGCCTATTACCAAAAAAATCGCCAAGTCGACACAGGATTTTGTTCCCATTTCAGAGGTGCGCGACGGTATCGTTATTCTCAAAGATGGTAGTTTGCGTGCCGTGCTTTTGGCGTCGTCTATCAACTTCGCGCTTAAATCAGACGATGAACAAACAGCCTTTATCGTGCAATTCCAAAATTTTCTCAACTCGCTCGATTTTAGTATGCAAATTCTCGTCCAGTCACGCATGCTTGATATACGGCCGTATGTCTCTACTCTCGAAGTTGCGTACAAAGCCCAGCTTGACGACCTCATGCGCGTGCAAATCAGGGAATACATCGAATTCGTCAAGAGTTTTACCGAAGCGGCCAGCATCATGACCAAAAATTTCTTCGTTGTCGTGCCATATTCTGTACCCGCGCTCTCAACGCGCAAGGGACCACTTTCCCTCCTTCCGTTCGGTAATCAAGGATCGAGTGAGGAGAAAGAAAACGTGGCGTTTGAAGAAGCAGTGTCTCAACTCGAACAGCGAATAGGTATTGTGCAACAAGGTCTGATACGCACCGGAGTGCGCACGGCACAATTAGGAACCGAGGAGGCGATAGAGCTTCTCTACAAAATGTTTAATCCGGGCGAAGAAGGCAAACCAATGCCGCTCAATCAATAATCATATGGCTTTTAGCGACTTGTTCCCATTTGGAAAGAAGAAGGTGGCGTCCGAGGTGCTTCCGGTGTTGCCCGAAGAAATTTACCGCGCTGGTGTCTTGGACCTCCAAGACGTCATTGCGCCACATGCACTCAAAATAAATTCAAAAGAGCTCGATCTCGGCGAGAAAATATCTCGTACATTCTTCGTAATCTCATACCCGCGCTTCCTCACCACCGGCTGGTTTGCGCCCATTATCAACATGGACAAGGTCCTCGATATTTCGGTCTTTGTGCATCCGCTCGACACCAATGAAATGCTGCGCAAATTTCAAAAAAAGGTCGCGGAGGTGCAATCACAAATATCCACACGTGAACAAAAGGGAATGGTGCGCGATCCACTCCTCGACACAGCCTACGCCGACCTAGAAAATTTGCGTGATTCTCTTCAGCAGGCGCAAGAGCGTGTGTTTGACGTCGGACTATACCTCACGATATACGGCAACACGCGCGAAGAACTCGATAAGCTCGAGAGCGAGGTGCGCTCTGTCCTCGAGTCACGTCTCGTCTACATCAGGCCCGCGCTCTTTCAGCAAGAGCAGGGATTTCGCTCCACCTTGCCGCTCTGCACCGACGAACTTGGCGTACACACCAAGCTCAATTCCGCCCCACTTTCTTCCATTTTTCCGTTCATCTCATTCGACCTCACCAGCGATCGCGGCATTCTCTATGGTATCAATCGTCATAATTCATCCCTCATACTCTTCGACCGATTCTCGCTCGAAAACTACAACAGCGTGACCTTTGCAAAATCCGGTTCTGGTAAATCGTACACGACCAAGCTCGAGATATTGCGCAGCCTCATGTTCGATGTTGAGGTCATTATCATCGATCCCGAGCGCGAGTATGAATACTTGGCAGAAACGGTCGGCGGGCGATACTTCAATATCTCACTATCTTCCGAACACCATATAAATCCGTTTGACCTCCCCGTGCCGCGCGAAGACGAGAATCCTGCGGATGTTTTGCGCAACAACATCATCACGCTCGTCGGACTTTTCCGCATCATGCTCGGTGGTCTCACACCCGAAGAAGACGCCGTCATCGACAAGGCCATTACCGAGACGTACGCACTCAAAGACATCACGCCTGACGCCAATTTCGCCGCCGTTGAGCCACCGCTCCTTTCAGACTTTGAGCTCGTACTCTCCGGTATGGAGGGTTCGGAGTCGCTCGTGCAAAGACTCTCCAAATACACCAAGGGCACATGGTCGGGATTCATCAACAGGCCGACCAACGTGGATATGAATAAAAAACTCGTCGTGTTTTCTGTCCGCGACATGGAGGACGATCTAAAACCCGTCGCCATGTATATCATCACGCACCATATTTGGAATGCGGTACGCAAAGAACTCCGAAAGCGTCTCCTTGTCATCGATGAGGCGTGGTGGATGATGCGTTCTGAAGACACTGCTTCGTTCCTTTTCGGCATCATCAAGCGTGGGCGTAAATACTATCTCGGTGTTTCGACCATTACTCAAGACGTTTCAGACTTTCTCAATTCTCCATATGGTGTCCCCATGATCACCAACTCATCCATCCAACTTTTGCTCCGCCAATCGCCAACGTCGGTTGATCTTGTGCAAAAAACATTCAAGCTCTCCGACGAAGAAAAATACCTTTTGCTTGAATCGGACGTCGGGGAGGGGATATTCTTTGCTGGATTAAAACACGTCGCGATCAAAGTCATAGCCTCGTACACTGAAGACCAAATTATTACCTCCGACCCTTCGCAAATCTTGGCCGCGCGAAAAGCCAAAGATCAGCTTTCCGAAAAAATATCACAAGTGCCCGATCGCGTACTGGCTCCTGCCGCACCACAGAGCGCGAGCGGAGAAACGTCGATTGGGCCACCTGCGGCTGCTCCTGTTTCTCCTGTCACCGGACATGCTACTGCCGGTACACAAGCAGGCACACCTCCAGGAACTCTTGAAAAGCCTCGGAGCGGGGCGCGCGTGATTGATATACCAGTATGAGAGGAATAATTGCCGCGCTCGCGCTCGGGCTCCTGTTCGAGGCAGGTGTGGCGCAGGCGCAAGGCCTACCTTTCATCGGCACGTTTTTAGGCACACCCGACACACAGACTGCATACGCCGCTCCTTCGTCAGTCGATCTTTTATTTGAGGCTGATTCGTACGTCCCTCCATTTTATCGCGGACGACCTTTGCCATCAGCTGGCGCTTCTATGCACTTCCAGGCAATCGCTCACTTTTTTTCTAGCACCGGAGTGCGCATCCCCGACAACCAAATCGTATATACATGGCGGCGTGATGGCATTGTTGAGGGGAGTATATCGGGACTCGGCAAGTCGACCGCCATCATGGCATCCCCCATGCTTTTTGGCACCGACACGATTTCGGTCGATGCGCGTTCGACCGACTTGAGTGCGTACGGTTCTGCGTCGATAACACTTGAATCAGTAGACCCCGGCGTTACGCTGTATCGAAATCACCCGCTTTTTGGTATGGAATATCACGACGCGCTCGGAGATGAAACCCGTATTCCAGATCTTGAGATGACGTTTGCCGCCGTGCCATATTTTTCGGCAGCGCGCGGCGCCGATGACCCATTTCTTTTTTACTCATGGAGTGTCGACGGCACGCCCGCCCCAACGAACTCGAACACGAATGAAATAACCATCAACGCTGACAAATCGAGCGGACGCGCCACTATTTCACTTGGGCTTACTTCTCCCAACAATCCATTTCTCTCTGCACGAAATTCGTGGAATCTGTCGTTCTCCCTCAACAATTACGGTACACAAACAACTACACGATAGCTATGCGCATTGCAAAAAACATACTCATCGGGGCACTCATCAGCATTCTCGTGGTCATGTTTGGCGGACTCGCGGGTTGGTATTTATACCTGCGCTCACAGACTGAATCGACAAGAATCACTGACACTGCACGGGGAATAGCGACTGATTCGCCGATCTTTTCTGGCACCATCGGCTCGACAGCGACGCACGCGAATCCTTCGGTTCCGCAAAAAAATGCCACTTCATCTTCTTCGGTCACCATGCCGATACAAAGACTCTGGCAAGTAACACGTTCTCCCATAGCTGGCATGGCATTTGATGTACCAAATACCACATCTACCAGTTCGGATATCTTTTTCGTCGAGAGAGCGACTGGATACGTTTCAAAAGCCAGCGCACGCGACCAAAAGACAATTCGTCTCACTAATACACTATTTCCGAAAACGTACGCGGCACTATTGATTCCGACAAAAAAGACTGTTTTTTTGCGCTCTCTCAGTGGCAGTGGCGCCATCACCACATTTGTTGGGCAATTCGCTACGTCCTCTGCTACATCTTCTGCTCCTGTGCCTCTCTTGGGTCGAGATATGCCGACCAATATAACGCGTATTGTTGTAGATCAAAAAAGCAACACGATCGCGTATCTCGTACCGCGCCAAGATCAATTTGGTGCGACTGTGTGGACCGCCGATTGGAGTGGAAATAAACAAAAGCAAGTCTTTTCATCTCCGCTTTCCAGCTGGCTCCTTTCTACCGTTCGCTCTCAAATAATTCTCACCGCAACGCCCGCTGACAACATGCCTGGATACGCGTATACATTGAGAAACGGTTCTCTTTCTCCACTGCTCGGTCCACTTCCCGGTCTTCAAATACTTCCGCACCCCACAGAAGACGCGATGTTGTACAGCTCGTCGCAAAGGGGAGTGCTCTCGCTCTTTGTGCGGCTCGGAAAAAAATCGGCCACCGCGCTCTCTGTGCGTACCGTTGCCGAAAAGTGCGTGTGGGCCCCCGGTAGATCATTTCGAATATATTGCGCTGTTCCTACAAACACACCGAGCGATGGTTTCTTGAACGATTGGTTTCGCGGCGCAATACACACCGCAGACACGTGGTGGGAACTCGACACGCTCGGAGAAACTGCCACAATGATATACACCATGCCGCGCGTACTTGATGTCCAAAATCCCACGATCGATCCGACCGGAAGTTACATTGCGTTTTTGAGTGGAATCGACCAATCGCTCTGGATCTTGCGGACAACCGAATAATGCTATGACTTCCGTCTTTCGTCGCACGTGCATCATACTTGTACTACTCATGGCCGGTGTGGTGTGTGTGTACTGGAGCACAGCGCACGCGGCTGGCTTTGTTGCGCTTGAAGAATATAAGGGTTCAACTCTTGAGGGTGTTTACAACGTCGCCTCGGGCCCTGGGTCATTAGCTAAATTTTTTACCGAACTTTTCAAAGTGGCGCTCTCGGTAGGGGCGATGATTGCCGTCTTGCGGCTCGTCTACGCGGGGTACATGTACATGGGAAGCGACCTGTGGAGTTCAAAAGGTAAAGCCCGTGAGATTATCAGTAGTACTGTTCTGGGTCTCTTCCTCCTCCTTGCAATTTGGCTCATTTTGTTCCAGATCAACCCGCAGATTTTGAATCTCAAAATTACATTTCCAAAGACCGCGGCTCCGGCTGGAGGACTTTAAAGCTGTGGGAGTCTAGGGGCAGATCCCGCAACATGTATTCCAACGGGTGGTGGCGGGACGACGATATCCACTCCATCAATCATCATAGGAAACGGGAACGCCTGCGCAGATCTTTTAATAGGAGGTACCCCTTCACGCATGTGTTTTCCTGACATGCCAACTTGCTTGTCCAATCAAGGTTCGAGATGCAGAATAATCGTTCAGCCCAATGCTCCTGGGGCCTAGATTTGGTATTTGATCACCACTCTACGGCCTCTGCCTTCTCCTTGTGATTCTGTTTTGATATTTGGCTCACTGGCAAGTGCTGTGTGCACGATAAGACGCTCGTACGCGCTCATGGGGGAGAGCTCTACGTCGTATTGGAAAGAGCGAGCACGTTCTGCCATCATTTTGGCCTTGCCTTGCAGGTCTTTTATCTGACGCGTTCGATATTCATCCACGTCTACGAGAAACATCGGCTCGCGGTCGGACTCTTCTGAAGAGTCCGCTTTGGTATTCGCGCGAGAGGTCTTTTGCTCTGCCATTTTCTTCACGAGATGGTCAATCGCGTGGATAGTATCACCCCGTTGGCCGACGAGATCTCGTTTCTCTCCCGTGGTTTTAATGGAAAAAATCGTCTGTCCTGCTATCTCCGACCGCTCCACCGAAGCGTTTTCCACCCCCATGGCATTAAGCAAAGCAAGGATGCGTATTTCATGCGCGTTCATAGACGCACTATACTCCGCCCCGCACACGCGCGCAAAGGTTCTAAAATCGTCTCCCTGATATGTACTCTTGGGCAATCATGGCGATATTGGCAGTAAGCGAGTAGAGAGAGGCCGCGGCTGGGATAAAAAACATAAACCCACCGAAGATAATAGGCATCACGTAGCGCGCCTGAAATTCAAAGCTTTTTGCCATATCACCCGATAGTGACGCCTCCACAGGAGAATCGTGCTCGGTCTTGCCCATAGAAAGACGTGTATACACAAATTGTGAGATTGCCACGAGAACAGCGAGCGTGGCGTTGTGATTCGCCCCCATGTCAATAAGCCCAAGGAGTATCATGTCGACAGCCTCCGGCACTTGGACAAAAGAATATAGCGCGTTCGAATCCACTTCAGGCAAGCCCCCCTGTGCAAACACCCAGTAGAGCGCAAAGAGAACGGGAAGCTGTACCAAAGTGAGTCCAAAGCCAGCAAATGGATGCACGCCGCGCTCTTTGTAGAGTGCAAAAATCGCCTTGCTCGCCTCGGGAGAGTTTTTCTTGTATTTTGCCTTTACGGCTTCCACCTCCGGCGCCAATTTCTTCATGGCGAGCTGTGAATCCACTGCGCGACGCGAAAGAGGGAAGAGAACGATACGAGCAAGTATGGTCAGAACGATTACCGCAATCCCAACATCATGAGAAGGTATTACGTCTATCAAAAAAACGAGAGCATTGTAGATTGGTTGATATATTGCCACGTGGAACGCTCCCGATATCGCTGAGATCATTGGCTGGATTGTATCAGCCTTTGGACATCTTTCCGAATTGCGTCATACGAGGCTTCCGCCGCCTGCTTGCGTGCGTGTGCCACGATGGCAAGTGGTACGTCAAGCGCCAATACATACGCTCGAGCGGCTTCGCGACAACACCGCTTTATGAGGTTGCGGTCATGCGCCTTCGGCGCAACCTTTTTTGAAACAACGCACGCGAATTTGGCTCTACCGTGGGGAAGTTTCCACACAGACAAGGAGAAAGTCTCCCCTTGAATACGGCGAGCTCGGACATTTTGAGTAATTTCTGCGTGAGTGAGGCTGTTTTTGCGTGGCATTACACTGAAAGGTGTTTGCGCCCCTTGCGCCTCCGGCGCGCAAGGAGATTGCGGCCTGCCGTAGTCGCGGTACGTCCGAGAAAACCGTGTGCGCGAGCGCGTTTGCGCTTTTTAGGTTGGTATCTTCGCTTCATGATAGACACTATACTTGATTTTTCACTTTACTCAAGCCCCCAAAAATCTTATCCCCACGCAATCCACAGGTTCTACACCTCCTAGCAAAACAGGGAACGCTTCCGTAATGCAAACCGGCACGTATAATGCGAACACTGAATCCTCATCCTATGACCAACAGAGAATTATGGCAGAATGCGCTCGTTCAGATTGAGCTGGGAACATCAGAGGCATCATTCCGTACTTGGTTTCGAAATACCGACGTGGTCGGCCGAGAAAACGGCAGTGTGCAGGTGGCTGTTCCGTCGAAAATCGTCAAAGAATGGCTGATGGAGAAGCACAACAAGCTCATTTTAAAAGCACTGCGAGGCCTTGATAGCACCGTGCGCGCGGTGGAATACAGCGTTCATCGTGCCCCTGTGTCAACAGCCGAGCGCAAACCTGTCCGCAAGGAGGGAGTAGACAATACCTCGCTTGATCTCTCGGAGCTCTATATAGACAAACGCGACAACCTCAACCCTCGATATACATTTGACACCTTTGTGGTGGGGCCATTCAATGAGATTGCTCACGCGGCGGCGCGCGCCGTCATCGAGCGTCCGGGTCTTGCTTATAACCCGCTGTTTATCTACGGCGCTACCGGCAGAGGCAAGACACACCTCATCCAGGCGATCGGTAATCATTTCAAAAAAACGCGTGCCAACACGAAGGTTCTCTACGTAACATCCGAACGATTCGCTGTCGATTACATCAACGCCGTGCGGAGTGGTCGTGCTAATAATTTCAAAGATCAGTACCGGCAATACGACGTTTTGATCATGGACGATGTTCAGTTCATCGCGAGCACCGAGAAGACACAGGAGGAGCTCTTCCACCTCTTCAACGCGCTCCGCGACAATAACAAACAGATTGTCTTTTCATCTGACAAACACCCAACGCTCATGCCGGGGTTTGAGGATCGTCTTCGAGGACGCCTTTCAGGTGGAATGGTCGCAGAAATTCCCGAGCCAGATGTAGAATCGCGCGTTGCTATCGTTCGCGCCAAGATTGACCAGCATGGATTTTCTCTGCCTGACGATATTATTCAGTACATTGCTGAAAATATGCGCGGCAATATCCGCGAACTAGAGGGGATACTCAACATGATCGTGTGCCGCTCCCAACTCAAGGGCCGTGTTATCTCCCAAGCCGATGTCCGCACCCTCATCAAACACAATGTCAGGCCGTCGCGCGGTGTTTCTATCGATGAGGTCGTGCGGCGTATCGCTCAATACTACGAAGTCCCTGAGAAAAGTATCTACGAGAAGACGAGAAAGAAGGAGGTTGTTAAGCCTCGGCAGATAATCATGTACATGTTGCGTGAAGAATTTAATGTGTCATATCCCTCAATAGGGGAGAAACTGGGCGGAAGAGATCACACCACTGTTATCCACTCTTGTGAAAAAATAAAAGAAGAAATAAAAACAAACACTACCCTCGAGCAAGAGATTGAACATATTCGTACACTCATTCACGCATAACACATCTAACAACACCTTAATAACCACGGGGAAAAACCTCAATAACTTTGTATAACAAACCTATATGTACCGTACTTCCTCTTACAACCAACAAAATCCACATCATGTACACATTCACGCAGTGTGTTATCAACATCACACACCAATCAAAAAATCCAACAGGTGCCGCACAAATTCCATCTTTCCACAGTGTCCACACCACTAGTAGTAATAATAGATTTAATATCTAAAGTATGAAAATCAGCACAACCAAAGAACAACTTCTCTATGGAATCTCACTTGCCGAGAAGGTGACTGGAAAGAAAGAGTCACTCCCTGTTCTTTCGTCGATACTTCTTGAAGCAAAAAATGGACACCTTATTCTTCGCTCCACTAATCTTGAGGCAGGTATTGAGATTATTATTCCTGCGAGTATTGAGAATGACGGAGTTGTTGCTGTTGCCGCTAGTGTTATTTCACAAACAGTGCGATCAGTTAATTCAGACATTATTACCCTTCAAGACAATGAAGGGAATCTTCTCCTTAAATCCAAAGGGTCTCAAAACATCATCAAAGCAATTCCTCACGAAGAATTTCCGTCGTTTATTGGAAAATCAACCACTCGCGGTTTCATGATTTCTCGTGAGCACTTCCTGAACGCACTTCAGTCAGTTTTGTACGCGGCGTCTCCGTCTATGATTCGTCCAGAGCTCGGGAGTGTATCGGTAGTTATCGAAGAAGGCGATATTATCGCCGTTGCGACAGATTCATTTCGGTTGGCGGAGAAAAAAAACACACACGCCACCAAAAACAAATCAGGCGAACTTCTCATTCCTCTCAAACATGCAAACGAGCTTGTTTATGTACTTGAGCGTATTTCTGCCGACGAAGTTGAGATTGGCGTCGAGGATGTGCAATGTGTTGTTTCTGGTGGAGGTGTTCGTTTTGTCTCCCGTCTAATAGAGGGTCAATTTCCAAATTATAAAGAGATTATTCCGCGATCATTTACAACAAAAGCAACGATACTCAAGACCGATTTTGTTGAGGTACTGCGCAAGGCGCGTATTTTCTCCGGCAATGACCAACATATTGGCTTTCATATTTACCCAAAAAGGAAGATTTTTAGCGCTATAGCGCGCAGTGCCGAGATCGGAGAAATGTCCGACATCATCGATGCCGCGGTATCTGGAGAAGATTTGGACATAAATTTTCACATCGGATACCTTGCCGATTGTCTCTCAAGTATTCGTTCAGATTCACTCACACTCGATTTTGCGGGTACAGGGAAGCCACTTGTAATCCATGGAGCATCAGATCAGGCGTTCATGTATCTTGTGATGCCATTAAATCGCTGATGATGTTGCGATTTGAGGTGTAAGTAATGGCAAGGGAAGAATAACCTTCGCGGCCATTCCTTCCGCCCATGCTTGGATAGGGAAATCCCAGTAGATGGTTTGGGAGTCGGTGTACGGATTAGCCGGGGGGCCTGCACGAGGATTGTCTTTTTTGACCCAAAACAGGATATCGTGCAATCCTTTTGAGAAATCAGTATTCCAATTGTTTTTAAGAACGGGCGGGAGAGATTCGTGAGCAGGGTCTGGTGCAGGGGGGAGGAACTTATCTCCTGGAAATTTTTCAATCGCGTAGACCATAAACTCATGCCACATCGGCGTTACGATGAATGCGGCGGTGTTTTTTACCATTGGGGTATTGTCGTTGTTGCCTGCCCACGCACCGACTACTATTGACGGTGTGTAGCCAACAACCCACGCATCACGCGAATCGTTGGTGGTCCCTGTTTTGTCGGCAACGTCTGCGCCCTCGAAGTAGAGAGGTCCACGTACACCAAAACTAGGGGCGCGCGCGGCGTCGCTGGAGAGAATATTGCTTATCTGCCGTGCCACCTGTGAATCAAGTACGCGCGTCGGATTGTTTTGGTAACTTTCCAAAAGAATTCCCCGTTGGTCGCGCACCTCAAGAATCCCTGTCGGTGTATTTCTGATGCCGTCGTTTGCAAAAACTGCATACGCGCCGACCATATCAAGAAGGCGGACTTCTCCCCCACCCAAAACAAGCGCAAGGCCGTAGCGGTTCGGGTCGCCCAGTGTTGTTATGCCGAGATCGTGCGCACGCTTGAGTGCGTCGGGGATACCGGTAAGATGAAGTGCTTTTACCGCAGGGATATTGATCGATTGCGCGAGTGCCTCACGAAAAGTGGTTGGCCCTCGGAATTTTCCATCGTAGTTTGAGGGAGAATAACACGGCGGGTTGTCATTTGTGTTGTCGGACGGCGAACACGATGTAGAAAACTGCGTAGGGAGATCGAACACTACCGTGTCTGGTGTGTATCCTTTTGCGAAAGCGTCGGCGTATACAAATGGCTTAAAGGCCGACCCGGGCTGTCGGTGCGCAAGTGTGATGTTGACTTGTCCGTCAATGGTGTCATCAAAATAATCTCGCGATCCCACCATTGCAAGGATTTGTCCTGTTTTCGGATCTATTGCCACCATGCCCTCATTTGTGGCTTTGAAATTTTTCTTCATTTGAGGTGCCCATTTTGTTATGGTATTTTCCATTTTTTGTTGAAGATCGTAATCAAGCGTGGTAACGACTCGCAGGCCACCACTGCTCACCACATCGACACCGTATTTCGTCTCCAAATATTCTCGGATAAAAAAAACAAAATGAGGAGCTTTTATACCAGCTTCGCTCGTGCGCTTAAATTGCACATCCTCGGAACGTGCGCGCTCGTACTCTTCTTGTGTGATGATATTGGTCGCCTTGAGCCGTGACAAGACAAAGTCCTTCCGTTGGTCCAGTTCTTTTCTATGGTTGCCGTAGGGAGAGTAGTAAGTGGGAGCCGCGGGGAGGGCCGCGAGGTACGCTGCTTGTGCCAAATCTACTTCTTTGGCGGGAATCCCAAAGAAGTATTGGCTTGCTTCTTCTACGCCGTAGATCGTTCCCCCATACGATGTTTCGTTGAGGTATGTGTTGATAATCTCTTGTTTTGAATACGTGCGTGTAAGACGGAGCGCAAGAATAATCTCCTCGATTTTTCGCACAATACTCTTCTCTTGGGTGAGAAGGGCGTTTTTTACCACTTGTTGGGTAATCGTAGAGCCACCTTGTGCGTACGAGCCTGAAAAAAGATTGACCCACATTGCGCGCATAAAGGAAAGGGGCCGGAAACCTGCGTTTTCGTAGAATGTGCTGTCTTCAACGGCAATTGTTGCTGACACGATGTAGGGGGATATTTTGTCGAGAGGTACCGAGGTGCGGCGCACTTGTCCGTGAACGTCATAGAGTACGATATTTCCCGTTCGGTCATAAATCTTGGTCGACTGCGCCACTTGCCGGTCCGAAAAATTGTTTATGGAAGGTATCGGCATGAGCGACGCCCATACCACAATAGCTCCCGTAGCAAACAAAAATATCGTTGCTGTCCCCAATATAAACGTTTTGATACTTTCTCCTATGCGAGACCTGCGGCGTCGTGCGCCACGCGTACCAAGGGAGGACTCCATAACTCCGCTACTGTAGCGCATTTTTGGCACTCGTGCCATGGGTCGTTATCTCCCATTGAAACGGTTAGCGTAACCGGAGCGGATAACCCATATCTC